>NZ_AP025286.1:2807588-3119542 GCF_036492245.1 Treponema bryantii | reverse complement strand
GACCTTCTTCATATAAAACTACATCAGGTTTTATAAGTCCTCCACATTTTGGGCAGTGAGGCAGTTTATCAGGAGTATTTTCGCTTTCAATAATAATCTTTTCATCGTAAAAAGCATGACAGTCCAGACAGTAATTTCTTAATGTGCTGCCATGAAGTTCGTAAACAGTTTTACTTCCAGCCAGCTGATGCAGTCCATCAATATTCTGAGTAACTACAGCAAGCAGTTTTCCGGCTGCTTCGAGCTCAGCAAGTTTATAATGAGCTGCATTTGGCTTAATTCCCTGTGGTAAAAGTTTTGCACGGTAAAATCTATAAAACTCAGGAGTGTTCTGGTAAAAGAAAGAGCGGCTTATAATCTGTTCCGGCGGGTATTTCCACTGCTGATTATACAGACCGTCCACACTTCGGAAATCCGGGATGCCGGATTCGGTTGAAACCCCGGCTCCACCAAAAAATACAATTTTTTTGCTTTTATCAATAATCTGTTGTAAAATGGAAATGTCTGTTGTACTCATAGTATGTTCTCCTGATTAAAAAATTCTTAAATATATTATAACTTAACTTTTTCTAATTAAATAGTATATTCCTACCGATAATAAAATGAGGGATTTTAAATTAAAAGGATTTTGCAAAAAATATATAGAGGTGCTACATGGATAAGATGAAAAAAGTATTCTTAATTACTATTTTCTCAGTGTTCGTTGCAGGATTATCTTTTGCACACGGAAAAGGTGATGTTGAAGAAATTTCAGTTGAAAACATGAACAGCTGGCAGGAACAGTTTGATCTGGATAGCCGCAAGCCGGGCAAGTACAATATTATGATCACAGCCCGCGACCTTGGTGGTAATGTTCATATTGAAGGACCTCATAACCTTTATCTGGATCCAAAATCTGACCTTCCAATCTGTGGTATTACAAACCCGTATCCTCACATGCGTGTCGTTGGTAACCTTAATATTGTAGGTACATGTGTTGATGATGATGGTGTATCACGGGTTGAACTCATTCTTGATGAAGGAAAAGAGACTGAAAAACGAGTTACTGCAGATGGAAAGGAATTCTGGTCTTACTACCTCGATACAAATGACCTTGAAGAAGGTGACCATACAATCAAAGTAATTGGTTACGATATAAATGAAGAGCCAAGAGTAAGTAACCCTTATGTGCTTACCTGGCAGCTTGACCGTAAACAACCTGTAACAGAAGTTCAGGACAAGACAATGGGTATTCTTGTTTCTGGAAATGTTAAATTTGACGGTATTGTTTCGGATGGAAACGGAATTAAAGAGCTTTATTATTCTGTAGATAACGGCGAAAACTTCACACCTCTTAAGTTCGGCGGAAACAAGAATAAGTCTCTTTGTGATTTCACAGTTTCAGTTGATACAAAGAAATTTAATGATGGACCTGCTGTTCTCTGGTTTAAGGCTGTAGATATGGCTGGTTCTGTGGGAATGTATTCATTCCTGTACTTTATAGATAATACTAAGCCTGATGTTGGAATTGTTTATCCGGCAGAAGGTCAGGTTATGGACGGTAAATTCTCAGTTGCCGGTTATGCAAAGGATACAATTGGTGTAACAGAACTTTCATGGACATTCGGTTCTCAGTCTGGCACCTTTGATCTTATTCCTGGTAACCCTTACTGGGCCGTTAATGTAGACACACTTGCAATCAAAGATAAAGCGACAAAATTCACAATTCATGCTAAAGACCGTGCAGGCAATATTGTAGACGTAAGCCGCAATATTCCTTTAAATCAGGAAAATGACAAGCCTGTAACATCGGTTTCTGAACCTGCTGAAGGTCAGAACTTTGGTGATGCAGATCCGCTTTTTGTACGCGGTATTGCAACAGATCCTGATGGTGTAAAGGAAGTTCGAATTCAGCTTGATAATAATGAGCCGATTATTCAGGAAACAAAGGGTGTATTCTACTATCATCTTTGTGATGCAGAAGCACTTTCAACAGGAAATCATAAAGTAACTGTTACTGCAGTTGATGTAAATGATGTTGTTGGAAATCCTGTAGTAGTTAATATTGTTTCCCGCGGAATTGCTCCTCAGTTTGGTGAAGCGAAACTTAATGGTGGAAAAGACGGAAACGAATTTGTAAACGGTATGGAAATCCATCCGGAAAGTGGACGTACCTTCAGTTTGGGAATTACTTCTGGAGTAGGTCTTGTAAGGGTTTCTTCATCTCTTAAGTGGGGTAAAGAAGGTCTTGCAGAAAGTTCTACAGAACTTAAGAATGCAACTTCTTATACATATACACTTCCAATTCTTCCGGAAAGCGCTAAGGGTGTAATGAACCTTACAATTGAAGCTGAAGATATGATTGGTCGTGTTTCAACTTATAGAGCACTTTACTATGTAACTAATACTACAGTTGTTAAGAGTGAAGAGCCTGTTGTTGTGTTTGATGACAGCACTGTAGACGAAGACGGTTCAATCATAAGTAATCCAGACTTCCCTGTTACCGGTTATCTGATTGGAGCTAATGCTGCAAGTGCAGAGCTGGTTCCATCAACAAAGTTTGCAAAGGTTGAACTTGAAGGCAATTTAATCCGCCTTATTCCACAGAATGCAATTGGAAGTTCAGATCCTGTTGTTGTAAGAATCAAAACAGACAAAGGAAAGACTATTGAATCTCGTCCTTTGAGATTCCGTGCCGATACTGCTCTTCCTGAAATTACAATTAGTGATTACTCAGAATCAAATGCACTTAATGGACTTGAAGGTTCTTTTGCTGTAAGTGGTAAAGTTACCTGTGAAACTGGTGTTGGTGGTCTTAAATACAGAGTAATGTCTGCTAAGGTAGATATTCAGAAGGGAATTATTGCAACTACAACAGCTCCTTCTACAAATGATGATCTTAAGTCAATTGATGTTTCAAGAGACGGTTCATTCAAATTTACCTTTAATGCAGAAGACTATGGTTACGGTGTTCATATCGTAGAATTGATTGCTGAAAGTGCCGGCGGAAACAAAAAAGCCAAGGCATTTGCAGTTAAGAATATTCCAGATGTAGAAGAGCAGAATGGAAAGATGCCTGTTCCAAAAGCACCTGCAGTATTCTGGGCAGATGGCTTTGATGTTTATGCTGTAGCAGTTTATCAGGGTGAACTTGAAGCAGATTATCAGACTTATTTCCGCGAAGAAATGGTAGAAGGAAATAATCCTGTAAGCTTTAATACTGCAACTACAGATGGTAAGCCTGTTGCTGGAAAGTTCACTGCAGTTAAAAAGCCTTCTCTTTCTGCACACATTGTACAGATCAATGATGCTGATTATATGAGTGGTATGCCGATTGTTCTTGGCTACAACTCAAAAGATATTGCAACAATCCGTCTTTATATTGATACTGGCGCGGTTGTTAATTCTGTAAACTTCGAAATAACAGGTGAAGAAATTGCCGGTGGTTCTGTTACACAAAAAGGTGCTGCAAAGCTTATTAAGCCTACTCTAGAAGAACCAATGCGCTGGATTGCAGAAATTCCTGCAACAAATCTTCCTTCTCGTGTTAATAAACTCAGTGCTGTAATTAAGGCTGGTGCGCTTGAGCAGACAGTAACAGGTTCTTTCACAGTTGTACGTGAGGCAGAGGCTGAACTTATCAATGATAAAGAAGGAATCTATCCAATGCCTGCTACTGGCACTGTATATGATGAAGTTGATAATAACTATGTTTTGAGCAATGGCTCAAAATTCCTCTATTATGTAAATTACAATGCTCCTCTTAGAGTAGAACTGGTTTCTTCAACTGCAGGTCTTGTTGCTGAGGCTGATGGAAATCTTATTACTCTCTATGCAGAAAAAGATGGAGTATATAAGAATGTGGTTGTAAGAGTTACAGACCGCTTTGGTGATGCACACAATTCTTCTCCGTTGAACTTTATTGCAAATACAAGTGCACCTGAAATCAACTTTGTAACTCCAGAGCTTTTCCAGTGGGTAGGAAATACCTTTAGACTTTCGGGAACTGCAGCTCATCCTCTTGGAATCAGAGCCGTAGAATACTCTCTCGATAACGGAGAAAACTGGTCTAGCTTTGATCTTTCAAGAAACAATAACAGAGTTGGTGTAACCTTCTCTAAAGATGTAAATATTTCTGAATTGCCTGATGGTCTTATCAGAATCAATATGCGTGCCCGCGATACTTCGGGTCACGAAACCTATATTTATACATCAGCTTATAAGGATGTTACTCCTCCAGAAGTTCGAGTAGTTGAGCCTCAGGAAATTGATGTTGTAAACGGTGATAACCTCATTGTATTTGAAGTATCAGATAACGGACTTCTTGCTAAGGCAGAATATCTGGCTCCTCCAGAAAAGGGCAGGGCACAGGTTCGTCAGCCAATTGAATTGAATCCTCTTATCTATACTCATGTTGGTACACCAGAAGCACCTATAAGCGATGCAATGTCATTTGTCTTCACCGATGATGCTGGAAATGCAACTCCGGTAGAATCATGGCTGTTCAGTATTGATAATGAATCTGACCTTCCACGTGCAGAAATTCATGTACCGGAAGATATGCAGGTAATTACCCGTGACTTTACAATTTCGGGTGTTGTTTACGATGATGATGGTGAATCTTCAATCTTCTATAAGATTGATAACGGTTCATACAAGCAGGTATCAACAAAAGAAGTATTCAAGCAGACTAATGCAGATGCAGAGTACAAACTGAATACAAGTTTCTCAATTGATGTACCTCTTGATACAATGGTAGATAACGAGCATACAGTTACTGTTTATGCTGTTGATATCAATGGTGTAAAGGGACCTGAGGTTTCACGTACTTACCGTATTTCTCTTGAAGAGCCAAAGGGTGCTGTAGAAAAGCCTACAATCGATACTTCTGTACGTAATCTTGTTACAATTTCTGGTTGGGCAAGCGATAAGAACGGAATTGCAAATGTTAAGGTTTCGCTTGATAACGGTAACAGTTATAACGAGGCTGTAGGAACAGAAAAGTGGAGCTACACAGTAGATACACGTGCTATTCCTGGTGGAACTCAGGTTGTCTTCCTTAAGGTAACAGATAACTATGGTATTCAGGGACTTTACTCGAGCCTTATCAATATCGATAACGATGCTCCTTACCTGAACCTTGAATTGCCGCTTGATGATTCTACAACAACTGGTCAGCTGTTCTTCTCTGGTAATACTTATGATAACGTAGAGGTTACAGATCTTTACATTACAATCAGAAACCTTGAAAGAGGTGGTGCACCAAGTATCCGTAAGATTAAGATTGACCGTATTATTGGTGAAACAATTGATATGCGTGATCTTCCAGACGGCTTCTATAACGTAGAACTTACTGGAAAAGATAAGGCTGGAAACATAACTAATGTCAGTCGCAATATTCACCTTGAAAAGAATATTGCTCCTGCAACTGTAGATATTCTGTATCCACTCAACGGAGAACATAAGAACGGTGTGTTCACAGTTTATGGACAGGCTGCTTCTGAAAGTGAAATTACACTCTTGAATCTCTATGTTGATAATAAGCTGGTTTCAGATACAACCCTTACAGATTGTGGCTTCTTTAAGTTTGATCTTGGTCCAGAAGATATTGAAGAAGGTGTACACACTTATCGTGTAGATTCAGTTCTTGCTAATGGAAAGACTGTAAAATCTCGCGAACAGACTATTACTTATAGTCCTGTTGGACCATGGATTAAGATTGATAACTTTACTTACGGTGACTTTGCAATCAACCGTCCTTACATCAGAGGTCAGGCAGGTTACTCTATCAGTGAAGATGAACTCCTCTTCTCTAGAACTAAGGAAGCAACTCCTGAGCAGAAGGCAGCAACAGCCGCTAAGAAGGTTGCTAAGATTGAATTGAGTTTTGATAACGGTAAGACATTCACAGAGCTTTCTAAGAATGAAAAGTGGATGTACCGTATAGAAAATCAGGATATTGCAGAAGGATATCACTTCTTCCTCATCCGCGCTACGATGAAGAACGGTGAAACAGCTATCACAAGAACAATCATTCAGGTTGATAATACTGCACCTTCAATCCGCCTGATTGCTCCAATTAATGGTGGTCGTTATAACCAGGTACTTAATGCTTCAGGTCTTTCAAATGATGATGTAAAACTTGAGGATGTAACTGTTGCTTTGCGTAAGGGTGATAAAGCAAGTTACGAAGTTCCTTCATTCATCCAGGGCTTGTACTTAGACTTCCGTCTGTGGGGTGCAACACTGTTCTCTGTAGGTGCCGGACTTACCTTCTTCGATGACGTTGTAAAGGTACAGGCTTCTTACGGTCAGTTTACACAGCAGCAGCGTGACGCAGTTTCTAACCTGTTCAAGAGAGATTTTACAGATATGCGTTACGGTGGAAATGTATACAGCCTTAAGATTATTGCAAGTATTGCTTCTATTCCATTCAGCTTCTTCCTTGGTCACGACTGGGACTGGCTCTATGCAGGCTTTGGTGTAGGTGCTGAATTTGCAATGTTTACACAGACGAACAGTGGAAAATCACAGATTCTTTCTTCTCTGCTTGCACAGATTGAATTCCCAAGAATTAAACTTCAGAATGTGAAAGCCTTCAGTTCGTTCTCAATGTATACAGAAGGCTCACTGTGGTTTATCCCTACCGACGTCTCAGGAACAAACATAAAGAGTTTGATTCCACAGATTGCAGTTGGATTTAGAACGAATATCTTCTAGGCAAAGGAGTGAGAATGTTTGGAAGGAAAATAAAAATATTATCTTTAGCAGTTTTGTTACTGTGTTCTTCTGGCAAGCTCTTTGCTCTGGAAGAATATGTAAGCGAGATTTATAACCAGATAGATAGCTGCTTTTCTGCAAAAGATGATAGTAAATTAAATAGTATTCTTTCTAGAAACACAAAAGATAGATATTACTATTTAATGGAAAACTATACTCAGAAGAAAATCAGACGTCTTATTGTTAATAATGATTATGATTTTGCTATGTCTGCTACACTTGTTCTTATTGAGAATAATCTTGATAACGAAGAAGCTGTAGAAATGTACAGTGTAATTTCTGATGCTTATGAGATTCAGCGTAAACATGAAGCAGAACGTGAACATCAGAGACAACTTGAGCTTGCAAGAATTGAAATGGAGAAGGAAAAACAGCGCAGTAACGTAGAAAAAGAATATGTTGCAGCTACAAAAACTTCTACAGGTTCTGTATATGTTTCTGGAAAAGAAACAAAGCTTACAAGTACAAACTGGCTGTTAAAACTTGGAATGGCAGATATTGCATATTTAATGGATAAGGGTTCTGCAATAAATTCGTTCCATTATGGTATTTGTTTGGACTTTGATTATGAATATACAATGGAGAATAAAAATGTTCTTGGTATAGATGCATTTGCAGGAGCTCAGTTCCTTACTATTCCAGTGGAAGAAGAAAAGATGGTTCCATTGCTTGGTGATTTCGAAGCTGCATTAAAATATTCATTTGCTAATATTTCTAAGAACCTGTTTATAAGAGCTGGTTTTGGTGCTGTAATTACAGGAAAATCAGATACTGCGCCACTTACAGAAACTGTCGTTGGTAACTTCTTCTCTCCATTTATAGGAATAAAAATGGGAAATCTGTCGCTTGGCTCGCTTAAGGTGGATATTGGCGCTGACTGGCTTGCAGGACATTTATTCTATCAAAATATAAAAGTGGCAGCAGGTTTTGCTATGAATATGGCAATTCCATTTGCGGAATTGGAAAAAGTAAAGTTAAATTTCAATATTGGCTTGAGGGATAAATTCTTCCTTAAGAATGATGGAATGGAAAATAGAGCGAGTGTAATTCTGGCTATTGGAGTTGAAAATGTTGTTAGGTAAGCTTAAAAGAATTTTAATTGCATTATTAGTTGTTTTCTTCACTGCCCAAACTTTTGCGGCAACAACAGATTTAGCTGTACGCTTTCTGGATAAGGCAGAAGAAGCTTTTGACGATGGAAACATTGAAGATGCTTATAAGTATGTAAACCAGGCTCTTGCAGTTGCAAAAGATGAGGATTCTCAGGCAAATGTTTTGTATTTTGCACAGACTGTTTATAAGCAGAAGCTTCAGATACTTCAGAAAAAATATGATGATATGGCTCTCATTGATATCAAGATGAATCTTGAGAAGTATCCTAATATTGAGAATACTTCAATCAAAAAGCTTGTTAAGCAGATAGAGACCGATCAGGCTAATAAAGAAAAGGCTGCACAAAAAGCTGAGACTGCTGCACAACGCAAGGTTGAGCAGGAACGCTTTGAGGCTCAGCAGGAATCTATGGAAGCTCAGGCAAAGGCTATGAAAGAACAGGCTGCAGCAATGAAGGAGCAGGCTGAAGCTACAAAACAAGGACAGGAAGATTTTAAGAATGCCCTTGAATCTGGTCTTAAGGATATGGGAAATGCCTTTTCTGAAACTGCAAGAGAAACAAAGCGTTCTACACGTGTAATTGCTTTCTCAATTATTGGAATTGCAATCATAATCGCATTCCTTGTAATGCTGATTATAGTAATAATAAGAAGAGCTGCTAAGGCAAATCTCATGCAGCAGGAACAGTATGCACAGGCATTTAAGCTTCTTGCTCAGAATCAGAGCCAGACAAATCGCCTTATGCTTGGTGGAATTACAGATATCTATGGTGGAAACCCTTCACTTAGAATTGCTGGTTCTTCTACATGGGCTCCGGCACAGGCTCTTCCGGATGTAACATTTTCTGAAGAGGATGAAGAAGAACTTAAGCAGCTTGCTGTTAAGTGTGAGGAAATTGGCCAGCAGATTGATAATGTTACAGGCCGTAAGAATAATTCAAAGAACGTTTCCGAGCTGGTTTACAAGCTTTCTATTCAGCTTGGACTTCCTCAGGGAATGGCAATGCTCAACTTCTGTGCTGCTATGATTTACGATGCAGGATTCCTTGCAATTGATCCTGATCTTCTTGTTGCAACTCAGCTTACAGAAGAAGAAAAGCATGCATTGAACGAGCACGTTAATCTTGCAGAAAAACATCTTGAGTTTGTTCCTAAGAAGTACTGGAGTGTATTTGAAGATGCTGCAACAAAGCATCATGAGAATATCGATGGTTCTGGATATCCACAGGGGCTTTCTGGAGACGAGATTCCACAGATTGCACGTCTTATCCGTGTAGCAGAAAGTTACGTTTCACTTTCAAGTAAGCGTTCTTATCGTGGTGCTATGGATAAGGAATCTGCTATAAATACACTTAAAGAACAGTCTGCTTTGTACGATCAGGATGTCGTAGAAGCACTTGATAAGATTCTGTAGTAAATATTTAAGCAAAATCTACCGATAAAGAGAGTATGAAAAAATCACTTTTTGTACTCTCTTTGTTTTTTTTAACGGTCCTTGCTTTTTCAGACGAGGTAAAACCATTATATAGACTTCCGGAAAAGAATCCTGTAAGTGCACTGGATAACGATTCGGAAACAGAAGTATTCCTCGTAGGTTCAGATAACGGACTTTTCCGCGTAACAAACAGAAATTCCGCAATTCCTCTGTGGACAGAAGCTCGTGTAGATCAGCTTTTGCGTGTAAATATTGCAGATAGCAGTGGTGTTCCACATCCTTCCTGGCTTATGCGTACTCAGAAAGGAGTTTTTTATTCTCAGGATTTAAAGAAATTTGAAGAACGTGATAATGGACTTCCATTCCTTACTATAAAAACCTTTAAAGAAGGACAGAAAACCCTTTCGCTTCAGATTCAGGAGCTCAAAGACCTTTCTGTAAATCCGCTTAATAATAACGAGGTTGTAACTGCTACAAAGGACAGTGTTTATTTCAGCCGTGATGGCGGACTTACATGGAAAGACCTTGGTTCTATGAGTAAAAATTCTCCTGGAATGAAGGCAGTTGCCGTTGCCACACTCGATGATCAGACTGTAGTCTTTATGGCGCATCCAATTTTTGGACTTTCCTATATTTTCCCGGATAGACAGAAGGCTGGCTGGACAGATATTGATGCCGGTTTTGAAAAAATGCCTTCCCTTACATCTCCGGATGAAATTGCTGATATTCTTCCGGTTGTACGAACCAATGCAGACGGTTCAGTTTATACAGAAATCTATATTTCTCAGACTTATATTCCGCGAATCTATCGTCTCAACTGGCAGGAAAAGAAAGGTGAGCTGATTTATACAGGTTCTGAACCAACTGATGTTACAGACGGACTTACTACAATAGATAATGTGCTTCTATATACTAAGCTTGAAGGCTTTGGCGCTATTGATTTGGATAGTCTTCAAAGTCCTGGTACTCCAAGTCAGGAACGAGACTGGCATGAAGCATTTTCTTCTGTTCCGGGTATGATAAATACTGCCTGGATTCCTCAGTCTAGAAGCGGATTTGCACGCGGACTTCAATTGAACGAACTCTGGCTGCTTTATCCGGGAACTGTGAACTCTCCTTATGCAGAAATTGCAAACGGTAGAAAGAGCATTTATGCCTCTGCTTACCAGTGCAGCTTCCCTGAAGGAGTTGCGAAATTCAAGAAGGTTATTAAAGACCGCAATATGAACTCAATGGTAATTGATATGAAGGATGATTATGGTTTCCTTCGTTATGATTCAAAAGATCCATTGGTTCTGGAAAAATGTTCTACCTCTGGCTATGCAATTAAAGACCTTGATAAATTCATTAAGGAATTTAAGAGCGAAAATGTTTATCTGGTAGCACGTATTGTTACTTTTAAAGACCGCTCTCTCTCAAAATACAAAAATGGAAAATACGCTGTCTGGGATAAAAAGTTGAACAAACCGTGGATGGGAATTAAAGGCTACGAGGATGTTCTTGATGAAAATGAGCAGCCTACCGGTACTAAAGAAACTGCATATTATGATGAGCAGTGGGTAGACCCGTATTCCGAAGAGGTTTGGGAATATAACGTAGCAATTGCAAAAGAACTGATTGAACGCGGCTTTGACGAAATTCAGTTTGATTATATCCGCTTTCCGACAGATGGTTTGAATCTTTATAATGCACAGTATCGCTGGCAGGATAAGGGAATGGATAAGGAATCTGCCTTGATTTCGTTCCTTTCTTATGCACGTGCAAATATTAAAGCACCGATTGGAATTGATATTTATGGTGCAAACGGCTGGTATCGTAGTGGAACAAGAACTGGTCAGGACGCAGAAATGCTTGCTGAGTATGTTGATGTGATTGGACCGATGTTCTATCCAAGTCATTTTGAACAGACATTCTTAAACTATGCTCCTGTGGCAGACCGTACATACCGCATTTATTATTACGGTTCTTTCAGAAATACAATTTTGTGCCGCAACAGAGCAATTATTCGTCCATGGGTTCAGTCGTTCTATCTGAATGTAAGCTACGACAGACTTTATTATGATTCTGATTATATTAAGAAGCAGTTCTTTGGTGTTCGCGATTCTCTGGACCGCGGGTATATGTGCTGGAATAATTCCGGGGAATATGGAACTACTCCGCCAGATATTGAAGCAACTGAAACTTTTATTGGAACTGCATCAGAAGCCAGCAGGGAATTCCGTAAACCGGCAATTGGTGATAAGATGAAGCCGCTTTATGTGGATTCTGATGTTTCGATTCTGGACAGTATTTTGTATCCGTACAGAGAAGAAGAAACAACAAGATTTAATCCATTCTTAAAGGTAATGCCATAAAGAAGGAAAATAAATGACACCAAATCAGTACACTCCAGAAGAACCAATTTCATCAATTGCAACAGCTCTTGCGCCAGCCGCTTTGGGTATTGTTCGTGTTTCGGGAAAGGGGTGTATTGAACTGGTAAGCAAGGTATTCAGCAGACCTAAGGCATTGCTGGAGGCCCCGGGGAACACCCTGGTTTACGGGTGGATTCATGATGCTGATAAAAAAATAGACGAAGTCATGCTTGCCGTTTACCGTGCACCAAAAAGTTTTACCGGTGAAGATATGGTAGAGATTTTCTGCCATGGCGGACCTGCCGTTGTTACTGCAATTCAGAATCTGACGTTGAAGATTGGATTCCGACAGGCAAACCGCGGTGAATATACCTTCCGTGCTTTTATTAACGGTAAAACTGATCTTACCCGTGCAGAAGCTGTAAAAGAAATCATCGATTCGCATACAGATGTGTCGCGCTCTCATGCAGCAGGGCGACTTGCGGGCTCTTTATTTTCAGAAATCGATTCTATTAAAAAGCTTATCATAGATACGCTCGCCGCGATTGAAGTTGAAATCGAATACCCGGAGGACGAAGAAACCATCGCCGACTCCTTTGACCGCGGCGACATAGAAGCTGCGGCGAGCCGTCTCCAGGCTCTTGCTGATTCCTGGCGAGGTGAAAAACTGTATCAGGACGGAGCTCGTGTAGTTCTTGCTGGCCGCACTAATGCCGGTAAATCTTCACTGTTCAACGCAATCTTAAAGGAAGAACGCGCGATTGTAAGTGATATTGAGGGAACTACCCGCGACTGGCTTGAAAGCTGGGCAAGTATTAACGGAATTCCGGTTCGGCTTTTCGATACCGCCGGCCTCCGCGAAACAAGCGATGTAATTGAGGCTCAGGGTGTAGAAATCAGCCGCAGTCTTGTTCACGATGCGGATGTTGTTTTGTATCTTGTAGATTCTCAGAGCGGGCTCAATGATGAGGACCGTGAATTCATAGAAAACTGTTCTGAACCGCTTATTGTGGTTGAAACTAAGATTGATAAGGCTGCAGCTCCTGAAAAGAGTAGCCCGGATAATACGGGGCGTTGCGGGGTGTCCCCGCTGGAAGGGGTAGCGAGCAACGAAGTGCGAGCGAGGGGAAGCCTTTCCCCTTCTGTATGCCGAATCTCCTCAAAAACCGGAGACGGCCTTTCAGAGCTCTTTGCCAGAATTTCCGACATTTTAACAGCCGGCCTTTCAACAGAGCGCACTCAGGCGGGTTTGGGCTCGGCACGTCAGAAGGAAGCGGTATCGGCGGCCCTCGAAAGTGTACGACATGCCCTTGTAAGTGCCGACGACAATTACACTCTCGACGCTGTAGTCCAGGATCTTGAAGATGCTCTCGACTCTCTTGGCGAAGTAACCGGCGACGTAACTCCTGATGATGTCCTCGGAAGCATTTTCGCTAACTTCTGTGTTGGAAAATAATCGACTTTTTATTGTTATCAGAATATAATTAAGAAAAAAAATGATTACGAAGGACGGATTATTATGGATTTGATGAAGCTGCAGAATGGTAGTGATATTCGTGGTGTTGCAATTGAAGGAGTTGAGGGAGAAAATGTAAATCTTACTCCACAGATTGCAAAGCAAATTGGTTGTGCTTATGTTAGCTGGCTTGCAAAGAAGCTTGATGTAGATGCTACTTCTCTTCATCTTGGAGTTGGCCGCGATTCTCGTGTGACAGGCCCGGATCTTGCAGATGCTCTTATTGACGGTATGGTGAGCGCTGGCGCAACTGTTACAGATTGTGGAATGGCAACAACTCCGGCAATGTTTATGTCTATTGTTTTCCCGGAGACAAATTTCAACGGTTCTGCAATGATTACCGCAAGCCATCTTCCGTTTAACAGAAATGGTATTAAATTCTTTGATGATGATGGTGGCCTTGAACATGAAGATATTACAGAAATCCTGAATCTTGCAGGTTTCCTTAATCCTTCAAAAATCAATGTACCTGTAGAAAAACTGGATCTTCTTTCAATCTATGCTGAATATCTTAAGAATAAGATTGCTGATGGTCTGGCTGATCTTGGAAAAGGTGATAAACCTTTGTCTGGTCTTCACATTGTTGTGGACAGTGGAAACGGTGCTTCTGGTTTCTTTGTTGATAAGATTCTTCAGCCGCTCGGTGCTGATACAACTGGAAGCCAGTTCCTTGAGCCGGACGGAATGTTCCCTAACCATATTCCAAACCCTGAAAATAAACAGGCAATGGAAGCAATCCGAAGTGCTGTGCTCGCAAATAAGGCAGATCTTGGTTTGATTTTTGATACAGATGTTGACCGCATGTCTGCAGTTTTGAGTGATGGAAGCGAAATCAACCGTGACTCAATTATTGCGATGATTGCTGCAATTCTTGCTCCTGAGTATCCTGGTTCAACAATTATTACAGACAGTGTTACTTCGGATCGTCTTACATACTTCCTTCAGGATGTTCTTGGTCTTAAGCATCTTTGCTATATGCGTGGTTATAAGAACGTAATCAACAAGCAGAAGGAATTGAATGCTGCAGGAACAGTTGCGCCATTGGCTATGGAGACATCTGGGCACGGAGCTCTTAAAGATAACTACTTCCTTGATGACGGTGCCTTCCTTGCTGTAAAGCTTGTAATTGCATTGGCTCAGGCAAATGCACAGGGTAAAAAGCTCGACAGCCTTATTGAAAAGCTTCCTCCACTTGTTGAAGAAGGTGAATACCGCTTTAAGATTTCCGGAGAAAACTTTAAGGAATATGGACAGAGTGTTCTTGCTGAGTTTAAGAGACGTGCCATTGAGGCTGAGTATGAAATGCCAGAATCTTATGAAGGTGTTCGAATCAGTTTTAAAGGAGAAGACGTTCAGGGCTGGATGCTTTTACGTTTGAGTCTGCATGATCCTGTTATGCCTCTTAACATTGAAGGCGCACGTAAAGGTGATTTAGCAAAACTCGTAGAAATTGCAAAACAGTTAACAGACGGTTTCGATAGATTGGATAGAAGCTGTTTAGTATAAACCGATAAATGCCGTAACCGACTTCTCTGGTGCCATAATCAGGGTGTCCATAAGTGTAAGCCCGATTCTTGTACATGGCAGAAGCCGGAAAAAATCTCTCTGCACATCAAGAGGAACATCGCCGTAGCCAGGACTATAACGTGGACGAGTTTTTAGTCCTTGAGTTTCGGCGATTTTTTTTATTTCTGCATTTAATAAATCAACAACTTCTTCTATATACATAGCACCGGTAGCCTGCAGAATGCTTGCATAAACAGAGTCTGTAGAACTGTAACGGCGAATCAATGCATCTACCTGTGGTCCGATAGTTGCTGCCACAAGTGCAACCTTTGAGCAGTCTTTAAGATTTGCGCCGAGGTCTCTTGAGTGAAGAGTGATGTCGGCGAATTTGAGTTCTGTGGTAGTTTTGATGCATTCGCTTTGCGAGCACTCAACCACAGACAAATCAAATACCTCAAACACCGCCTGTGGCTTTATAACAGACTGCATCTCTTTTGCTGCTTTTTCCATCAGCGCTGAAACATCAACATCCGGTCCAGCTACCTTCCTATAACCAAGATAGCGTGCTACCTCTTTTAAGTCAGGTGAGAAATCTTTACTGTCAGGAAATAAAAAAGTTGCACTCATGGTTGGAAGTATAATCCATTTTTGATAAAATATAAATCATGGAAAATTACAAGAAAGAATTTATTGATTTTATGGTGCGCTGCGAAGTGCTTAAGTTCGGGTCGTTCACTTTGAAAAGTGGAAGACAGTCGCCTTTCTTTATGAATGCGGGTGGTTATGTGACCGGCGGGCAGCTTGCACAGCTTGGAAAATATTATGCTCAGGCAATTCACGACAATTTTGGTGATGATATTGATGTCTTCTTTGGTCCGGCTTACAAGGGTATTCCTCTTGCAGTTGTGACTGCCGTTGCCTACAGCGAGCTTTATGGAAAAGAAATTAAATACTGCTGTGACCGCAAGGAAGAGAAGGATCACGGTGCAGATAAAGGCGCAATCCTCGGTTATAAGATTAAGGATGGTGATCGCGTTGTAATTATTGAAGACGTTACAACATCAGGAAAATCTATTGAAGAGGTTTATCCGAAAATCAAGGCTCTCGAAACAACTTCGGGTAGCATCAAAATTGTTGGTGAAATCGTAAGTCTTAACCGCGAAGAGCGTGCTCCAGACAGCGAGAAATCTGCTCTCGAAGTAATTACAGAAAAGTATGGCTTCCCTGCACGCGCTATTGTTTCTATGAGCGATGTTGTTGATGCGCTTTATACAAACGGTGATAAGAAAGTAATTACTGATGAAATTAAGAAAGAACTTGATTCATATTATTCGCAGTGGGGCTGCAAATAAATGAATAAAAAAAGAATCTTTACATTATTTTTATTTATCAGTTTAATCTCTGCGTTATATGCACGTAAGCCAAAGACTTCTGAATCTCGATATCCAAAATCGATTGTTGCTCTGTCGCCAAGCGCAGCAGAAATACTTTTTACAATTGGTGCCGGAGACCAGGTTTCTGCAGTTAGTGAGTTTACTGATTTTCCTGTTGAAGCAAAAGCAAAGCCTGTTGTCGGTGGATTTGATGGAAAAACTCTGAGTATTGAAACAATCATGTCTTTCAAGCCGGATCTCGTTTATCTTACAGAGGGCATGCACAACTTTTTGATTTCGACTTTAGAGAGCAATGGTATTGCTTATTACGTTTCTAAGGGCGAATCTATTGCTTCTGTAGAAAAAGAGATTCTCGAGGTTGGTAAAATTACCGGTCATGAAAAAGAGGCTGCAAAAGTTGTAGATGATATGGAGAAAAAACTGAAGAAGGCTGCTGGTGCTGCAAAGAAGGATGGACCGATAAAGGTTTACTGGGAAGTCTGGAATGCGCCTTATATGTCTGCTGGTTCAACTTCGTTTATAAATGATGTAATTAAGGCAGCTGGCGGTGAAAATATTTTTGCTGATTTATCTGATGCATATCCAATGGTCAGTGAGGAAACAATTATTGCCCGAGAGCCTGCTGTAATTCTTATTCCTGCAAGTACTGGTCTGGAATCTTCGGCAGTGGGCTTGCGCAATGGCTGGGCAGATATTCCGGCAGTGAAGGGTGGACGTGTTTTTGTTGTAGATGATAATGTGTACACAAGACCAGGTCCACGTGTTGCAGATGTGGTTCTTGAACTTTCTGATTTGTTGAAGTAATGAAAAGAAAATCCCTGTGCTGGAAAATACTGTCATCAGTTCTCCTTATTATTTCTGTGATTCTAGCTCTTATGCTCGGTGCAGAAAAGGTGAGCCTTGCGGCAGTTTTTGGCCAGGGAGATAAATTTGAAAATATCATTTTATGGCAGCTGCGACTTCCTCGTGTGCTGCTTGTTTTTTTAACAGGTCTTCTGCTTGGTGGAAGTGGTGCAGTGTTCCAGTTATTTTTCCGTAATCCACTGGCTGAGCCGGGAATTATGGGAATCGGTTCCGGGGCTACACTAGGGGCGGTGATTGCAAGCATTGTGCCGGGAATCATGGCTCTTACTGGAAAAGGTGGAGTTGGGGCTTATATTTCACCGGTGAATCTTTGTGCTTTTGCGGGAGCCCTTGTTGCTGGACTTTTTGTGACCTCACTTGCATTCAGCCGGGGTGGAAGGTCATCTTCAGTAATGCTGCTCCTTTGCGGTACGGCGCTTGGAACATTGTATTCTTCTTTAAGTTCCATGCTGCTTCTTACCTGCAACAAAGAACTTCATTCTATTTATACCTGGATTCTTGGAAGTTTTAACGGACGTGGTTGGAACGAACTGCTGTTCATCCTGTTGCCTTCTGTAGTTTCTATAATTCTTATGTTTATTGTGTCGCGCCCGCTTGACTTACTTACCGGAGGCGAAAAATCAGCAGCCGCGCTCGGAGTGGAAGTAGACAGACTCCGTGTTCTTGTATTACTTTGCGGAGCTCTTGCTGTTAGTGCTGCAGTGTGTGCAGGAGGAACTATCGGTTTTGTTGGACTTATGGCTCCTCATATTGTCCGCAAGTTTCTTGGGCCTAAGGCACGTACTCTGGTTCCTTTCAGTATGATTTTTGGTGCAGCATTACTGCTGCTTTCTGATACTTTAGCTCGTGTGATTATTGCACCGGGTGAGCTTCCTGCCGGAATTATTACATCAATTCTCGGTGTGCCATTTTTCCTGGCATTGTGTCTTGGAGGAAGAAAATGAGTGAGAGCTTTGAAATTAAAAAACTTTCGGCAAGTTATGGTGACAAAGAAGTTTTAAGGGATATAAATTTTTCGTTGCAGCAGGGTAAGTTTGTTTGTCTTTGTGGACCAAACGGGGCGGGGAAATCTACTTTGCTGAGCGTGATGGCTGGTGTGAAGGATTCGGCCTTAAAAGTAAAAGGGGAAATAAAGTGGGTGAATTCAGATAACCAGAGCGTAGCTGAAGTCTCAAAACTGTCTCGCCGTGAATGTGCTCGTATTATTGCCTATATGCAGCAGAACGAATACTCGGAGTGGGATTTTAAGGTTCGTGATTATGTACTTCAGGGCCGGTATGTATATACTCGAAGCGGGCATTATTCCGCCGCGGATTATAAAATTGCCGATGGTGTTCTTGCGGACCTTGGTCTTTCTCTGTTTACAGACCGGTACATTCACAGCCTTTCCGGCGGAGAATTCCAGAAGGTCCGTCTTGCCCGTGCACTTGCTCAGACTCCGAAGTTTCTTCTCCTCGACGAACCGGCCGCAAACCTCGACTATGTTTACGAGCCGCATCTTATGCAGCTGCTTCGCGACACTGCCCATTCCAAAAATCTCGGAGTTCTCGCGACCGTCCACGACATCAACTTAGCTGCTCGTTTTGCCGACAGAATCATTCTGCTTCCTCCAAAAAAATCCGTGCTTTCCGGCGCTCCATCTGATATAATGAATACAGAGAATTTAAAGTATACATTTGGAGTTGATTTCGAATGCAAAGAAATAAAGTCTTTTCAATCATTACAATAGCTTGTTTTTGTTCAATTCTTCTTATTCCAATTGGACTTTCCCTCATGTGGTTTCAGACCTCCTGGAAGAAAAAGCGTAAAATAATTATTACTGCAGCAGGTTCTCTTTTGTATGTTGCGATTGTTGCTTTTGTACTTCTTCTCGAACCTTCTTATAACACTGGCGGTGTTTCTCTTCCGTTTAAATATTCCGGTGGTGAAACAGCTTATGATGCTCCTGCAACTCCAGGTCGTCCATCAAAAAAAGAAAAGAAAGTATCTCCTGCTTCAGATAAAAAACAGAAATCAGATTCAGAAAAATCAGAGCCTGAAGAAGAACGTGTTCCGCGTTCTGTAAAGAAACAGAGTGGTCGTACACTTGGCCGCGGTTTCTATTTCTTTCTGTTTTTCGTAATTGTAATGATCTTGATTTTATGGCGTAATTTCCGTTCAGCTGGAAAGAAAGAAGATTATGAAAATCCTTATGTAGATACTAATCTTTACAAGCTGCCATTAACAGATGATTCAAAAATGCCGCTTGTTCACTTTCTGCGTCTAAAGGCAAATCAGGGTGAAAAAATTCTGTATGCAACTGAAACTGTTCAAAAGGATAATGAAGGGGATTTTGTTGTAACTGATCAGCGTGTGGTAATTTTTTCAAAAACTGGCACTTCAGAGATTCCAATCTCTGCTCTTACTGCCGTGCTGTCAATTTCCAACAGTGTTATGCAACTTACCTCCAGCTCTCCGACGGAACAGAAATATTATATCTTCCTGCCAGAAAGCCAGATGAAGTTTGCTCTGGCGATTGTACGCTGGGTATATGGACGCCAGAGTCAGAATTAGCACTTTTTGAGTGCAGCTGAATAAGCGCGGTCTTCCGGCTGTTCTGCCTCGCGGTAGAGTATTGCTGTAAATCCGATAATTCGGACAAGTGTAGCATTACATTTTTCACAGGTTTCTGCTGTGAGTTCTTTTACTTCGTCTTTATATTCGTTGAACTTTACTTTGATGAGTTCATGAGAAGCAAGAGAATTGTCTACCATCTGAATAACACCCTCTGTAAGTCCGGCGCCACCAACAATTACAACCGGCTGAAGGTCATGTGCTTCTTTTTCGAGATATTTTCTCTGTTTACTGGTTAATTCAATCATGTGCTCTATTTTAGTGATTAAACGAGCTTCACGCAACCATACGGAGTGTCGCTGTAGGTTTTGAAGTCTTCGATAATGCGGCGGGCTTTTTCTGAGACCTCAGAGAGCCGATGCCCATTAACGAGAGGGTTTATATATCTCTGCTTTACCTTCAGGTTGATACAGAAATATTCCTTTTCATCCATCGGCTCTTCGATATGCTCAATAGACGTCATGGTGCGGAATGTTTTATATAGGCGAGGTAATAAAGTGGTTTCGGTACATCCGATGCGTGGACACTCAACCACCGCGTCCAGCCTCTCCATTACTTCCTTTTCACTCAGTGTCATAAAATCTTCTTCACTAAGAACACCTTCTTTTTCAGCAAGGTTTATAATCTGTCCAAGAAGATGAAGTGCAAGTTTGTTTTCATTCAACTGAAGAATATGACCTATCATACAAAAGTGTTCGCAATAAAGTTCTGCAATTTCAACATGCTGAAAGCCGAGTTCATCCTGTCCATCTTCATTTTTCAGAATTATCAGATCATTATAACAGCGGCGGATTTCATCCATTGTCCAGCTTCCATCCAGAGCCATTCCGGAAGGAAACATATATTCAAGGCGGTCTGCACTGAGTTGTGGAATCTCGTTATCGGCTATCGGGTAAATATGATAATCTTCAACCTGAGCGGGAGTCAGATCATCTTCTGCAAGCAGGCGGCCTAATTCTGCGTCTCCGCGGATTATTTGTGCGGTTGGTTCTTCAGTCGCTGTTTGTGTCAGCATATCTCCCTTACGAAAATCAGATACATGAGAAAAAACTGGTGTTGAAATATCGTGCAAAAGTCCTGCTATAGTCTGGGCCTTATCATGTGTAAAATGCCAGACAATCAGTGCAACACCTTTGCTATGGTCGAGGCGGGAATAAAAAAATCGGTTTCTGTAAAGAGGTGTCCAGTCGGTTCCGCAAAGCAGACCAACTCCAGCCAGACGCTGCATAACCGGCAGTTTTATATACCTGTCTAAAAAATCAGGATAATCAGATTTTGGGCAGAGGATTTCAAAATATTCGGAAATATCATATTTGACTGGGGCATGCTGTTTCAGCATTGTCTCCCAGTCGTATTGTGCGTAGTAATTACGCATTTTTAATCTTTACATCAAGCTGGTTGAATGGAATAGAAATTCCTGCTTCATCCAGTACTTTTTTGATTGCAATGTGGATGTCATTTCTTGTCTGAAGGAAATCAGCAGGTTTAAACCAGACTGCAACAACAAGATTTATACTGCTTGAATCAAAACCGTCAAACCAGACTGTTGGTTCCGGGTCCTTCAAAACTGTAGGGCAGAGCGCAGGAGCCTTTTTTAAGGTTTCAATTGCGAGATTCATATCAGTTGAATAATCAACGCCAACCTTTACTGTCCAGCGGCGCTTATTGTGATATGAGTTATTTGTAAGATTGCTGTTGATAATTGTAGAGTTCGGAATACGAACCATCTGATTATCAAAGGTATGAACACGGATAGAAAGAAGTTTTACTTCATCAACAATACCGGTTACATCACCAACAATGATTGTATCTCCAACGTGGATGGAACCTTCTGTCAAAACGAAAAGTCCGCTGATAAGATTGCTTACTGAAGTCTGTGCAGCAAAACCGATTGCAACTCCGGCAATTCCTGCAGCTCCCCAGATGGCTTTAAGATTGATTCCGAAAAGTCCGAGTACATAAAGTACAATGACTACATAACATATATAACGAAGGAATTTAACGACTATTGCTGCTCTCTGAGCCGGGAGTTTTGATTCCGGTACACGGCGGATAGCCTTGGCTATGAGACGGAACGCCAGCCATATTATGAAAAGAATCAGAAGGCTTCCTATCAATCTAAAAAGATTTTCCCATGTAAGAAAAGTCTTTATCCAGCTGAAAAACGATGTAGTTTTATCAAAGAAAATATCATTAGCAGCATTACTTGCCGCTTCACCAATAGAATTGATTTTATCGTTCATTCCTAAAATGTACCGCTGATTCCTGATGATTTCAAGTGTTACGATGGTTGAGCCTGTCGAAACTAATGTAGACTTCAGCTGTTATGCTTACACAAATCCTTTATCAGACATTCTTCACAATTAGGAGTTCTTGCAGTACAGACGTAGCGCCCGTGCAGTAAAATCCAGTGATGAGCATCGTGCAGAAACTCTGGAGGTATTCTTTCAAGCAGACTTTTTTCTACAGTTTCCGGTGTATTTCCTTCGGCAAGTCCGATTTTTGGGGCAACCCTAAGCAGGTGCGTATCGACCGGCATTGTAGGTTCATGAAAAATTACATTCAAAACTACATTTGCAGTTTTACGTCCAACTCCCGGAAGTGTCATAAGTTCTTCGCGGGTTCCCGGCACTTTACTGTCAAAATCATCAATCAGCTTCTTAGAAAGACCCATAACGTGTTTGGCTTTGTTTTTATAGAGTCCGATTGTTTTGATATAGGAAATGAGACCTCCTTCTCCAAGTGCAAGCATTTTTTCCGGAGTATCTGCTACCTTAAACAGAGCAGCGGTCGCTTTGTTTACGCCTTTATCTGTTGCCTGTGCACTAAGAACTACAGCAACCAGCAGTGTAAATGGATTTACATAATCCAGTTCAGAAACTGGAGCAGGATTTGCTTTTTTCCAGCGCTTGAAAGCTTCTGTCATTTCCTCTTTTGAAAGCAATGTCATATTTTCTACAATAATGAAAAATCAACAATATTTAAATAAAAAACTCGTAAAAACATCATTATAAGTTATACTTTTCCTGGAGGAAAAAAGATAGATAATTTTTATTCACTTGTAAAGGGAGAATATAAAACTTATGATTTAGGACCTTTCCATGTAGATTCTAAAAAGAATATCCCTATTCATGCTTACAACGTTAAAAATCAGCCTAAAAAAGAAGAAAAATTTACTCCAGAAGGCCGAATGCTTCTGGAGTATGGTCAGACTATTACTGTGAAACCGCAGCCTTAAGCTCGTCAACCTTGTCTGTATTTTCCCAAGGGAAGCCTTCGCGGCCAAAGTGTCCGTAAGATGCTGTCTTGCGGTAAATTGGCTGCTTAAGGTTCAGAGTCTTAATAATTCCTGCTGGTGTACAGTCAAATACCTTTTCTACAGCGGCTTCAATCTTGTTGCGGCTTACTTTTTCAGTACCGAATGTTTCAACCATGATAGAAACTGGGAATGGAACTCCGATTGCATAAGCAAGTTCTACCTCGGCGCGGTCTGCAAGTCCTGCTGCAACTACGTTCTTTGCAATGTAGCGTGCCATGTAAGCTGCTGAACGGTCTACCTTAGAAGGATCCTTTCCAGAGAAAGCTCCACCACCGTGGCGTCCCATTCCACCGTATGTATCTACGATGATTTTGCGTCCTGTAAGACCAGAGTCTCCATCAGGTCCGCCAATTACAAATTTACCAGTTGGGTTGATAAAGTATTTTGTATCACCTTTAAGAAGTCCTGTTGGTTCAAGAACAGGCTTAATGATTTCTTCGATGATTGTCTTTTTGATTGTATCGTAATCTACATCAGGATTGTGCTGGTGAGAAACAACTACAGTGTCGATACGGCAAGGTTTGTTGTTTTCATCATATTCAATTGTTACCTGAGATTTTGCATCAGGACGGAGCCATTTAATAGTTCCGTTGTGACGCAATTCATGAGCACGAAGAAGAATCTGATGAGAATAGTAAACTGGGGCAGGCATTAAAGCTGGTGTTTCGTTACAAGCATAACCGAACATCATACCCTGGTCTCCCGCACCCTGCTGACCTTCATATTCAGCAAGACCTGTACCTACAACGCCCTGGTTGATATCTGCTGACTGAGCATGAAGACGGTTCATGAAAATACAGTTAGCACCATCAAGACCAATTTCTGGAGCATTATAACCGATGTCCAAAGCAACGCCGCGGGCAATTTTTTCAACTTGAGCATTGAATTTCTTTGTGAACTCAGCATCAACCTTGATATTCTGGAAACCGATTTCACCACCAACCATCAAAAAGTCAGTTGTAGAGAAAGATTCACAGGCAACGTGGGCATCTTTGTCCAAAGAAAGACAATAATCGAGAACGGCATCAGAAACCTGATCACAAAGCTTATCTGGGTGACCTTCACCTACAGATTCAGATGTAAATAAATAATGATTGTTAGATAAGATAGACATATACGTCTCCTATTTAGCAAGAATTTTTCCTCTCATACGAGAAGAATTCCGCCCTGCAATTTGGATAAATCGGCGGAAACGACGATTATAAAATTTACATCTTAACTATATTGCATAAAATATAAAAATGCAATATTTTTACGCTATAGGGACGAAAAAAGGGGAAGGAGTCAATTAATTATGTCATTGAAAAAGTCTTTTTCAAAAGATAAGAAGACCTGTAAAGTTACATTTACTGTTTCAAAGGAAGCTGCTCAGGGAGCAAAAACAATAAACCTTGCCGGTGACTTCAATAGCTGGAGCAGTACTGATACCCCTCTTATCCTTGGAAATGACGGAAGTTTTTCTGTGACTCTTGAACTGGCTGCTGACCGTGAATATCAGTTCCGCTACTTATTAGACGGCTGCCGCTGGGAAAATGACTGGAAAGCCGACAAATATATCCCGGCTCCTTTCAGCAACGCAGATAACTCTGTTGTTGTTACACGCCAGTAGGCATTATTTATCAATAATCGTAAAACTAATCAGATTCTCGTTCTTTTCGCTAAATTCCTTTGCAATCTTTACAGCTTCAAGTTTATCAGGTGTTTTTACAGTATATGAAAGCTGCATAATGTTGTCTTTCGGATGAAACTGTGGATTCACATCATGAACAATAAAGCCATAGCTCTTCATGATATCAGCAAATTTTTCCTGAAAATCAAAATCAGAACCGGCAGTTGAAACCTGAATAATAACCGACTTTGTTTTAGCGGCCGGGAAAATCTTCTTTTCAACCTTATCCATTGTCAAAAGAATAATCAGAATGATAAAGAAGGTAATTACAGTTGGAATATAAAGGCCTGCACCAAAAGACATACCCAATGCAGATGTCATGAAAATGATAGCTGCAGTTGTAAGACCTCTGATGTTCAGACCAAGTTTAAGAATGGCACCTCCGCCAAGGAATCCGATTCCGGTAATAACACCGGCCGCAATTCTTGTAGGATCGCCGTTTACTGCTGGAGTTTCTGCCATATAAACGGAAAGAATAGAAAGCAGACAGCATGAAAGTCCCATAGAAACCAGGGTTCTGATTCCAACAATATGCTGATGGCTCTTTCGTTCAAGGCCAAGAATAAAGCTGCATACAAAACTTAATGCTAATCTGATTGTATATTCTATATAAATATTCATAAGGCCTACCTGAAGAGTGCAAAACCGGTCTGAAGTTTTCCTCCAACCTTATTCCAGGTTCCGGCTTGTTTTACAGTCTGTGGATTTTTCATTGTCCTTACAGTGTTCAGTGAGGAAACTGTCCAGTCTGCAATGGCATCTTCATTTTTATATAGTTCATTTGAATAGCTGCACTTAGCAAGAACAACAGAAAGATAATCTCTGTCTGCAACATTTGTAGAAAAACTTTCGGCAAGGGCACAGAAAGCTGCCTGTGCGGTACTTACAATTGTACTTGCAGGTACGAGTCCTACAGCTTTTGAAGAAATCAATTCATATTTAGAAGGATATTCTTTTACAAGGAATAAAACAGAAATCTTTTCTTTTCGCTGGTCAATTCTCTTTAAAAGTTCATTAGATGAATATAGAAAACCGCTAATCATGGAATCAATACCATTGGAAATATCTTCTGTACGGTCAAGTTCAAATTGTGAACAGAAGGTTGAAGCATCAAAATAAAAGATTGCTTCATCCAGATTTTCGAGTTTTGTTTCTGCCCTGATAATCACAGAGTGAGCTGAAACAGCCGAAGACTTATTCCAGGTTGTTGCATAAATCTTTTCTGATTCAAATTTTGCAGCATCGGCTTCAGATTTTGCAGTTCCAAATACTGAGCGTCCTGAATCTGCCAGTGCTTCTGCAAAAGCAAGCCCGTCTGGCAAATCCTTTCCAATTAACAGCGTGTTAGACATAATTTGATTATAACACACTATGGCATTGCAATCCATACTATGTTATAATGACTAACTATGAAAGTTTGGATTAAGTATTTGATTGGTGTTGCGTTAGGTATTCTTGCTGCTTTTATTCTTCCTACAGAAAATGCGGCTTTTGCAAATGCAATTGCATTTCTGACAGAATTATTTATAAGAGTGGGAAGATATGTTGTTGTCCCACTGCTTTTTACAAGTGCTATTGTTGCTGTTTCCAAGCTCAGAACTTCAAAACTGCTTCTTAAAACAACAGGATTAACTGTACTTATAATCGTAGCATCATCACTTATTCTAACTCTTGTAGGCCTTGCTTCAATTCTGATGGTAAAACTCCCACGTATTCCAATTACGGTTGATGTAGCAACTGAAGCATTTTCGATTGATGTAAAAGGTTTGATTCTTTCTCTTTTCCCTTATTCAGGATTTGAAGCACTTCGTGAAGGTTCGTTCCTTCTGGTTTCTCTTGTTTTTGCTTTCATAATTGGCTGGGAAAGTGCATCAGAAGAAGTTGCTTTTAAGCCTGTTTATGCACTTTCAGATGCTCTTTCAGATCTTTTCTATAATATTGCAAACTTCTTTACTGAAATCCTTTCAATTCTTTCTATTGCAATTGTCTGCTACTGGACTATGGATTTCCGTAAGGTAATTGAGCCTGGAATCTTTACTCCAATGGTAATTATGTTCCTGGTTGATTTTGTGATTGTGGCTGGAATAATCTATCCTCTTATTCTGCATTTTGTATGTCATGATCCACATCCTTATAAGGTTTTGTATGCAAGTATTGCACCGCTTATACTTTCTTTCTTTAGTGGCGATTCAAATCTTGTAATTCCTCTTGCAAACCGCCATCTCAGTGACAGTCTTGGAATTCGTCGTCGTTGCCGAGGCTTTACTTATCCTATGTTCTCTATTTATGCACGTGGTGGTTCTGCTCTTGTTACAACAATATCTTTTATTTTGATATGGCGTTCATATTCAAGTTTGAGTATTCCTGTAACTGATATTCTCTGGATTTTTGGTCTTTCATTCGGACTTTCCTTCCTGCTTGGTGGAATTCCTGCTGGTGGAGCTTTTGTACTGCTTACTATTTTGTGTTCAAAATATGCACGTGGTTTTGAAACAAGCTTCCTGCTTTTAAAGCCGGCTTCAATGATTATCTGCTCGTTTGCAGCTGTTTTTGATACACTTACTGCAATGGTTGGCAGTTATATTGTAGCTGTAAAGACTAAGACTATAGAGCATCACTCAATAACACATTTTATTTAATTTTATAACAATTTATTAGGGTTTTATATTGTGTTTTCGTATTTTTACGATATAATTAAACCCTAATAAAGAGGCTTGGTTTGGGAATATCTGTCAATGAAATTGTAACAGGAAGAAAAACCTTTTTTATTTTACCGGATACATCTTTAATGCCGGAAGCCTACCTGGAAGAATATTTTGCACTGGGATATGAATGTTATTATGTTCCTTTTGATAAACGCGTAAATATTCAGAAAAAGGTTAAGGTAATAACATCTCTTTTTAAAGATCTGATTATTTTCTTTAATATTGATTATGAACTTCCTGGTTTGGATTGGGAAGACTATATTCATGATTATATTCAAGAATATGATAATGCAAGTTCAGTAGGAATCCTGTATACAAAACGTCAGTCAAAACTTGAAAAAAATCAGCTGGAACGTAAATATCTTTACGAATATGGCTGCCGCTGTGGTTGTATTCAGCTTGAATATCAGAAAAATAATAATTTTGACTTGATTAGAAGAATTTTGTTTGCAAACCAGGCTCAGGGACGTCGAAAGACAATTCGTGCCTTGTGTTCTTCTGCCTGTACTTATACTTATTACAAGGGACAGAATTATAATGATCCGGTAACAGGAAGTCTTCAGGATATAAGTCTTTCTCATTTTACTATTCTTGTACCAGATGATAAATTAGAACTTAAGCTTTACGAGAAGATTCAGGATATTCATTTTAATCTTAAGGGCTTCCTTTTCCGTTCTGGTGCAATTCTTGCTATGGAACGTTCTGTGAATGGCGGAATGCTCTATGTTTTCTCTTTTATAAACTCTAATGGTACTGCCGGACTTGATGATAGAATCCGTGAACAGCTGATTCCGGCGCTTTATAGAATTCTTTCAAATAACTGTAATCAGCTTCTTGATATGACTTATGCAGAAACTCCGGATGATGTTCCTCCAGAAGAATCTGAAGACGAAGAAGAAACAGAATAATGCCTGAAACCCCGAATATGTTTCGGGGCTTTTTTTTTGTCTTGCCCGACTATCTTCTTTTCACTACAATTACTCCCACTATGGAATTTACACAAGAAACTATCGACGCACTTTCGGTTAACGAAGTGGAAATTATGAAAAAAATCGCTGCAGAGCTGAATATCCGCGTGCAGCAGGTGAGTGCAGTTATCAGCCTGGTTGAAGAAGGATGTACAATCCCTTTCATCAGCCGCTACCGCAAGGAAAAGCATGACAATCTTGATGAGGTTCAGGTTCGCGACTGTGACCACCTCTATAAATCATATCATAACCTTGAAGACCGCCGCCTTGAAATTGTAAAAGGCGTTTTTGCTCAGGGAAAACTCACAGAAACTCTTTATAACGCAATTATGTCTGCCACAACTATGACAGCATTGGAAGACCTCTGGGCTCCGTTCAAGAAAAAGAAGAAGACCCGCGGTATGGTTGCTGCAGAAAAAGGTCTCGAGCCATTGGCAGACTTTATGCTTGCAGACAACGATGACGCTGCAGTTGAAAAAGAAGCAGAAAAGTTCGTAAAGACTGATAATGAAGATTCTGCTTTGAATGTTGAGTCTGCCGCAGATGCCCTCGCTGGTGCAAAAGATATTATTGCAGAGCGTGTAAGCCAGGAAACTGCAAACCGCGAAACAATTCACGATCTTTATATGAGAACCGGAACAATCAAAACAAAGGGTATTGTTCCAGAAGGACAGGACGCTACTGTTGCCGAGAATACTTCTACTTACAAAATGTACTGGGATTACACAGAGCCTTTGAACGAAGTAAAACCACACCGCATTCTTGCTATCAACCGTGGTGAACGCGAAGGTGCTCTTGAAGTTACAATTGATGTTGATGTTGATTCAGCAGTTGCAGCTCTTCAGAGAAAAGCAACTATCAGCAATAAATATCATAAAGAAGCAATTGAAGATGGCGTTGTACGTTTGCTCAGCCCTGCCGTTGTTCGCGAAATCCGCAGTGACGAAGCAGACGAAGCTGATGTTCACGGAATCGGTATTTTCAGCGAAAACCTCAAAAACCTTTTGATGACACAGCCAATTAAGGGAAGCCGTGTTCTTGGTGTTGACCCTGGTATCCGTACCGGTACAAAGTGTGCAGCTCTTGATGAAACCGGTAAGTACCTCGGTTACTTTAAGTTCTTCCAGGTTACAGACCCGGACGGTTCTTACAAAATGATCAATGACGCCATCGATAAGTATGATATTCAGGTTGTTGCTGTTGGTAACGGTACCGGCTCGCAGGAAGTTCAGGCTATCGTTAGCAAGGTAATCAGCGATAACTATAATGATGTAGTTTATACAGTAGTTGATGAATCTGGTGCTTCAGTTTATTCGGCAAGTGATATTGCCCGCGAAGAGTTCCCGGACCTCGACCTTACAATCCGTGGTGCCATTTCTATGGGCCGCCGTCTCCAGGACCCACTTTCAGAACTCGTTAAAATCGACCCTAAAGCTATTGGTGTCGGTCTTTATCAGCACGATGTAAATCAGAAAAAACTTGCTGAACAGCTTGATGAAGTTGTAGGTTCGGTTGTAAATAACGTTGGTGTAAACCTTAATACTGCCAGCTACTCACTCCTCAAGTACGTTTCTGGTATCAATTCAACTACTGCAAAGAAGATTGTTGCTTACCGCGACCAGAACGGAAAGATTAAGAGCCGTGAAGACCTTAAAAACGTTCCAGGCCTTGGTCCTAAGGCCTTTGAGCAGTGTGCCGGCTTCCTTAAGATTGCAGAAAGCTCTGATCCACTTGATAATACCTGGGTTCACCCTGAAAACTACGATGCAGCACGCGAAGTTCTTCCATATATTCAGAACAAAGAAAAGGTTCCTGCTGATCTGATTAAAAAACTTGCAGAAAAATATAATATCGGCGAAACAACTGTAAAAGACATCGTAGAAGAGCTTCAGAAGCCAAACCGCGACCCTCGCGATGGCTATCCAGCTCCAATCATGCAGAAGGGTGTTTTACAGTTCGAAGACCTTAAAGAAGGTATGAAGGTTACCGGTAAAATCAAGAACGTAGTAGACTTTGGTGCCTTTGTTGATATCGGTCTTCATGAAACTGGTCTTGTTCACCTCAGTGAGCTTAGCGACAGCTTCGTAGAAAACCCTATGGATGTTGTAAAAGTAGGTGATGTTCACGAGTTTACTATTATTGAACTGGACCGCGACCGTCGCCGTATCGCCCTTTCTCTTAAGAGTGATGCTGCAAGCCGTGCTGGAACTGGTCAGAAGAGTACAGCTCGCCGTGAACCATCTGCTGGAGCAGGTGCTTCAGGTAATGGTCGCCGTGTTGTTGTAGTAAAGAAGAGTGGAGCATCAGGAAATGCCGGCTCACAGCCACGTCGTGACGATAACCGCCGCAGTAATAACAACTACAATTCTGGCAGCGATGATGGTATGAGCTATAATCCATTTGCAGCCTTCTTTAACAATAAAAAATAATTTTTTGAAAAGTGTTTATTTTGTAGACCTCGCGTGTTATAATACCTAGGTCTACAAATAGACAAAAATTAATAAGATAAATTTAAGAATATAAAAAGTCCGTACATAAATCCAGATTATATATTAGATTATATATTTTAGAGAGAGTTTGCCGCGAGAGCGGATATAGGAGGTGTCTTATGAAAAAAATAGCTTTTGCTATCATTTCTATAGGCTTGGTATTTGCATTAGGAAGCTGCTCATGGAAGCTTCCGGAAACAATTTCTGTTAAGACAAATGCAGATTATGAATTTTCACTTGGTAATGTTGAAAAAGATTTAAGTGATAAACTTGGGGTAAGTAATTTAATCGGTACGGTTGAACTTCCAAATAATGGAAAGATTTACGATTACTGGCCTAAGAAATCAGGTGACACTCAAAAATTCCTGATGTATATGCCTTTACAGAATATTCCTATAGATATCAGTGATTATTTTGATAAAGGAGCTCTCGCAGATTCTATCAGTAACATTTCTTTCGAAAAGGAATTTGAAGTTCCTACAGTAGACTTCAGTTATAATCTGGATATAGATCTTGATGAGGTTAATGAACAGATTTGTAATGAATTCAGACTTGCCGGTATCATGCTGAATTATGGTACGTCTACTTTCAGTCAGATTTATAATTTTGCAGATAAGTTGTCTTTTAAGCAAGGTACAATGAAGATTGCAGCATATAATGTTGATATATCTTCATCATCAACATCTGTGAATGATATTATTACAACTATCGATACTTCATATAATGGTACAGTTTATTTAAGAAGTAATGGAAAAACTGTCAGTGGAACTTTCTATAATGGTGTTGCAGAAATAAATTTGAGTTCATTTATTTTTAAGACATCAGATATCAGCATAGAATTCTCTGAAACTTCAAATTCAAAAGCATTCATTGCTACAATCGATACTTCAAATAAATCAGTACATCCATATCAGATTAATTCTGTAGAAGGCCTTACATTAACTCAGCCAATTTCATACAGTTTCACTCAGAATATTGATGGACTGAGTGGTCTTGATAATGTTGATGGATGTACCATTGGTGACGGAGATTTAACTCTGAATTTTTCAATTCCTAAAGAATGGAAAAATGTAAATCCGGCTTATGAGATTGAATTAACTGGTGGAATTAATCTTGAAAGTGGAGTTCAGACTGCAGCTACTAGTCCTGCCACTTTTCCATTGGATAATAAATCAATAACTACAGACGATATTCACGCAAATGTAGATTTCAATATTGTTATTGCAAATGCAACTATTGATTTTGAAAAGAAACCTTCTATTGGAATCGGAACAAAAATAAGAGAAATTGAAAGTGTAACAGTGAAACTTTCAAATCAAAGCCTTTCATTCAATGAAACACAAGAGATACCAGAGGATGTATTAAAAATAGTTAAGGCATTAGAGCTTCATAAATGTGGTGTAAAAGGTACATATACAAATACCTTACCTTCAGAAAATGTTATTTCTCTATCGGTATTCTCAGACTTCTTTGATATTCATGATATGTATGATGCAACATTAGGAAAGAACATAAATATTGAAGGCGGAAAAACAGATTTTCCAATAAATATTCTTAGTGGTGATGATGACGTTGAGGATTATACAAGAACAGTAAAACTTGAATCATCTCCATCTGCTTCAGATGAATTCAATGCATTTGATTTTAAGGTTGATGTTATACTTCCTGGAGGAGAGCAGGATAAAATTACTGTAAAAAAGGTTAAGCCTGGAACAAAATATAACTTTGCAATAAATCTTGAGCCGGTAATTGACTGGGAATCAGTAACTATTAATCTTGATACTCTTCCTTCAATGTCAGATACAATGGGAACAGGTTTTAATCCATCTTCATTGTATGCTTCTTTGGAAGATTCACTTGGAAAAGAATTTGCAGAAAACATTGAGCTTCCAGATTGTAAACTGTATCTCTATCTTACAAGACCTGATGTAACAGTTGATGGTGATTCTGTATTTGAAAATCTGGATTTCGGTTCTTCATCAGTAACAATGTTCTATGGAACAAACCCATCTGATGGTTCAACTCCAACTCAGTTAGGTGCTTTTGAAAAGCCAATTCTTACTAATGGTAAAGCTTATGATGAAAACGGAAACGAAGTAGATGTTGAGTTTGTAGCAGAACCAAATATTGTTACAGAAAAGAATGAAAATGGAGATGAAGTAGTTATATCTGAAGCAACAGTAGGCTCAAGTCTCGTGGTTTCACTTAAAGAGTTACTTACAAAACCAGATGATATTCCTGAGAGTACTTTTAAGGAATCTCAGCTTTGTGTAGATTACAATATTTCTTTGAGTGGAACAGGAAGCAGTGGAATTAAAATTACTAAAGCTGCTTTGGAAAACTCAGAGTCAGGTTCTATCGGTATTTATGCACTTTTAGAGCTTCCTGTTAAGTTCCAGGTAAAGGATGATGAAGATGGAGAGGTAGAATATGTAGAAATAGATCTTACTTCTATCACAGGAGATTCTTCTAATACTTCTGGTTCATCATCAAGTTCAGGCAGTTCTGATTCTTCTGATGATTCTATTTTTTCAAAATACATTGATGCTGTAGAATCTTTGGAGGTCAAATATACAGTAAATAAATTGCCTATAACTTTTAAGGATGTTCAGATAGGTATAGATCTTTTTGGTACTGGAACAATTGATAATTATTATAATTTAAATAAGTCAGGTAAAATAGCTTTTGGGGCAGAAACTGTCAGTCAGTTGAAGTCTTCTTCAGATAGTATTAGTCCAAAGATTAAATTACGAATGAAAGAAGGTGCGTCAATAGCAATGACTCGTGATAAATCTGTAAATGTCTATGCTGAAATCAGTCTTAAAACAGACGGAATTGTTCAGTTAAAATAGGGGGTAGAAGATGAAGAAATTATTTGCTTGTATTTTTGCAGTTTCAGTTATATCTACTGCTGCCTTTTCACGAAACTTCTTTTCTCAGCGATTCTTTGAAATAAAAGCTGGTACTGAACTTGGAGCATCAAACAATCTTTTTACTGTTAATGAACTTTTGCAGAAGGATTTGATAATTGATTTACCTCAGCTGGCTGATGAGTGTCCTGATAATGGTTTTAATATCCGTGCAGGTGCTAAACCAATCTGGGAAATGAATTTTAATATTGTAAATGTACATGTTGGACTTTCTGCCGGACTTGAGTTATATGAAAGCATGTCTGTCGGTAAAGACCTTTTTGATTTCCTTGGAAATGGAAATTCAGTGGGTGACGTTATAACTTTCAGTCTCGATAATGATGCAGATGTTTTTGCCTTTTCTCATCTGGATATAGGTATAAAGTTCGGAAGACTTAAGGTTGAAGTACAGCCTGCAGTATTTATTCCTGTTGTGTCTATGCGCGGCGGTGGTGCAAAAGCTACTGTAGTAAACGGATCTGATGGAAGTCTTGATGTTTCTATGGATATGAACATGGATGTTTATTCCTTTACAGGATTGTCTATAGAAGATAATAAAATTAATTTTGATATAGGTAAGATTTCTGCTGCCTTAACTAAAGGTTTTGGTTTTGATTTTGGTCTTGGATTATCGTGGGATCTAACAAAATCATTTACAGTAGGTTTAACCAGCCGTATTCCAATCGTTCCTGGTACATTAGGTTATAAATCTAATATTCAGTGGGGAATGGATTATAGTGTAAAGGTTTCTGATTATGAAAATCCAGAGAAAACTGAGCGTGAAAAAACTGTAACAAATGAATATACAACATTAACTATTCACCGCCCATTAAAGGTTAATATTTATGCTGATAAAGACCTTCTCGGAACACTCTTTAATGCTCGTGCCGGTGTTGGTTTTGGAATCAGAAGACCTTTCACCAGTGATGCAATATTCTATCCAGAGTATTATCTAGGCATTGGTCTTAATCTTATTAATGCCTTCAAGCTCAATGTTTCAACAGAATATAAAGATCAGGTTTTTATTCATCAGCTTGGAACAACAATAAATCTACGTCTTGTTCAGTTTGATTTTGGTATTTCAACACAGTCTCCAAACTTCATAAAGAGTATGGAAGTAGCCGGTTTAGGCGGTTACGCATACGTTTCTGTAGGCTTCTAATAAAGTCTGTGTGAATAGCGAAAAACGCGGTGGTCAGTGATCCATCGCGTTTTTTTTGTCCTCAATTGACTTGATTTTCCCCATATTGTACAATAATTTACCATTTATTTTTTAAGAGGACTGAAGATGTTTAAAATTATTGAAAAAAAACAGCTTTCTGCCGGTGTATTTTATATGAAGGTTACTGCTCCTGAAATTGCACGTAACCGCAAGGCAGGACAGTTTGTAATCGTTCAGGTTGATTTGGATTTTGGTGAGCGTATTCCGCTTACTATTGCTGATGCAAATGCTGAAGAGGGCTGGATTGCTCTCGTTTTCCAGGCTGTAGGTGCATCAACTTATAAACTCTCTTTGAAAGAGGCTGGCGAGGAACTTCCTGCAGTTCTTGGTCCTCTTGGAAATCCTTCTAAAATTGAAAAATATGACCGCCCTGTACTTGTTGTTGGTGGTGGTTTCGGTGTTGCCCCATGTTACCCAATCGTTCAGGCTCACAAGGCTATCGGTAATAAGGTAATCATGGTTATCTGTGCACGTAATAAAGACCTTTTGATTTATGTTGATGAAATGAAGGCTCTTGCTGACGAAGTAATCATCATGACAGACGATGGATCGGCTGGACGTCAGGGTGTTTCAACAGTACCTGTAAAGGAAATGTGTGAAAGCCAGTGCCCACCAGCAGAGGTTATCGCAATCGGTCCTCCAATTATGATGAAGTTCTGTGCTCTTACAACTAAGGAGTACGGTGTAAAGACAACAGTTTCTTTGAACACAATCATGATTGATGGAACTGGTATGTGTGGTGGCTGCCGTGTAAGTGTTGGCGGTGAAACAAAGTTCGTTTGTGTTGATGGTCCAGAGTTCGATGCACACATTGTAGACTGGGACAACATGATGATGCGTATGAAGTCTTTCAAGCCACGTGAAACTGAAGATTTCCACAAGTGCAAGATGCAGGCAGAAGCTGATAAGCTTGCAAAGTAGGAGCATAAAAATGGCAATTAACGTAACAGAAGAATTAAATAAAATCCAGGATTTGATTAAAACTAACGGCAAGCTTACAGCTAAAGATCGTAATGCAATTCCACAGATGGAAATGCCAGCCCGCGATCCAAAAGTTCGCGCTCGCCAGATGGACGAAGTTGCTCTTGGTTTCAGCGCTGAACAGGCTATCGTTGAAGCTAACCGCTGTCTTCAGTGTGCAAAGCCATTCTGTATGGAAGGCTGTCCTGTAAATATCGATATTCCAGGCTTTGTAAAAGAGATTGCAAACGGCCAGTTCAAGGCTGCTGTTGATATTATTAAAAAGACATCACTCCTTCCTGCTATCTGTGGTCGTGTTTGTCCTCAGGAAAAACAGTGTCAGGGAAAATGTACTGTTGGTAAGGTTTACAAGAGTGCAGAAAAGGCTGTTTCTATCGGTCGTCTCGAGCGCTTTGTTGCAGACTGGGAACGCGAGAACAATCAGGTAACAATGCCGGAAGTCGCTCCAGCAACAGGAAAAAAGGTTGCAGTTATCGGTTCAGGTCCTGCAGGTCTTACAGTTGCTGCAGACTGTGCACGTGCCGGTCATGAAGTTACTGTATTCGAAGCTTTCCACAAGTGTGGTGGCGTTATGATGTACGGTATTCCTGAGTTCCGTCTTCCAAAGAAAATCGTTCAGGACGAAATTGAAAATCTTAAGAAAATCGGCGTAAAGTTTGAAACAAACTTCCTTGTTGGCCGTACAGATACACTTGATCAGCTTCTTGAAGAAAAAGGCTTTGATGCTGCTTTCGTAGGAACTGGTGCAGGTCTTCCAAAGTTCCTCAACATTCCAGGAGAAAACCTCATTGGTGTATTCTCTGCAAACGAATATCTTACTCGTGCAAATCTTATGAAGGGTTACGATAAGGATCATGCTGCAACTCCGATTTACGAAGCAAAGCACGTAGTAGTTTGTGGTGCGGGAAACGTTGCAATGGATGCTGCCCGCATGGCATTCCGCCTAGGGGCCGAAACTGTTGATGTTGTTTACCGCCGTACAAGAAACGAAATGCCGGCTCGTCTCGAAGAGATTGGTCACGCAGAAGAAGAAGGCGTAAACTTCCGCTTCCTCGAAAACCCTGTAGAAGTACTTGGAAACGAAGAAGGAAAGGTTGTTGGCGTACGCTGCCTTAGCTACGAACTCGGTGAACCAGATGAATCAGGACGCCGCTCTCCAGTAGCTATTCCAGGTTCAGAACATGATGTTCCATGTGACGCTATGATTGTTGCTCTCGGAAATGGTTCTAACCCACTTCTCGTAAGCACAACACCTGGTCTCGATGCTGACAAGCGCGGACACATCCTCGTAGATGAAAAGCAGGCTACACACCACGCAAAAGTATGGGCTGGTGGAGACATCGTTCTTGGTGCCGCTACAGTTATCCTTGCTATGGGTGAAGGACGTAAGGCTGCAGCTGGTATCAATGAATACCTTGCGAAGTAATTATATTGCATAAATGAAAAGGCCGGTTGGATCTGATTCCAGCCGGCCTTTTTTTATTTCTACGTGCTACCTTTTATTTATCACAAGCCTTAAGGAATTCTACAAAGAGAGGTCCTGCATTATTTGGACGGCTCTTGAATTCCGGATGGAACTGAACGCCAACATGGAACTGGCCGGCAACTTCAACGGCTTCTACAAGAGTTCCGTCAGGGCTTGTTCCACTGATTGTGAGACCAGCTTCCTGCATCTGTGTGCGGTAATCGTTGTTGAACTCATAGCGGTGGCGATGGCGTTCATCAATATGTGTACTTCCATAAGCTTTTTCAAGAATTGTTCCCGGAGTAACTTCGCATGGGTATGAACCAAGACGCATTGTGCCGCCTTTGATTACACCTTCCTGATTTTTCATCAGGTCGATTACAGGATGTTCACAGAGTTCGTCAAATTCGCGGCTGTTTGCATCTGAATAACCGAGTACGCTGCGGGCAAACTCAATTACTGCTATCTGCATTCCAAGACAGATTCCAAAATATGGCAACTTGTGGGTACGTGCATAACGACAAGAGCAGACCATTCCTTCTACACCACGGTGACCGAATCCGCCCGGAAGAATGATTCCAGCGCAGTCTTTAAATACTTCCGGAGCTGTTTCATCAGTTACGCTGTCTGAATCAACCCATTTGATTTTTACATTCTTACCAACAACAAAGCTTGCATGGTTGAGTGATTCAACAATACTCAGATATGAGTCGTGAAGTTTTACATATTTTCCAACCAGTGCAATCTGAATCTCACCCTGACGTGCATGAATTGTTTCTACCATTCGAGACCAGTCTGCAAGCATAGGATAGTCTGCGCCTGTTTCGAGTCCAAGGTCGCGGCATACAACATCATCCATATTCTGAGCGTGGAGCATCAGAGGAACTTCATAAAGGCTGCGACAGGTTGTGTTGTTGATTACACAGTCTTCTCCAACGTTACAGAAGAGGGAAATCTTCTTTCGGATGTCTGTTGGAATTTCTTTATCACAGCGGGCAACAATAATATCAGGATGAATACCAACGGCCATGAGCTCTTTTACAGAGTGCTGTGTTGGCTTTGATTTATATTCATCTGAACCGCTGATGTAAGGAACTAGACAAACGTGAATAAAAAGACAGTTACGGCGTCCAACTTCAAGCGCAAGCTGACGGATTGCTTCAAGGAACGGCTGGCTTTCGATATCACCGATTGTACCGCCGACCTCAACAATACTTACGTCGGCATTGCTAACCTCGGCATTTTTCATAACAAAGTCTTTGATTTCATTTGTTACGTGAGGAATAATCTGAACTGTCTGTCCAAGATATTCACCCTGGCGTTCCTTGTTCAAAACGTTCCAGTAAACACGTCCACTTGTCATGTTTGAATATTTTGTAAGATTTTCATCGATGAAGCGTTCGTAGTGTCCAAGGTCAAGGTCGGTTTCTGCACCATCATCTGTTACGAAAACTTCTCCGTGCTGGAATGGACTCATTGTACCCGGGTCAACGTTCATATATGGGTCGAGCTTCTGGCTTGTTACCTTAAGCCCGCGGCACTTCAAAAGGCGTCCTAAACTTGCTGCTGTAATTCCCTTTCCTAATCCTGATACAACTCCACCTGTTACAAAAATAAATTTACTCATATCTTTCCTCTCTAAAATAACTTTCCTATATTACATGTGATTGATGTCGACTAGACTGGCGTTTGTGAGGCTGAATGGTGATGCAAGGCTATCGGCCAGGGCATTAGCTGTATCGATTGCGGTGAGACTGTCGATGTCGCGTTCTACGGCGAGACGGCGAAGCTTTACGCTTTCTGCTACCGGATCGCGTCCCTTAGCGGAAGTTGAAACAAAGTATGCAATTTTGCCGCTCTCGAGAAGAGTCATTACGTTGTCATTGTAATTTTCATGAACTTTTGCTACGTGAGTTACTGTCATTCCGCTGCGTTCAATTGTGTCTGCGTTTCCGGTTGTTGCGTAAAGAGTGAAGCCGAGATCGTAGAATTTGCGGGCAAGGGCAGGGAGCTCAGGAAGGTCTGAAGCACGAACGGAGAAAAGAATTCCGCTGCTTTCAACAGGCTTAGCTACTGTAGAGTTTGGTCTTATCATCTTCCAGCCTGCTGCAGCGAGTCCCTTAAAAATTGCTTCTTCGCGGGTTGCGGCAATTCCAAGAACTTCACCTGTTGATTTCATTTCCGGTCCGAGATGTGTATCTACGTCCATCAGTTTTTCAAAGCTGAAAACAGGAGCTTTTACTGCAAAGTAATCCGGCTTTCTGTAAAGGCCGGTGCCATAGCCGAGGTCGCGGACTTTTTCACCGAGCATTGCGCGGGTTGCAAGTTCAATCATCGGTACGCCTGAAACTTTACTGAGGTACGGAACTGTACGGCTTGAACGAGGGTTTGCCTCGATGATGTAAAGGTCGTTTCCACTGCCATCGTCATAAATCAGATACTGAATATTAACGAGCCCTTTTGTACCGAGAGCCAGAGCAAGGTCTGATGACTGGCGAATAATTTTTTCTTCGATATCTGATGTGAATATTCCAGGATAAACAGCAATTGAGTCTCCGGAGTGAATACCGGTTCGTTCAATATGTTCCATGATTCCAGGAATCAATACATCTTCACCATCACAAATACAGTCAACTTCAAGTTCCTGTCCTTCCATGTATTTATCTATGAGGACTGGATTTTCAATTCCAGCTCTCAAAATGATTTTCATGTATTCCTTTACGTCGGCACTGTTTCGGGCGATAATCATGTTCTGTCCGCCGAGTACGTAACTTGGACGCATAAGAACAGGGTAGGTGATTTTTTCTGCAGCTTCCAGAGCTTCAACTTCTGTGAAAACTGTAAGACCACGAGGTCGTTTGATTTGCAGACGGTCACAGAGTTCTTCGAAACGTTCACGGTCTTCTGCAAGGTCAATTGCATCGGCACTGGTTCCGAGAATTTTTACTCCCTGACTGTCCAGATATTTTGCAAGTTTAATGGCAGTTCCACCACCGAATGCAACTACAACACCGAGCGGTTTTTCAACAGCGAGAACGTTCATTACATCTGCCGGTGTCAGCGGTTCAAAGTAAAGACGGTCTGCTGTGTCGAAGTCGGTTGAAACTGTTTCCGGGTTATTGTTTACGATTGCAACTTCATAGCCTATTTTTTTCAGCGACTGTACGCACTGAACAGAAGCGTAGTCGAATTCGATTCCCTGTCCAATTCGGATTGGACCTGAACCGAGAACTACAATAGTTCCTTTGGAATCTTTTTTATTTTCATGGAGTTCCTGAAGATACTGTTCAGCCTCATTGTCTCCATTTGTTGTCGAATAAAAATACGGAGTCTCTGCATTGAACTCGCCGGCGCAGGTATCAACCATTTTGAAACTGCGTGGTGGGAAGATGAGGGCGTCGGAAGTGTCAGCAGCAGCAATTTTCTCCAGTTTCCACAAGAACCATTCATCAACTTTTGTAATGTCGTGAATCTGTTCTACTGTGAGAAGCTTGCGCTTAAGTGCCTGGTAAATGGCAAAAATGCGCTGGTCTGTGCACTGTCCAACACGCTCACGAATCTTTTCATCACCTTCTTTTACAAAGGCTGGAAGATTCAGGTCTTTTACGCCAACTTCAAGTCCGCGGCAGGCTTTCAGAATTGCTTCTTCAAAGTTCTGACCGATGGCCATAACTTCTCCAGTTGCTTTCATCTGAGTGCCGAGCTTGCGGGCAGCGTATACGAATTTGTCGAACGGGAACTTCGGCATTTTTACAACTACGTAATCGAGAACAGGCTCAAAGCAAGCCTTAGTTTTCTTTGTTACGAAGTTAGGAATCTCATCAAGTGTAAATCCTACAGCGATAAGAGCCGCTACCTTAGCAATAGGATATCCTGTTGCTTTAGATGCTAGTGCCGATGAGCGTGAAACTCGAGGGTTTACTTCAATTACAGCATATTCAAAACTATCCGGATTCAAAGCAAACTGGCAGTTACAACCACCTTCAATTTCGAGTGCGCTGATGATGTTCAGGGCAGCTGAACGCAGCATCTGATATTCTTTATCTGCAAGAGTTACGGTTGGCGCAATTACAATTGAGTCACCAGTATGAACACCGACCGGGTCAAAGTTTTCCATTGAGCAGACAGTAATTACGTTTCCTGTGCTGTCACGCATAACTTCAAACTCAACTTCCTTCCAGCCCGAAATACATTTTTCAACAAGAATCTGATGGATAGGTGAGCGGTGAAGACCGTTATGGGCAATTTCATCAAGCTCTCGGTCGTTGTTTACGATTCCACCACCAGTACCACCAAGGGTAAAGGCCGGTCGGATAATTGCCGGGAAGCCAATTTCGTTATGAACAAAATCAACTGCATCCTCGTATGTTGTTACAACTTTTGAAGGGATACAAGGTTCGCCGATAGCTTCCATTGTGTCTTTGAACATCTGTCGATCTTCAGCCTTGTCGATAGTTTCAGGGCGGGCACCTAACAGCTGTACATTATGAGATTTCAAAAAGCCGGATTTTGCAAGCTCCATACTAAGAGTAAGACCGGTCTGACCACCAAGAGTTGAAAGCAGGGAATCAGGTTTTTCTTTTTCAATAATTCTCTGAAGGGTTTCAAGTGTAAGCGGCTCAAGATAAATCTCGTCTGCCATTGAATGATCTGTCATAAGAGTTGCCGGATTCGAATTGACAAGACAAACTTCAAGGCCCAGCTGCTTAAGGGCTTTACAGGCCTGGTTTCCGGCGTAGTCAAATTCGGCTGCCTGTCCAATTACGATAGGACCCGAACCGATAATCATTACTTTGTGTATGTTTTTATTGAGTGACATCATTAACCCCAAAAAAAAGGCGACACCACCCCTTTAGGATAGTGTCGCCATTGACTTAAAATAATATAGCGTAAATAAATGTTTATGTTAAGTAGGTTGATTTTTTACTATTGTATTTTTTGAAGTTGAAAAAAATCGTTTTGAGAAGTAAAATTACTATGTATAAGTACAAAGCGTATTTATAAAACTAGGAGAGAGAGAAAAATCATGACACTTCTAAAACGTTCTCTATTTATGATTTCGATACCGACAGTGGTATTGTTTCTTTTAATGATGTTCATATCTGCCAACAGATTGAAGTTCTATGCAAGCCAGCAGACACAGGATGATCTTATTTCTGCAAGTGATGCAGCTTCTGAATATGTAATGGGTGCAATGCAAAAACCCCGAAATCTGCTGGAAGCACTTACCGATACATTTGCAAGCGGTGCTTATGAAAATGAAGAGGATAACCTGAAGATCTTTATAAACTTCACTAAGTCGTATGTGGATTCCACAGGTTTTTATGGCGTTATAAACGAACATTATTATGATGGTTCTTTGTGGGAGCCGGATGCAGGCTGGGATCCACATACACGTCCATGGTATTTAGGCGCTCTTGCAGATCCAGACAATTTTGTTTTTTCAGATGTTTATACAGATTCTGAAACTAATACTTCAGTAGTAAGTATTTCAAAAGAAGTTTTTGATGAAAGCAGAAAATCTCTTGGAGTTGTTTCCGTAGACTTTCCATTATCAAAAATCCAGAAATCATTGAATGAAAAAAAACAGTATGAAGATGAACGAATGTTCATCCTTACAGATACTGGATATTTTGCGACGCACGAAAAATATACAGCAGAGGATAATATCAGAACAATTGAAAAAGGAGCTTATAACGATATTGCAGATAAGTTCCTTTCCGGCAGTAATGAAGTAATCCGTACAACAAAGGATGGTGTTCCTTATTACTATAAATCAACACAGATTGAAGGAACTCACTGGTATTTTATTTACGGTCGTTCAACAGCAGCAGTAGACTCATTTGTTAATAAATCAGTACAGATTATCATACTCTCTTTTGTAGTTCTGCTTGCAGTAATCTTTATTTTCCTGATTTTGATTCTTCGCGGTATTGTTCGTCCAATCCGTTCTACAGCTAAAGCCCTTCATGATATTTCTGCCGGTGATGCAGATTTGACCCGCCGTGTAAATATCAAAAGTTCAACAACAGAAATCAAAACTGTAGTAGACAGTTTTAATGTATTTGCAAACAAGCTTCAGAGCATGATAGGTAATATTAAATGCAGTAGTGCCAATCTAGATGTAGTTTCTGATAATGTACGCGACAGTGTTACAGCAGTTTCTGATGCAATGACAAATATCCGCGAAAATCTTGAAGGTCTGCGTGAACAGATTGTAAAGCAGTCAGTTGGTTATAACGAAACTGCACTTGTTGTACAGGAAAGTGTGGACAGTATTTCTACAGTAACCAAGATGATTGATTCACAGACAGAAAGAATCAGTAAATCTTCTGCCGCAGTAAGCCATCTTGTAAACAGCATTGAACAGGTTAGTGACTCTATGGAAAACATGGCCGTTTCATTTAATGCACTTGATACACAGGCAAAAGAGGGAGTTTCTAAACAGAAGAAAGTAAATGAACGAATTGCCCAGATTGAAGAGCAGTCAAAAATGCTTCAGGCAGCAAACCAGGCAATCGCAAATATCGCAAGTCAAACAAACCTTCTCGCCATGAACGCAGCTATTGAGGCGGCACATGCTGGTGAAGCCGGAAAAGGATTTGCTGTCGTTGCAGATGAAATCCGAAAACTTTCAGAAACCTCTTCAGCACAGTCTAAGACAATTGGTGATCAGCTTAAGAACATTAAGGCCAGTGTTGATGAAATCGTTACAGCCTCTCAGGAATCAAGTGCTTCCTTTAATGAAGTTTCTGAACGCATTCTTGAAACAGACGGACTTGTTCAGTCTATAAGACAGTCCCTCGAAAAACAGAATGAAGAATCTCGTAACGTAATTGAAATGCTTTCTGAAATGGACAAGAATACAGACGATGTTCGTAAGGCTTCTCAGAATATGGCCGATAAGAGTATGCACGTTCTTGATGAAATGAACGGCCTTCACAGTTCTGTTGATGCAGTTGGAGACAGCATTGTTTCAATGACAGGAAACGCAAGAAGTGTTGTTAATAGCGGTAAGCAGCTTGATAATTGTGTTGAAGCCTTAAACCAGAACGTAAATCAGCTTGGCTCTGATGTCGGACAGTTTAAGACAGAAGCTTCGTATGATTTCGAATAATCACATTCTTTAATTACTGCTTTGACCGGTTCATCAATTCTATGAATCGGTCAAACAGAAAGTTTGTGTCGTGCGGACCGCCGCATGCTTCCGGGTGAAACTGAACGCTGAAAGCCGGAATATCAGTATATGTAATTCCTTCTACAGTACCATCATTTACATTAAAGAAACTCATTTTTGCGTATGCAGGAATTGAAGTGTTTTCAACCGCATAACCATGATTCTGACTTGTAATATAAACTCTGCCGGTTTCCGTATCTTTGCATGGATGGTTTCCGCCACGGTGACCATATTTGAGTTTGCTGGTTTTACAGCCGCGTGCAAGAGCGAGCATCTGGTGACCAAGACAGATTCCAAAAATTGGAAGAGTGCCGGCATCGCAAATCTTCTTCAGTTCTTCAATAATCTGAACATTGTCTGCCGGGTCTCCAGGTCCGTTACTGAGCATAAGTCCATCTGGATTTAGAGCGAGAATCTCGTCAGCAGTGGCAGTGCATGGAACAACAGTTACGTGGCAGCCGCGTTTTTCAAGTTCTCTCTGAATATTTGCTTTTGCTCCAAAGTCCCAAAGTACAATGGATTTTGAGGGAGAAGTCTCTCCCTGCGCGCCCACTTCGTTGGTCGCTACCCTCTCAACGGGGGACACCCCCGTAACGCCCCCGACAGAATTCTGCTGAACACTTTCAACAGCCTGTTCAATTCTATATGCTTTGATTTCTCTTAAGAGAGCTTCAGTTACGGCAGGACAGCTTTCTACACCGCTGATAATCATACCGTTCATAACTCCGGATTCACGGAGGCGCTTTGTAAGGGCACGGGTATCAATTCCACAGATTCCGACAATGTTCTGATTTTTCAGAAAGTCGCTTAGTGTACCGCCGCAGCGGAAGTTTGAAGGCAGGTCACAGAGTTCGCGAACAATATAGCCGCGTACCCAGCATTTTTTACTTTCGTAGTCCACCGGAATATCGCCGTAGTTTCCGATGAGCGGGAAAGTCTGGGTAACAATCTGACCGAAGTAGCTTGGGTCGGTGAGAGTTTCCAGATATCCGGTCATGCCGGTTGTAAAAACTGTTTCACCGATAGTTTTACCGGTTGCCCCGATTGAGGTACCTTCGAAGATTGTTCCGTCTGCTAATATTAACCACGCCTTCATGATTTTCTCCAAAAAAAAGACGTTCATTCCATTTAAAGACAATAAGTCTGCAAATCGAATGAACGCCTTTGTTCTTTAATGTTATACAGCGTATGAAAGGTATGGTCAAGAGTTTTAGTAGTATTCAATAGTACTACTATTGACTTTTTTCTATTGAAAAGTTAAAACAAAATAACGGCAAAGAGGTCGTAGATAAGTTTCCCGGGGGAAATTTGTCTACGACCTCTTTTTGTTTTTGTGAGGTAATCATGAAGTTTACAAAAATGCATGGTTGTGGAAACGACTATATTTATTTTGATTGCACAAAGGAAGATTTTCCGGGTGGTGCTGAAGGCGAAAAGCAGGCAGCCATAAAGTTGTCAGACCGTCATTTTGGAATCGGCGGAGATGGAATCATCATCATCAAAAAAGGTACAAAAGCTGATTTTGAAATGGTGATGTACAACGCCGACGGAAGCCGAAGCCAGATGTGCGGTAACGGAATCCGCTGCGTTGGGAAATATGTATATGATGCAGGCTACACTAAGGGCCGCGAGTTTACTGCTGAGTCTATGGGCGCAGTAAAAATCCTGAAAGTGGAAGAAGGCGAACCAGGCGATAAGGTAACAAAACTTTCAGTAGATATGGGAAGTCCTATTCTGGAAGCGGAAAAGATTCCTGTTGTGTTGAAGGGTGGCCGGGTAATTCAACATCCTCTGACAATTGCTGATGTTGAATACAAAACAACCTGCGTCTCAATGGGAAATCCACATGCAGTTGTGTTCATTGATAAAAAGCCTTCTGAATTCCCGGTTTGCGAAATCGGCCCGCTTTTTGAAAACGATAAGTTTTTTCCGGAGCGTACGAATACCGAGTTTGCTTATGTTGAAGACCGCCGCACAATCTGGATGCGTGTATGGGAACGAGGAACCGGCGAGACACTTGCCTGTGGAACCGGAACCTGTGCAACTGTAGTTGCTGCAATTCTGAACGGCCTTGTTGATGCGGGCGAGAAAATCACAGTGCATCTGCTTGGTGGAGATCTTGAGATTCAGTGGAGCGGCAACGAGGGAGACAGCGTATTTATGACCGGCCCTGCAGAAAATGTATTTACAGGAAACGTTGATTTATAGGAGAACAAAATGAAAATAAATAAGAATTTTTTAGACCTCGAAGCGAGCTATCTTTTCTCAACTGTTAATAAAAAGACCCGCGAGTTTATCGCATCGCATCCATCAGCAGATGTAATCAAACTTTCAATTGGTGATGTTACAAAGCCAATCTGTCCGGTTGTTATTGATGCCATGCATAAAGCTGTTGATGAAATGGCAGATGCAAAAACTTTCCGCGGATATCCGCCTGAGCAGGGCTATGATTTTGTGCGTGAAAAGATTTTGGAATGGGATTATACAAAGCGTGGAATCGATATGAAACTGGATGAGATTTTCCTTTCAGATGGTGCTAAGTCTGACTGCGGAAACATTGGTGACATTTTTGCAACTGACAACACTGTTGCAATCTGTGATCCTGTTTATCCTGTTTATATCGATACAAACATTATGAATGGACGAAAGAACAATATCATCATAATGCCTTGTTCTGCAGAGACTGGTTTCTTACCAGAGATTCCTTCAGATGATGCACCTGTTGCAGACATCATCTACCTCTGCTTCCCTAACAATCCAACTGGAGCAGTTGCACCAAAGAGCTATCTCAAAAAATGGGTTGATTATGCAAATGCTCATCATAGTGTAATTCTTTTTGATTCTGCTTATGAAGCTTTTGTAACTGAACCAGATATTCCAAAATCAATTTACGAAATTGAGGGAGCAAAAACCTGTGCAATTGAATTGCGTTCTTTCTCAAAGACAGCAGGCTTTACCGGCTTACGCTGCGGTTATACTGTTGTTCCTCATGAACTTGTTTTTGATGGAACTGAATTAAATGCTCTTTGGATGCGCCGCCAGTCAACAAAGTTCAACGGAGTTTCTTATATTACTCAGTGTGGTGCTGCTGCAATTTATTCTGAAGAAGGACAGAAACAGATTCAGGAAAATCTGAGTTTCTATCGTGAAAATGCACGCCTTATTTTTGAAGGTGTAACTGCTGCAGGCTTTAAGGCTTTTGGTGGAAAGAATTCTCCATATGTATGGCTTCAGATTCCAGAAGGTTATACAAGCTGGAGCTTCTTTGATGAACTGCTTGAAAAGAGTCAGGTAGTAGGAACACCGGGAAGCGGCTTTGGACAGAAGGGTGAGGGCTACCTCCGCCTTACAGGTTTTGGCAGCCGCGAGCGAACTATCGAAGCAATCGAAAGAATTAAAGCTTCTTTCGGTCGTTAAGTTTTTGATTTATCTTTTTGGCTTCATTGAAGTCAAAAAGATAAACAAGAAGTGTTACAACAGCATAGACTGCAACAAACATAATCTCCATTGAAATAAGAGACGATAATTCTTTTCTGAACCATCCAAGATGTAAGCCAATCAAAAGCAGTACAACATTCAAAATTGAAAAGTAAATTATATGAATGATTATAGACTGTTTTGTAGTTGTATTTTTCTTAATGTAAAAAAGACCGAATGCAAGACCCGAAGCCAGACCCATCACCAGAATTCCACAAATGTCTTCTAAAGAAAACTTAATTAAATCGGCATCACCTATAACCAGATAGAATACTGCTATGATTACAAAAATCATTGTGATTACTCGAGTTGCAATATTTATCATTATAGAAATCATTTCTTTTATTTCATCTGAGTTTTTCATAAACCTAATAACTCCTTTAATGTGTTCAGGTAATTTCGTGAAATTACAACCTTGTAGCCGTTCTGTAAAATGGCTTCAAAGCGCCCACCGAAAATAGGGGCAAGACTGTCGATTTTATCCAGATTCACGATTACTGCCTTATTGGCGCGGAAGAAGATACTGGCCGGTAATTCTGCTTCCAGCTGATACAGTTTTGACTTTGTTTCGTAAACACAATCCGTTGTGTAAGCAAAAACTGAGTCATCTACAGATTCAAAATAGAGAACGTCCTCCGGTTCAACGAAAACGATTTTAGAATCTTTATAAAAATTCATTTTTCCTTTGCTGCCCTTAAACTGATTTATCAGTTTTGTGAGGCTTTCATCAAGGTAATCGCATTTTACGATAAGCTCGTCTTCTTCGCCGGCTTGTTTTTCAAGAATAGTAACTTTCATTATGAATCTATTGTAACACCTTTTTTGCTTCTTGCAATGAAAGAAATGCATTTGAATCTTTTCCGCACTTCTGGTAACACTCATAAGCCATTACATAACAGTATGCTTTTAAGTTTATGTCATCAGTGAGGGAAACAATGCGGATAAAGTTTTCAGCTCCACTTTCTGATTTTGCAAAAACCTGTTCCGGTACAGAAGCACTTACAGAGGCTCTTGTCAGAAGAACTTCAATTTCATCAGGCTTGTTGTAAGAAAGTTCTGCAGCTTTATCCATATATTCAAAGCCCTTATTTACAAGGGATACTGCAGACATAATATTTGACTGCCCTCCCTTTATTGCATAATACATTCCGTAATAAACCATGCTTAGATAATCTTCCGGATTTGCTTCCAGTTTCTGACTGTAATAAGAAAGACAGGCATCAATATCATCAGAAGAAGGTGCGTCTGAAGCTTGTGTTGTGAAAGTTTCTGCGGTTCTGCTTTGTGCATACAATTCTTTTACATGTTTTACATATGCAGCATTTTCTGCCTTTTCTTTCCTGGAGTTTTTTCTGACTTCCATGTTTACTTCCAGAGGTGAAGATGTCACGCTCTTATCGGCTTCTATATAGTGATAAGTTTTTTTAGCTCCAAGGACTGTCTGTTTTTTTTTATCCTGAAGAGGAATACGAAGTTTGATTGTAGATCCATTGTTTAATAAATAATATTCAGAGCTGCAGAGGTAAGTGCCGTTATTGTCATAAACTTTTCCTTCTCCGTCAGAGATTTGAAGTGCAATATCATAGTCTGTAACAGATTCCGGCTCAGTGAACTTTATGTAAATCATAAGTTTCTGATTACCGGCATCTCGATTCTTAAACTCAAGCATCAGCTGCCAGTATTCTGCGTTCTGCTGCCATTTTGCATTTATTACAGGCTGATAAACCGTATATCTGACAAGGTCATATTTTTCTACAGGGGTAACAAAATCTCCTGCAATTTCTCCTCCAGTATATGAGGGATGTACATGCAGGAATGAGCCGACAAAACTCGTCATGGTCGAAGAAAAAATAAAGAATAATGCAATTCCAAAAAAGCAGGTAAATACAGCTGTCAGTACATGATATTTATGGCTGATGGCAGCAAAAAGCTCTTTTACAGTTTTACTCATTTTGCACCTCCTGAAATTAAAGCTGCGAGCGGACTGAAAATAATATTGAGTGTTTTAATCATAAATCCCGAAGACATGATTACAGAAAAAGTAAAGGCTGCAAAACGGAAGAGCTGTGCCGGATGAAGAAGTTCCTGAATAACACGTCCGAACTTTGTCTTTGGAGCTGATGATTTTGAGCCGCAGTTACAGCCGCCTTTTTTAAGATTGAAGCGGAAATCATAAGAGATTGCTTTGTTAGGACAGGCCTTAATACATTCTCCGCATTTTGCACAGGTGATTTCCGGGTGACCTTTTTTATCCTGAATTGTTTTGATATCGATGGCACAGAACGGGCATGCGGTTGCACACTTCATACAGCCCGAGCATTTGTCTGTATCAATCTTAATTTGAAAAATACTGAAGCGGTCGGTAAGAGATGCAAATGCTCCAAACGGACAGAGAGCACTGCACTGAGTTCTTTTCTTTGTGAGAATTGGAAGAACAACAACCAGACCGATAAAAAGTCCGATAAACATAATGGTTGCAATCAGGCTTGGAATGGAAGTAACAGGACTGTATTCAGTTACAAGTTTGAAAGGGCAGAACCATTCACAATAAGTGCAGGCAAGTTCGCATAAAGAAGAAAGAATTATAAACATGAAAAAGCCAAAGCTGATTTCTCTGATTTCTTTATTTTTAGGAAGCAGATTTATTCTGCGCTTTTTTCCGATGCGTGAAAAACCGTCTTCCCAGCCACCGTAAAAGCATACCCAGCTGCACCAGCCGCGGCCGATAGTAATTGTGCAGATGAACCAGATTAAGAACATACTTGCAACGGCTGCGTAGTGTCCTGAAATTCTTGCAGGGAAGATAATTGATTTTGTAATCATAAGAGGCACGAGTACCTGTGGAATTGCAATATGACAGAATGGCAGTTCTGAGTTACTCATTGCCTGATTTGTGATTGCCATGCTTCCGCGTTCAGCAAGTAAGTCAGTGATGAATGCAATACAAAAACCAACTGCAAAAACTGTCTGGAAAATACGACGGTAGATTACTCCGCTTCCGGCTCTTTTGCGTTCAGAAAAAGTCATCCTTGCGTAAAGGAAGAAAAGAAAAGCCGCATAAATAATTGCAGCAAGTGCAAAATTATTCATCAGAATAACAAAGAAGAAAATTATAAAAAACATTAAGCTGCTTAAAATAATACTTGAAATCATAATAGCTCCTTTTGATTAACCGAAAATCAGAGGCTGAAGGCCAAGAAAATATATAAAATAGATGCTTATAAAAAATTGTGCGATTCTGGAAATCTTTCTGATGATACCGACTCTCTTTGTGAAAAACGGAATGCCAAGCAGCGGAATAAAAAACGGCAGGGTTCCAATGTAGAAAAATACAAAGTAGAAAAGACCCGGAAGTCCGTGACCGCCAAAAATTGAACGGGTCATTGCTGTCCAGAGCGGAGGACAGATATGGAGTCCAACGGCAAGACCTGCGATTACAGCGGTTACCCAGTCGTTACCGATGCGGCGAAGTTTTTGAACTTTACAGCCGTTATGTGAACAGCCCCATGGAAATCTTACTCCGAGGGAATTACACAGGAGAATAAGTCCGCTGAAGATGTATGCAAAGAGTGAAAGCTTTCTTGCGAAAACCGGATCAATGTAGTCGTTTACGAGATAGCCTAGGCCAGCGAAAACTGCACCTAGAATAAAATAGGTTACGAGGCGTGCAGCGAGAAAAGCGCCTGTGAGGCCGGCGTTGCGTTTATAGCCTGGGTTTTCTGTGCCACATAAGAACGGAATAAGAACTGGACCGCAGTACATTGAACAGTAGGTGCCGGTTGATGCGCCTAATAAGATTGCTTCTAAAATCATGGGTTCTCCTTAAGGGCCGTATTCCCGATAATTGACGGTGTTCGGCCGTTTTTTTAGTCTGATTTCATAATAAGGGCGGTTAGTTTTGCGCACAATATGGTTTTCGGCAAGATGCAGGAATGGGGTGGTGAAATGCATAAGTGCGGGGTGAAAATAAGAGCTTGAGGTCTAAGAAATTGCCGGGCGTGGGGGGTATAACAAAAAATTATGTTTCTATGAATAATAACATATTGACGAAGTTTTTATGTTTCGCTAGTATTTCAACAATGATTTTTGGAATTTCATTTTTTACATTTGCTTTCTTCTCATTTTTTGCCTTTTACTTTTTTGGCAAGAGATGCGTCGTACGAAAAGCATAGAATGTAGAAAATACAGCTGATACAAAAAGCGGTTCTATCTTTTCGGGTAGAACCGCTTTTTTTTTGCGGAGGTTTTATGAAAATTGCATATAGCGGAATCGAAGGCGCGTTCGCTCACATTGCGGCACGGAGGATTTTCCCCGAGCAGGAGCTGCAGTCTTATGGAGATTTCCGCTCGGCTTATGAAGCAGTGGAGAAGGGAGAGTGCGATTACGCCGTTCTTCCGATAGAGAATTCCTATGCCGGTGAGGTTGGCCAGGTTACAGACCTTATGTTTCAGGGCTCGCTGTTTGTGAACGGCGTTTATACGCTGAACGTTATGCAGAACCTGCTCGGGGTCAGGGGCGCTCGCTTAGAGGGGGTGCGGAAGGTTGTGAGTCACCCGCAGGCTCTGGAGCAGAGCGGGGATTTTATTGCGGCGCACGGGTATGTGACGGAGCCGGCGGTGAATACGGCGCGGGCAGCGAAGATGGTAGCGGAACTCGGTGACCCTAGCGTCGCTGCAATTGCGAGCGCGGACACTGCAGCCTTGTATGGACTGGAAATTCTTGAGCCTGGCATAAATGGTCATCAGGACAACTCAACCCGCTTTGCAATTCTTTCAAAAAATGAAGGTGAACGTGTAGAAACTGGTTCAGATAATAACACTTTCATCTTGATGTTTGCAGTAAAGAATGAAGCTGGTGCTCTGGTAAAAGTTTTGAACAAGCTCGGCGAGTTCGGCTACAACATGAGCGTAATTCACAGCCGTCCGCTCAAGGGGCTGGCCTGGAGCTATTATTTTTACATTGAGGCAGAAGGCGAGTATGGCACCGAAGCCTATAAGCAGATGATTTCCGAGATGGAATATCGATGCAGTAAATTAAAAGTACTGGGAAGGTTCTAAAAAATAGAAGGATAAGCTAAAAAATTGCTTTCACAATTTTTTTTAACGCTTTTCAATCTATCACCGGCCGCCTACCGGGCGGCCTTACTCAGGAGGTAAATGAAATGGATATGCAATTCGAAAAAAGATTAGCAATCCCAGCGGAGGTAAAGGAACAGTATCCGCTCTCGGGAAAAGTTGGAAAAATAGTTGAGGAACAGCGTGCCGAGCTTCGTGCTGTTTTTGAGGGCCGCTCAGACAAGCTTCTTTTGATTCTCGGTCCATGTTCTGCCGACAATGAGGAAGCTGTAATTGATTATATGAATCGTCTCGTTCCTGTTCAGGAAAAGGTAAAAGATAAAATCATGATGGTGCCACGTATTTACACAAACAAACCGCGCACCACAGGCGAAGGCTATAAGGGAATGCTTCATCAGCCGGATCCAAACCAGAAGCCGGATCTTTACAAAGGAATTGTTGCTTGCCGTCACATGCACATGCGTGCTGTAGAAGAAACAGGCTTTATCTTTGCAGACGAAATGCTTTACCCGGAAAACTATCAGTATCTTGATGATGTTCTTGGTTACGTTGCAGTCGGTGCCCGCTCAGTAGAAGACCAGCAGCACCGTCTCACAGCCAGCGGCATCGAGGTTCCAGTCGGAATGAAAAATCCGACCAGCGGCGACTACGCAGTTATGATGAACGCTATTCTAGCCGCCCAGCATCCTCACACCTTTATCTACCGTGGCTGGGAAGTTCACTCAGAAGGTAACGAGCACTGTCATGCAATTCTCCGCGGTTCAACAGATAAGCATGGTGTAAATCAGCAGAACTATCACTATGAGGATCTGGTTCGTCTTTGTGATGCTTACGATAAACGTGAACTTAAAAATCCGGCCGTCATCATCGACACCAACCACTCGAATTCTAACAAGAATCCGTTTGAGCAGCCTCGCATCATAATGGATGTCCTCAATTCATGCCGCCATAGCGACCGTGTAAACAAACTCGTAAAAGGCTTCATGATTGAAAGCTACATCGAAGACGGCTGCCAGAAAATCGGTGAAGGCGTGTACGGCAAGTCAATCACTGATCCATGCCTTGGTTGGGAAAAAACTGAACGCCTGATCTACGACATCGCTGACAAGTTGTAATTAATTGGCCTTTACCGCCACAGCCTTTACAATCCTGCGGGCTGTGGTGAGTTCGACTGGAACAGGATAGATATTTCCATCACTGCCATCTATTGCGCCGGTGCCGGAAAGTTGCAGGAGAATTTCACCTTCTGAGAAATCGGAGGAGATGTCGGCAATATAAACAATTGACGGCTGGCCGTTTACGCCGCTGTTTTTCTTGGTGTAGTTTTCGTTGTAGTCGAAGCTGGTGTTGAACTCTGCGCAGATACGACAAGCGGCTTCTCCAATATCAGCATTGAAAATGATTCCACCTTTTGGGGTTGCGCTTGTAACTGCGTCAAGTTCATTTTCTGTTTTTGCGGCTTTGTTTTTTGATTTATGATACCAGACCGGTAGTGATTCCGGGCGGCCTTCTTTTGGACTCATTCTCCAGTTCTTTTTGCTGGCTCGCTGAGTTACATAAAGAGTCCGAATAAAATTTCCATTTTCATCTTCCAGCCAGACAGAAAACTGCGGTTCACTTTTCTGCTTCCAGCATTCGCCGGCGCCAACTGAAATTGTAACTTCCTTTGCAAAAAGCATTGAAGTTATAAATATCATTCCAAGTGTGATTAATGCGATTATTTTTTTCATAATTATTTCTCCAGTTTCTTAGAAATTTTTTCAGAATGTTTAAAATATTTTGCTGAAAAGAACTTTCATCCTCAAATATTTGTATCTTATTATTATAACAGATAAAAGAGTATGAAATGTCAGCTTGAACAGCAGAAAAGATCTTTTTTATCAAAAATTTATGAAAATTTCCCAAATTTATCATTTTTTTTAATGTTACTATTGACAGTAACGTAAGTTAATGTTACTGTCAATAGTAACGAGAGGCGAGAGATGCCACTCAATTTTTCATGAAAAAAATCTACTTTAAACAGAGGAATCTAAAATGGAAAAAAGAGAATTAGCTCAGACAGAAAAAAAAGGCATCAGCCTTCAGGACCTGCTCCTTACAGCAGTATTACTTGCAGCCGGCGCAGTTCTTAAGTTCTTTGTTGGAACTTTCATCAACTTCTTTGGAATGAAACCAAACTTCATTATCGCAATGTACTGTATGGCAATTGTTTTGATCAGACCAAAGGTATATTACAGCCTGATTATTGGTATTATCGCTGGTGCTATCTGCCAGTTCTTCCCTGGAACTCCTTACCTGAACTTTGCTTCTGAAGCAGCAGGTGCTCTTGCAATGGGTCTTTTGATTTTCATCCCAGCTAAGTCAAAGGGAATGAAAATTGGTCTTGCAGCAATTACAACTTTCGTAAGTACAGTAATTTCTGGCGGACTTTATACAGTTCTTCTTTTTGTATTCATCAAGTCTGATCCTTCTGCAATGGCAGCTTATGTGCCTATCGTTCTTGGTACTGCAACTTTGAATGCTATTATCGTAGCTGCACTTTATGTACCACTTATGAAAGCACTCAAGAAAGAAATCATTGAAGAAAAATAGGATCCTGAAACAAGTTCAGGATGACGGGACTGGAAATAATGATTGAAATACAGGAACTGACATTCAAATACGCCGGGGCTAAGAAAAATGCTCTGGACAAAATCTCGCTGGAAATTGAAAAAGGCGGATTCGTAGGAATCATCGGCGAGTCTGGTGCGGGAAAGACAACACTTTGTAACTGCATCAACGGGCTTATCCCGCATCACTATACCGGAGATTTTTACGGAAGTGTTAAGGTTGATGGGACCGACACCTTTGATATAAATGCGGGAAAGCTTGCTTTGAAGGTTGGTTCTGTATTTCAGGATATTGAAAGCCAGATTACCGGATACTTTGTTGAAGACGAAATTCTTTTTGGTCTTGAAAACTTTGGTATTCCGGCTGATGAAATTGAAAGCCGTATCACATCTTCTCTAGATACTCTTGGAATCGGCGAGCTTCGTCACAAGGAGATTTCTTCGCTCAGTGGCGGACAGAAGCAGAAGGTTGTGATTGCGGCAATTCTTGCGCTCGAACCGGATATTCTTGTTCTTGATGAACCTACCGGCGAGCTCGATCCTGCTTCTTCGGTTCAGATTTTTGAGATGCTTAAAAAGCTCAACGAAGAAAAGGGAATCACAATTGTAGTAGCAGAGCAGAAGATTATGCTGCTCTGCGAATTTGTAAAAAAACTTATTGTTCTTGAACACGGTACCTGTGTTCACTACGGTGAAATCAGAAGTACCCTTACACATCAGCGTGAAATGGAAGAGGCCGGAATTAACTGTCCCCGCGTTTTGACTCTTACTGGTAAGATGGTAGCCGAAGGGCTTGCTCCAAAGGACATGAAGCCTGAAGACAGAATCTGTCTGAATGCGGAAGAGGCTGCGGAGTTTGTAAGGAAGGTGACTGGGAAGGATTATCGGGTCAAGCCCGATAATGACAACGCTGCACCAGAGGATGACAACACCGAAATGTCATTGTCGGGCTTGACCCGACAATCTTCAGGCGACGTTGTTCTCGAGTTTTCAAACGTAGCTTTTTCTTACAACGAAACTTCCAATGTTCACGACTTAAATGTAAAAGTTCACAAGGGAGATTTTATCTCAATCATCGGATCAAACGGTGCGGGAAAATCAACTTTCTCTAAACTTACAAACGGACTTCTTAAACCAAGCGTTGGCGACGTACTCGTGCTTGGAGAAAATACAAAAAAGCAGAAGGTCAGTGCGCTTGCAAAACACATCGGCTTTCTTTTCCAGAATCCGGACCGCCAGATCTGTTGTGCTACAGTCCGTGAAGAAATTGCCTTCAGTCTTCGTAACAACGGAATTGCAGAAGATGAAATAAAAGCACGCGTAGAAAAAACACTTGATGAGTTTGGTTTCGACGGCGACACTGAGCCATTCAACATGAGCCGCGGTCAGCGCCAGAGACTCTGTCTTGCCTGTCTCATCGCACTTAATCCGGAAATATTAATTCTTGATGAACCTACAACCGGTCTTGATTACCGCGAGTGTATGGAAATGATGAGCCGGATCCGCGAGCTCAATGCAAACGGAACTACAGTAATTATGGTCTGCCACGATATGGAAGTTGTTCTCGACTTTGCAAAAACTGTCATCGTTATGAACCGTGGTGAAATCCTTGGTCAGGGCGAAACCCGCCAAGTTCTCAGTAACAAGGCGCTGCTCAGTAAAGCCCGTCTTCTTGCTCCACAGATCGCACAGGTTGCAATGCTGCTCGGCGACAGCTTCAGCGGTGTTTTCACAGACGACGAAATGATTAAGAAAATTAAAGAGGTGATGTAAATGAAAGGATTTCTCGATTATCTTCCAGGAAGCTCAGTGCTTCATAAAATGCATCCCCTCGTAAAAATATTTGTTTCAATTTTGATTTGTGCAGCTTCGTTCTGTTCTGCAAATCCATTCTTTTTGATTGGTGTAATTGTTTTCAACGTTCTGATGGCTGCAGCTGGTAACGCAGGGATTGTCCATGGCAACGGCCTTTTAAAAAGAACACTGGGTATCCTCAAAGGACTCATCAAAATGTCAATCTTCCTGTTTGTCCTTCAGGTGCTGGTAATCCGTCAGGGAGATCCAATCCTAACAATCGGTAGTTTTTATATTACAGGTGTTGCAATTCAGAAGGCGCTTCTTCTTGTGCTTCGCCTTATGGGAGCTGCTCTTCCGCTTTCAATTTTGATTTCGGTAACAAACCTCAACGATCTTTCAAATACAATGGTAAAGTATCTGCACATTCCGTACAAATACGCTTTTACCTTTACAAGTGCAATCCGCTTTATTCCTATTTTCTCAATTGAGATGAGCGGAATCATCGAGTCGCAGCAGGCACGTGGTGTAGACTTTGAAGTAAAAAATCCTTTCAAAAAGATTGGAATGATTCTGCCACTCTGCTTCCCGCTGCTTATTTCTTCAGTCCGCAAGATTGAGTCAACAGCAACTGCAGCAGAGCTCCGCGGCTTTTATCTCCGTACAAGAGCCTGCTGTACAAAATCATACAAGGTACATTTTCGTGACATCGTGTTCCTTTTGCTTGGAGCAGCTGTTCTCGCAGGCGGAATTATTTTGTAAATAGTGGTAGATTAAACTTATGACAGATTTAGAAAAAGCCCGCGAGTTTTTTGGCGGCGACCTTTATGCAACAGAAACAACAGGAATCGTAATTGAAGAAGTAGGCGATCACTATGCCCGCTGTTCAATGGAAATAACACGTAAACATCAGAATGCTTACGGCGGAGTAATGGGCGGCGCAACCTTTACGCTCGCAGATTACACCTTTGCCGTTGCCTCAAATTTCAATCAGCCGCAGACTGTTTCAGTTACAAGTCAGATAAACTTTATCGGAATGGCAAAGGGTACAAAGCTGATTTCAGAATCGCGCCTCATCAAAGATGGCCGTTCTACCTGCCTTTACGAAATCGATATTACCGACGATCTCGGAACAAAAATTGCCTTCGTAACAATAAGTGGAATGAAACTCGTAAAATAAGCGGGGGCGTTACGGGGGTGGTAACCCCCGTTGGGTGGGGTAGCTCGCAACAACGTGCGAGCGAAGGGCGGGGCTCCGCCCTCCTAAGAAATTCTTTTAGATTGCCGCAAATCCGTTTTCAAGATCTGCAATGATATCATCAATATGTTCAGTACCAATTGAAAGACGGATTGTGTTCTGAGCAATTCCCTGATCAGCAAGCTCTGCGTCGTTGAGCTGACTGTGTGTTGTAGAAGCCGGATGAATAACCAGAGACTTAACATCAGCAACGTTTGCAAGCAGACTGAAAATCTTAAGATTGTCGATAAACTTCCATGCTTCTTCACGGCCGCCCTTGATGTTGAATGTGAAGATTGAAGCGCCTCCATTAGGGAAGTACTTCTGATAAAGTGCATGGTCCGGATGATCAGCAAGGGAAGGGTGATTTACTTTTTCTACCTTTGGATGCTTGCTAAGGAACTCTACAACTTTCTTTGTATTTTCTGCATGGCGGTCAAGGCGAAGGCTTAAAGTCTCAACGCCCTGCAAAAGAAGGAATGCGTTGAATGGGCTGATTGTTGCACCAGTGTCGCGGAGCAAGATAGCGCGGATGTAAGTAACGAAAGCTGCTGGTCCAACTGCGTCGTAGAAAGAAACTCCATGATAGCTTGGGTTTGGATCTGCAATCTGAGGATAGTTTCCGCTGGCCTTCCAGTTGAACTTTCCGCTTTCAATAATAATACCACCGAGTGTTGTTCCGTGACCACCAATGAACTTTGTGGCAGAGTGAACAACAATATCAGCACCGTGCTCAAATGGACGGATAAGATAAGGTGTACCAAAAGTATTATCAACTACAACTGGAAGTCCATGTTTATGAGCGATTTCGGCAATTGCATCAAGATCAGGAATGTCGCTGTTTGGATTACCCAAAGTTTCAATATAAATTGCGCGAGTATTTTCTTTGATTGCACCTTCTACTTCAGCAAGGTTGTGAGCGTCTACGAAAGTTGTTGAAATACCATACTGTGGAAGTGTGTGCGCGAGCAGGTTGTATGAACCACCGTAAATTGTTTTCTGTGCAACAATGTGTCCGCCGTTTGCAGCGAGAGCTTCGATTGTATAAGTGATAGCTGCAGCACCAGAAGCAAGAGCAAGGGCAGCAGAACCGCCTTCGAGAGCCGCAACACGTTTTTCAAGAACATCCTGTGTTGAGTTTGTAAGACGTCCGTAAATATTTCCAGCATCAGCAAGTCCAAAACGGTCTGCAGCATGTTTTGAATTATGGAATACGTAAGATGTAGTCTGATAAATTGGTACTGCGCGTGCATCTGTTGCAGGATCTGCACTTTCCTGTCCAACGTGTAACTGTAAAGTTTCGAATTTATAATTTGCCATAATGATACCTCTGTAATAATTTTTTTAGGAGGGGAAAGCCTTCCCCCTGCGCGCCCACTTCGTTGGTCGCTACCCCTTCTCCTAGAGGGCTTCGCCCCCTAAGACCCCTCATGTTATTTTTGGGAATATGATTAAATTAGTGCAAACTACAGGTTTTGCGAAGCAAAACCTGGTAAGTTCGCGAAGCGAATGTCACAGCAGAGACGCATGACTCCGTTGCGGAAATTTTCACGGACTAATTTTTCGAAATAGATTTTCATTCCTGCGCCTCCTGTTTAAGATTTGACTTAAGAATTAACCCTACTGTTTTAGTAGGTAACTCCTTTATACAATGCTTTACCTACTATGTCAATAGGGAATTGAGAAAAAAGTGAGAAAAATTAAAAATCGAAAATATTAAATTAGAGCAAACTCGCAATCCAGCCGGTAACACCATTTGGGAGTCGTGGGTCCATAGGCGTTCCGTCATCAAACATCAGATTGCAGTGCATCGGGTTTACAAGGCAGTGTTGTCCCATTTCAAAACCAAAGTAAATGGAAGCAATTCCCTTATCACCGTTATAGACCCATTCCGGAGTAAAAATAAAACAGTTCTTCATTGCTTTAAGGCGCTCAAGGCGAGGGCGCACCAGTGTCTCATAATCATTTATTTCGTCATGTTTACCAATAGCAAAAAAGAGGCTTACGTTTTCTTCATCGTAGCGGTCCAGGGTTTTGTCGTCTGGAATCTCGCCGGCGCCAACAGGAATGAGCACGTCAAAAAATGATGTGTATTCATTTACCATTTCAAACGACATCCAGGCACCTGCCGAGTTACCTATGAGTACTTTTTTTCCACAGTGTCCGCCCATCTTGTTTTTTATGAATTCAGTAATCAGTTCGTAAACAGCTTTTGTCGGAGTTTCTCGCCAGCTGCCGCGTAGTTTTCCCTCTTCATTCCGATATTCATTCGTCAGTGGAATAAGAAGATATGCGCCTCCGAGAGTTTTCTGGTACTCGTCTTTCGAATAAAATTCTGCTCCTGTATAATTTATGCAGACTTCTCCTTCGAGTGCATTTGAAGCACCGTGTAAGAAAGTAATCAGCGGGTAAGTTTTATCTTTAGGATAGCCGTGCTCAGTCGGGTCATAAAAGTAAAATGTGAGCGCATCAAAATCAGCCGGCTTAAAGGAATCTTTATGAAAGCGGTCGAAATATTCGCCAACTCTGTAAGTAGGTACATAAGAAATAAATGCACCTTCTGGGATAAGGGGTGCCCACGGTGGGAGCGGTTTGTCATTTTTTTTCATATTTCAATTGTAAAGGAAAATATGAAAATCTCAAGATTTATTTCAGAAATAATATTTTTTTTATTATATGTTATTGACAATTTTTTTTTGAAACTGTATAACAAAACTATCAAACGGCAATGAGGTCGCAGAAATGGTATTTCTGCGACCTTTTTGTTTTAACTAACGCCGGAATGCGCACCGTAAGACATCAACGGTGTGGCGCCGGCACATTTTGGATATTATAGCAAAGGCGCAATAGACTGTTCCTGGAGGACGCTCCGGGAATAAACTATTGCGCCTTTACTTTTTTAATAAGGAGCATAAAAAATGGATGAAGTAACACCAATTTTTGGCGAGAACGTTTTTAATGAAACTGTTATGAAAGCTCGTTTGCCTAAGGAAACTTACAAACAGCTTATGAAAACTATTGAGGGCGGCGAAAAACTCGACGCATCGGTTGCTACTGTTGTTGCTAATGCAATGAAAGACTGGGCTATCGAAAAAGGCGCTACTCATTTTACACACTGGTTCCAGCCACTTACAGGAATCACTGCCGAAAAACACGACAGCTTTATTACTCCTACAAGTGATGGAAAAGTAATCATGGAGTTCAGCGGTAAGGAACTCGTTCAGGGTGAACCAGATGCTTCTTCTTTCCCAAGTGGAGGAATCCGCGCTACATTCGAAGCCCGCGGTTATACAGCATGGGACCCAACAAGTTATGCCTTCATCAAAGACGGCACTCTTTGTATTCCAACAGCTTTCTGTTCATATACAGGTGAAGCTCTTGATAAGAAAACTCCATTGCTTCGCTCAATGCAGGCAATTTCAAAACAGGCTGTTCGCGTACTTAAACTTTTTGAAGGAAATGAAGCAGTTACAAGCGTAAAAACAACTGTAGGTCCAGAACAGGAATACTTCCTTGTAGACAAGTCAGTTTACGACAAACGCGAAGACTTGATTTATACAGGCCGTACACTTTTTGGTGCTAAAGCTCCTAAAGGACAGGAACTTGAAGATCATTACTTTGGTATGATTAAACCTCGTGTTCAGGCATTCATGAAAGACTTGAACAAAGAACTGTGGAAGCTTGGTATTCTTGCTAAAACAGAACATAACGAAGTTGCTCCAGCTCAGCATGAGTTGGCTCCGATTTTCTCTACAACAAACCTTGCCTGCGATCACAACCAGCTTACAATGGAAATGATGAGAAAGATTGCTGCAAAACATGGAATGGTTTGTCTTTTGCACGAAAAACCATTTGCCGGCGTAAACGGAAGTGGTAAACATAATAACTGGTCTATTTCTACAAATACTGGAAAGAACCTTCTTGATCCTGGTGCAACACCTGATCAGAATGCGCAGTTCCTCCTCTTCCTCTGTGCAATCATTAAGGCTGTTGACGAGTATCAGGATCTTCTCCGAATCTCTGTAGCATCGGCTGGTAACGATCACCGTCTTGGAGCTAACGAGGCGCCTCCAGCAATCATCTCTATCTTCCTTGGAGATGAACTCAGCGCAATTCTCGACAGCATCGAAAAGGGCGTTCCTTACGGAAAACACGAAAAAGAAAAAATGCAGATTGGTGTTACTGTTCTTCCTGACTTCAACAAGGATACAACAGATCGTAACCGTACTTCACCATTTGCTTTCACTGGTAATAAGTTTGAGTTCCGTATGCTTGGTTCTAACGAATCAATCGCATGTGCAAACGTATTCTTAAATACTGTTGTTGCAGAAGAACTTTCACAGTTTGCTGATATTCTTGAAAAATCAAAAGACTTCAAGGGCGATCTCCATGACCTCATCTTGAAGACAATCAAAGATCACAAGAGAATCATTTTCAACGGAAACGGTTATGATGATTCCTGGGTTAAGGAAGCTGAAAAGCGCGGACTTTACAACCTTAAATCTACACCAGAAGCTCTTCCACACATCCTCGACGAAAAGAACGTTAAGGTATTCGAAAAGTTTGGTGTATACAGCAAGGTTGAACTTACAAGCCGCTTTGAGATTCATAACGAGAACTACTCTAAGATCATCAACATCGAAGCTGAGACTATGCTCGAGATGGCAAACAAGTTCATTCTTCCAGCTGCAAGCAAATATGCAAACAAACTGGCAGAAACAATCAATCTGAAAAAAGCTGCATGCAGCGAGTGCGATACAACTTACGAAAGCTCTATGCTCAAAAAGGTTTCTGCACTTACAAGCAGCATCTACAGCAAAACAGACAAGCTTGAAAGCGAAGTTCTTGAAGCAAAGAAAACTGCAGATGCAGGCGATTCAAGCAAGACAGCATTCTTCTACCGCGAGCATGTATTTGCAGCAATGAACGAATTGCGTCTCTGTGCTGATGAACTTGAAACAATTACACCAAAAGAGCTCTGGCCATTCCCAAGTTATGGTGATCTCTTGTTCAGCGTAAGATAGTCTGTCATCCTGAACTTGATACAGGATCTATATTGTAACGAAGAGAGTTTATTTAATTTGTGATTATACGGCGATGATGTCGAATGTTTGTGCACAACATTTTGATATCATCGCCGTTATTATTTTTATGAATTTTTTAGGTGGTAAACCTAAAAAATTGCTTTCGCAATTTTTTTTAACGGTTTGCTATTTATCACCGGCCGCCTACCGGGCGGCCTTACTCAGGAGGTAACATATGAGTGAAGTTTGGAGTGTGTGGTTTTTAATCGGCGCCGCACTTGTATTCTTTATGCAGTGTGGATTTGCAATGGTTGAAACTGGTTTTACAAGAGCGAAGAATGCAGGTAACATCATCATGAAAAACCTGATGGATTTCTGTATCGGAACTCCTATGTTTATGTTACTCGGATTCGGTTTGATGATGAGTGAAAATTATTTCTTTGGTGTAATCGGTAAACCAAATATGCAGTTGTTTACAAACTTTGCTGAAGGCGACTGGTCAGCATTCGTTTTCAACTTAGTATTCTGTGCAACAGCTGCAACAATCGTTTCTGGTTCAATGGCAGAACGTACAAAGTTCAGCGCATACTGTATTTACTCTGCAGTAATTTCTGCAGTTGTTTATCCAATTGAAGCCGGTTGGGTTTGGAACTCACAGGGCTGGCTCGTACAGCTTGGTTTCGTAGACTTCGCTGGTGGTGCTGCAATCCACTCTGTTGGTGGTACAGCTGCTTTGATTGGTGCAATCTTCCTCGGTCCACGTATCGGAAAGTACGATTACGATAAGGACGGAAAGGTAACAAAGGTTCATGCTATTCCTGGTCACTCACTTACACTTGGTGCACTCGGAACTTTCATCCTCTGGTTCGGATGGTACGGATTCAACGGTGCTGCTTGTACCCAGCTTCTTGGTGTTGGTGGTCTTGCTGCTGTATTCACAACTACAACAATTGCTCCTGCAGTTGCCTGCGTTACAACAATGATTTTCACCTGGGTTAAGAACGGTAAGCCTGATGTTTCTATGACACTCAACGCTTCTCTTGCTGGTCTTGTTGCAATCACTCCAACTTGTGCTACAGTAGACGCTCTCGGTGCATCTATCATCGGTATTGTTTCAGGTATCATCGTAGTAGTTGTAGTAGAACTTCTCGATCTTAAGCTTCACATTGATGACCCGGTTGGTGCCGTAGCAGTTCACCTTGCAAACGGTATCTGGGGTACTTTGTCTGATGGTTTGTTCAACGTTGAAAACGGTGTATTCTACGGTGGCGGTTTCAAGCATCTTGGTGTTCAGTGTCTTGGTGAAGTTACAATTGTTGCATGGACAACAGTTTGTATGCTTATCACATTCAGCCTTATTAAGAAGCTCCATGGACTCCGTGCAAGCCGCGAAGAAGAAATCATCGGTCTTGATAAGCTTGAGCACGGTATTGATTCAAGCTACGCTGGATTTATCATGGCCCCTCAGGTTATGACAGAAGGTGCTGCAGGTGGAGAATCAAGCGTTCCTGTTGAAAAGGCAGTTCCAGTTGCAAAGGCTACAAGCCGTCCGGATGCAAAGTTCCACATGGTTACAATCATTACTCGCCAGAGCAAGTTCGACGAACTCAAGGCAGCAATGAACGACATCAACGTAACAGGTATGACAGTTACAAACGTACTTGGTTGCGGACAGCAGCACGGAAACGTTCAGAAGTACCGTGGTGTTGAAATGGATATGACACTTCTTCCAAAGATTAAGGTTGATATCGTAGTAAGCGAAGTTCCAGTAGACCTCGTAGTAACAGCTGCTAAGGAAGTTCTTTACACAGGCCACATCGGCGACGGAAAGATCTTCGTATACGATGTTCAGAACGTTGTTAAGGTTAGAACTGGCGAAGAAGGATACGAGGCTTTGCAGGATTAGGCTAACTAACGTTAGGTTGTTTTCTATTTACTCATAATATTTGCCCGGCGAAAGCCGGGCGTTTTTTTTATCTTCGATTCCAGACCAGTTAGGAATGTTTGTTTAAAATAAATATAATAAGTTGTTATATTTAAAACAGATAAAAAGACATAAATGAGTTGAATTGGTAAAATATTTAAAAGAAATTTCAAAAAACATAGGAGAAAAATGTTTATGAAAAAAACAAAATTGATTGCCGTAGCGGCAATTATGGTGATGGCTGCAGCTTTTATAGGTTGTAAAAACTCTGCTCAAACAGAACCCGAAAATGAATCTCAGAAACAAAATGAAATGGCTTTTGTTCTTCAGCTTCCAGAAGCAAGCATAGCAAGAGTGGCATATTATGAACAATCTGATGCAAACTCTTACAAAGTACAGCTTATAAAATCTGGAACAGTGCTTAAGAGTGAAACAGGTAACCCTGGAGATAAAATCAGACTTACAGTAGCAGATGAAGGCTTATATACAATTAGTGTTACAGCTTATAAAGACACTACAGTTATTGCTGAAGGTTTATCACCTGTTTCAATCAGCCTTGCAGATGGTGATGTAAAAGTAAATGTAAAACTGAATCCAAATGTAAAAGACGTTGGTATTGATGTTGAGATTGAATGGGAAAGTGGTTCAGAAACACCTCTTGTATCTGCAGATTTTGTAAAGGTAGAAGGTTCTACAGTTACAGGTGGAACAAAGTTTGCTTATTCAAGAAACTTGTATAATGATGATTATCTTAAAGGTGTATTCCGCAAAGGCCGTACAGTAACTATAGATAGTTTTTACATGTGCGACCATGAGGTAACTCAGGCAGAATATGTAAGTATAATGGGAACTAATCCTAGTCGTTTTAACAATAATGCAGCAGGTGGTGAAGTTCAGGAGAACCGGCCTGTAGAAAGTGTAAGCTGGTATGATGCAATTGTATATTGTAATAAACGAAGTATTGCAGAAAAACTTACACCTTGCTATTCAATTAATGGCAGTACGAATCCAGCAGACTGGGGAGAAGTTCATGCAAGCAGTGATTCAACATGGGACGCAGTAAACTGTAATTTCAAGACAAATGGATATCGTTTACCAACAGAAGCAGAATGGGAATATGCTGCACTTGGGGGAAAAAATGGTGTAACAGCAGATGATCCAACAGATTTCGCAGGAACAAACGACATATCAGAACTTGGTGAATATGCTTGGTATACATCAAATAGTGGAAGTAAAACACATGAGGTGAGAAAGAAATTATCAAATGCTCTAGGCCTTTATGATATGTCTGGAAATGTATCGGAATGGTGCTGGGATTGGCATGATAATGAAAATACTCCAAGCATAATATCTTCAACACCTGCAACTGGCGTGGCGTCTGGTTCCAGCCGCGTAATACGTGGTGGTGGCTGCAGCAATATTGCCGAGGACTGCTCTGTTGCGTGCCGGAACGGCAGCAACCCGATTTACTGGTTCGACAATCATGGCTTCCGTGTGGTTCGCTCCGCATTGGGAAGTGGTTCTGGTTCTGATAGCAATGCTGGGCAAGTAGCACAGGAAGCAATTAAGATTGGTAATGTAACTTTCGATAAAACTGGAGAAGTATACGTTACAAAAACTCCTGTAACTATTACAGGAAAACAGAATAAAAATAATTATTCGGGTGTTTTTATAGAGGGACGCAATGTGACATTAAATCCATACATTATGAGTAAGTATGAAGTTACACAGGAACTATATACAGCTGTAATGGCAAACCAGAATGTAACTGTTAATGGAACTGAATATAAACTTACTTCAGAACCTTTTGAATGTAAGGAAGCTGGGAACTATCCACTTGGAACTGGAGAAATTCAAAAATTACGTGCAGCAGAAAACATTTCCTGGTATGATGCAGTTTATTTCTGTAATGTATTAAGTGAAAAGTTAAATCTAACAAAAGCATATTCAATTACAGTTACTTCTGTAAGTTCAGGACATATTACTGGAGCTACAGTTGAATTAGTAACAGGTGCAAATGGTTACCGCCTTCCAACAGAAGCAGAATGGGAATTTGCAGCACGAGGTGGAGACCAGACAAAAGATTCATGGGACTATCTGTTTAGCGGTACTCCGACAGCAGATGGTACAACATATTTTTCTTTCAAAAATACAGGGCTTGATAGTGTAGGCTGGTACTATTTCAACATTTTAAATGGAACAACAGGAGATGTAGAACCTTCAAGTGGAAATGAAGGATACGGAACACACGAAGTAGGAAAAAAAGACTGCAATTCACTTGGTATTTATGATATGAGTGGAAATGTCATGGAATGGTGTTATGACTGGTATGAAGATTCTTTGACAACTGGGGATGTTGCTAATCCTACTGGGGCTGTTTCTGGCTCTGACCGTGTTAAACGTGGCGGTTCATGGAACAACCTTGCCTACTCCTCCTCTGTTTGCAATCGACTCTACAACACTCCGGACCGCAGTGGCTATAGTTTTGGCTTCCGCGTGGTTCGCTCCGCTTTGTAGTATTTGTTAATTCTAGGGTACATAAAAACACAAATGCCGGTGAAAGCCGGCATTTGTGTTTTTAGAGTGTAGTAATTTCTTCAACGTATGTTTTCAGAAAAAGTGGTCTGATTGACACAAAATAACCAAAGTAGTATAAAAATAGAAACGGCAAAGAGGTCGTAGATAAGACTTTGTGCAAATTGCACGAGGTGTTGTCTACGGCCTCTTTTTTTGCCTCGGAGGTTATATATGTGTGGCTTTGTAGGAGCATTTGATTTAAACAGCGGTAGTGCACCGATTGCGGAGGGCTTGAAAGAAGAACTTCGCGCGCAGGTTCTGGAGATGTCTAAGAAGATTCGTCATCGTGGGCCGGACTGGAGCGGCGTGTACACTGGTAATAATGCTATCCTGAGTCACGAGCGTCTTTCAATCGTAGACCCTCTCAGCGGAAAGCAGCCTCTTGTAAGTGATGATGAAAAGATTATTCTGGCTGCAAATGGCGAAATCTATAATCACAAGGAAATCCGTGCCAAGTTTGAAGGCAGCTATAAATTCCGTACAGGAAGTGACTGTGAGGTTATTATTCCGCTGTATAAAAAATACCGTGAGAGCGGCGACTTCACAAAAATGATTGAAGAGCTTTCTGGTATTTTCGCCTTCGCGCTTTATGATTCAGAGAACGATGTTTACCTCATTTCGCGCGATGAAATCGGAGTAATTCCATTGTATCAGGGCTGGGACAAGGCCGGCCGTTATTATGTAGCCAGCGAGCTCAAGGCTCTCGAAGGCGACTGTCAGACAATCGAAGAGTTTCCGAACGGACATTACTTCTACTCAAAAGACGAGAAACCAACCCGCTGGTATCACCGTGACTGGGAGTCCTTCGATGCAGTAAAGAACGCACCTAAAGCAACAGACGACAAGGGTGAAGTTATAAACCCAAGTGTAATCGAAAAAGTTCGCAACGGACTCGAATCTGCTGTAAAGGCACAGCTGATGTCCGACGTTCCATACGGCGTTCTTCTTTCTGGCGGTCTCGACTCATCAATCATCGCAGCTGTAACTCAGAAATACAGTAAAAAACGAATTGAAACAGACAGTAAGGAAGCAGCCTGGTGGCCACAGCTCCACTCATTTGCAGTTGGACTCGAAGGTTCTCCAGACCTCATCGCTGCACAGAAAGCCGCAGATTATATAGGAACCGTTCACCACGAAGTTCACTTTACAATTCAGGAAGCCCTCGATGCTCTTCCAGATGTAATCTATCATATCGAAACTTACGACATCACAACTGTTCGTGCCAGCACCCCTATGTACCTGCTTGCGCGCGTAATCAAATCTATGGGAATCAAAATGGTTCTTTCGGGCGAGGGTAGTGATGAGCTTTTCGGCGGATACCTTTACTTCCATAAGGCACCAAACGCTCAGGAGTTCCACGAAGAGCTCGTACGTAAAATGAGCAAGCTTCATCTTTACGATTGTCTCCGTGCAAACAAGTCTCTTATGGCCTGGGGTGTAGAAGGCCGTGTTCCTTTCCTTGATAAAGATTTTATTGATATTGCAATGGGCTTGAATCCATCAGATAAAATGAACATCAAACTGCCGGACGGCAAACAGCGCATGGAAAAATGGATTTTGCGTAAAGCCTTTGAAGACCTTCTTCCAGAAAGCATTGCATGGCGTCAGAAGGAACAGTTTAGTGACGGTGTAGGCTATAACTGGATTGATACTCTTAAAAAGATGACAGAAGAAAAAGTAAGCGATGCAGAGTTTGCACGCCGTGAAAACCGTTTTCCTGTAAATCCTCCAAAAACAAAAGAGGAATATTATTACCGCGAAATCTACAGCCGCCTCTTCCCAAGCGACAGTGCAGCCCGCTGTGTACCACACGAAGCCGGAGTTGCCTGTTCAACGGCTAAAGCACTTGAGTGGGATGCAGCCTGGAAGAACATGGACGAGCCTAGTGGACGTGCCATTGCCGGGGTTCATGACAAAGCTTACTAATCTATATACTTAAAGCTTTCATTGACGGAAGCGGCTTTTCCCTTGATCTGAAGGAATTCATGAGCAATAATCGGATCAAAGTGAATGCCGCTTCCTTCGTATATTATCTTAAAGGCTTCTTCATAAGACATTGGAGATTTATAAACTCTCGGCGAAACCAGTGCATCAAAAACATCTGCAATTGCCATAATTCTTGCACATAAAGGAATTTCACTTCCCTTCAGATTATCAGGATAACCAGTTCCATCCCATTTTTCATGATGATATTTTGCAATATTGGCAGTAATGTCTATGTATTCCGGATCTTCATAGCCATCCATAATTTCATGTACGATACGACCGCCTTCCGAAGCATGTCTTTTCATTTGAGTAAATTCATCATCTGTCAGATAACCAGGCTTTTTTAAGATTGCATCAGGAACAACGATTTTTCCGATATCATGCATAGGTGCTGCACGTTTTAAAAATCTTACATAACGTGGATTAAGGATTTCTGAATAATGATTGTTTTTCATTAACTGAACCGCAAGAAGTTCAACATAAGCTCTTGTTCGTCGAACATGTTCGCCTGTATCTTCGTCGCGGTTTTCAACAAGGTTGGAAAGACTTTCGATTGTGTGATTCTGCATCTTGATTACAGCGAGCTTAGAACGTTCGATTTCAGAAAGTTTTTCCTTCAACTCATTTTCTTTTTCATCAAGTTCAACTTCAGTATAATCCAGAGAAGTTTCCAGCCTGTGGTTTTCGAAAATAACCATTATCAGAAAAGTGATGGAATAGCCTGTAGTAATAAGATATAGTCCATGTTGAGTTAACTGAATAATCTGGGCAATCTGCGGAAATAATACAAAGGAAAGAATTGTAGCTACTCTCTGAGCTTTCAGAGTCTTTCGATTTGATATGAGATATATAATCATTAGAACATAAATCAAAGCTTGAAGAGAATAAGGAATAAAAATTAAAGGTCCGTACTCTTTTGAATTATCTGCATGAAGTACATAATACGCACCAGTAAAAGGTGTTAAAATCAGGAAAAAACTAAAGACAATGGTTATAGCAAGCAGAGAAATTGTAAGAGCTTTTTTGAAGCGGTTTTGATTAAGATAACGAACAAAAAAAATTATCGTTATATCGATAATTGCAAAAACTGCAAGGTACATAATAAAAATCGCAATTGAGCATATTATGTAATATACAGTTCCTGTTTTTGTTCTGAAAAGCAGATAGCAGGTATGCGCCACAGCCAGAATAATGTTTGAAATTACCATCCACTTAATCCAGTTTTGCTGTTTAGTTATGGTATTGCGGCGTAAAGCAATTGAGATAATTAGAATAATGCCCAGAAATATATTATAAATATTCAGGGCGATGTTTACAGGTGTCATTTTTTTTCTTCTCTCCGATATGTTCTCACACCCAATTATAAATTATATCATGGTATTTAGAGATTTTTCAAATAAAAAGTATTACCATAAAAATACTTCAGGTGTTTTTGTTTCTTTTTATAGAATACTTGACTATGATTATAAAAATTCATTATTATTAAAGAACTAAACGGCAAAGAGGTCGTAGATAGAATTTCGGATTTAACGAGATTGTGTCTACGGCCTTTTTTGTTTTTAGATATTTTATCTCAAAGTCGGCAATGGGGCTGCGTGTACAGAAATAGAAATTCTGTGCGTGCGGCCTTTGCTTTTTTCTGGAGTATGACGAAGATGAAAACTTTATACGAGCCAAGTTTTGAACACGACAACTGTGGAATTGGAGCTGTAGTTAATATTGATGGAAGTAGGTCACACAAAATTGTGGACAACGCTCTGAGTATTGTTGAAAAACTGGAACACCGCGCAGGTAAAGACGCGAGTGGTGAAACAGGAGACGGTGTTGGAATCCTGGTTCAGATTAGTCATGATTTTTTTAAGAAGGAAGCTGCTGACCTTGTTGGAAAACTCGGTGAACGTGAATATGGAATTGGTCAGTTCTTCTTTCCTGCTGATGGTGCAACCCCAGAAAAAGCCCGTTTCGAAACCTGCGTAAAAACTGAAGGACTTAAGTTCCTTGGCTGGCGTAAGGTTCCTGTAAAGGCAGAAGTGCTCGGTAAGAAAGCCCGCGACTGTATGCCGGAAATCTGGCAGGGATTTGTTGAGAAGCCTGCTGATTGTGAGACGGGGATTGAGTTTGACCGCAAGCTTTATATTGTGAGACGTGAGTTTGAAAAAGCCGATGCCGCTCATAAGACCTACGTTTGTTCTTTGAGCAGCCGTACAATCGTTTACAAGGGAATGTTCCTCGTACACGAACTTCGTACTTTCTACAACGACCTTCAGTCTGCTGATTACGCTTCAAGCCTTGCGATCGTACACTCACGCTTTTCTACAAACACACAGCCAAGCTGGCAGCGTGCTCATCCAAACCGCTTCATAGCACACAATGGTGAAATCAATACAATCCGCGGAAACGTAGACCGTATGCTTGCCCGCGAAGAAACTGTTGAATCAAAGAAACTTTCCGGCGACCAGATGAAAAAAGTTCTGCCTGCTGTTGACACAACTGGTTCAGACTCTGCAATGCTCGACAACACACTCGAGTTCCTTTTGATGAATGGAGTTCCTCTTCCACTCGCAGTTATGATGTGTATTCCGGAGCCTTGGAAGCACGATGACAATATGCCTTCCCTCAAAAAAGATTTCTATCACTACTGGGCAACCATGATGGAAAGCTGGGACGGTCCTGCCGCAATCCTGTTCAGTGATGGTGACCTTCTTGGTGCAACTCTGGACCGCAACGGACTTCGCCCAAGCCGCTACTATATTACAAAAGACGGAATGCTTATCCTCAGTTCAGAGGTTGGTGTTCTCGACATTCCAGAAGAAAATATCAAAATTAAATCACGCCTTCAGCCGGGCCGCATTCTCCTCGTAGATACAGTTCAGAAAAAAATCATCAGCGACGAAGAATGTAAAAATCAGTATGCAAACCTTTATCCTTATGGCGAATGGATAGATATGAATCTTGTTCATCTTGCTGATCTTAAAATCCCTAACAAAAAGATACCGGTTCACACACTTGAAGAACGCAACATTTTGTACCGCGCATTTGGCTGGAATTACGAAGATGTAAACGAGATGGTTCTGCCAATGGCAAAGAATGGTGTTGAGCCTACAGCAAGTATGGGTGTTGATACACCTCTCGCTGTTATGAGCGAAAAGCATCCAAGCCTCTTCAGTTATTTCAAGCAGCTGTTCGCTCAGGTAACAAACCCTCCAATCGACAGCCTCCGCGAAAAAATTGTAACAGACACAACTGTTTACGTTGGAACTGATGGAAACCTTCTCGAACCAACTCCAAAGAACTGCCGTGTACTCGAAATCAATAATCCAATTCTTACCGGTACAGACCTCATAAAAATTGCAGCCCTCAATCAGCCCGGCTTGAGATCTAAAACTCTTTCGATTTTATTTGAAGTAGGAGGGGAAAGCCTTCCCCTCGCTCCAGCCGGCGAGCCGTCTTCCGCTACCCCTTCTAGCGGGGACACCCCGCAACGCCCCGCACTTGAACGTGCCCTCGATAATCTCTTCTCTCAGATTGACGCTGCTTACGCCGAAGGCTACAACATCATCATCCTCAGTGACCGCGGTGTAGATAAAACTCATGCTGCTATTCCTGCAATTCTCGCAACCTCTGCTGTTGAACAGTACCTCATCCGTACAAAGAAGCGTACTGCCGTTTCAATCATTCTTGAAACTGCCGAGGTTCGTGATGTTCATCAGGCTGCAATGTGTCTGAGCTACGGTGCGCGTGCAATCAACCCTTACCTTGCTCACGAGGCAATTTCCGAACTCATCGATCAGAAGCTTTTGGACAAGGATTATCACACAGCTATCGACGACTACAACAAAGCAATCATAAATGGAATTGTAAAGATTGCCGCAAAGATGGGAATCTCTACAATTCAGTCTTATCAGTCTGCTCAGATTTTCGAAGCAGTTGGTATTGCATCTGATGTTGTTGAAAAATATTTTACAAATACAGTAAGCCGCGTTGGTGGTGTAAGCCTCAAGGAAATTGAAGAGGATGTACGTTACCATCACGACCAGGGCTTTGACCCTGCCGGTCTTACAGTAAACCAGCACCTCGATTCCTTCGGTAAGCACAAGTTCCGCCGCGGTCCTCAGGCAGAAAGTCACCTTTATAATCCTGAGACAATCGTGGCTCTTCAGCAGGCAACACGTAACGGAGACTACGCACGCTTTAAGGAATACACAGCTCTTGTTGATTCAAATGATCATCCTCATACTTTGCGTGCAATGCTCGACTTCAACTATGAGTCTGGCAAAGAGATTTCAATTGATGAAGTAGAAAGTGTAGATAAAATTGTAAAACGCTTTAAGACCGGTGCCATGTCTTACGGTTCAATTTCTGAAGAAGCTCACAAGTGCATGGCAGCCGCTATGAATCACCTTCACGGAAAATCAAACTCTGGTGAAGGTGGAGAAAAGCCAGAGCGCCTAGGTACAGAATACAATTCAGCTATCAAACAGGTTGCCAGCGGCCGCTTCGGTGTTACAGAAGAGTATCTCCTGAGCGCACAGGAAATTCAGATTAAGATGGCCCAGGGAGCAAAGCCGGGCGAGGGTGGACACCTTCCTGGTAAAAAGGTTTACCCTTGGATTGCAAAGACACGTTATGCAACTCCTGGTGTAGCCCTCATTTCGCCACCGCCTCATCATGATATTTATTCTATTGAAGACCTTGCACAGCTGATTTACGATTTGAAAAACGCAAACCGCGCCGCACGTATCTCGGTAAAACTTGTAAGTGAAGCCGGTGTTGGTACAATTGCTGCCGGTGTTGCTAAAGCCGGTGCTCAGGTAATTTTGATTTCCGGACACGACGGTGGTACCGGTGCTGCACCTATCAGTTCAATTCACCACGCAGGTTTGCCATGGGAGCTTGGTCTTGCAGAAACACATCAGACTTTGATTCAGAATGGACTTCGTGGTCGTGTTGTAATTGAAACTGATGGTAAACTTATGAGCGGACGCGACGTTGTAATTGCGGCTCTTCTTGGTGCTGAGGAATTTGGTTTTGCAACTGCTCCTCTTATTTCTATGGGATGTTCTATGATGCGCGTGTGCCAGCTGGATACCTGTCCGTTTGGTGTTGCAACTCAGAACGAAAAGCTCCGTGCTAAGTTCCCTGGAAAACCAGAGTACGTTGAAAACTTCATGAAGTTCATCGCACAGGAAATGCGCGAGATTATGGCAAAGCTCGGAGTTCATTCTGTGGAAGAACTCTGCGGTCGTACAGACCTTCTCAAGCTCAAAGACAAGCAGGGCTTCAAGAGAGCCGGCCTCGTAGATATGAGCCGAGTACTTGCAACTTCAGCCGAAGACAAAGATGCCTGGAAATCAGACCGTTCTCTCTTTAATTTCGAACTCGAAAAGCGCATCGACCTCACAAAGCTTGTTCCAGATTTCGAAAAAGGAAAGACAGAAGATGCAATCGATATCCAGTCAACCGATCGAACGGTAGGAACAATTCTCGGTTCCGAAATCCAGAAGAAATTCGGTAACACTCTTGCCGACGATACATACTGCGTAAACTTCAAGGGTGGAGCAGGTCAGAGCTTTGGTGCCTTCATTCCTAAGGGACTCACACTCCGTCTCACAGGCGATGCCAACGACGCCTTCGGTAAGGGCTTGAGCGGCGGTAAACTTGTAATTACAAAGCCGGCAACCTTCGACGGTGCAGCTGACAGCAATATAATAGTAGGAAACGTAGCTCTCTTTGGTGCAACATCAGGTACAGCCTTTATCAACGGTGTAGCCGGTGAACGCTTCTGTGTTCGTAACTCAGGTGCGACAGTTGTAGCAGAAGGCTGTGGTGACCATGGCCTTGAATATATGACAGGTGGAACTGCAGTAATTCTTGGTGGAACTGGAAAGAACCTCTGTGCCGGAATGAGCGGTGGTGTTGCTTATGTTATGGATGAGAACCACGACCTCTACAAACGTCTCAATCATGAACTGGTTAAGATGTATGCCCTCGATGATGAGACAACAACTCTCAGTGGTACAACAGACGAAGCCCGTCTCCACGCTCTCATCGAACAGCATGCAAAAGAAACCGGCAGTGAACGTGCAAAGGCAATTCTTGCAGACTGGGACAATATGAAGTCAAAGTTCAAGAAAATCATTCCTAACGATTACCTTCGCATCATGAAGGAAATTGCAGAGCAGGAAAAGACAATTTCTGATCACGAAGAAGCAGTTCTCGCAGCTTTCAGAAAATGTACTGCTTAGGAAATTGGGCGGATACCCGAATTCGGTAAATATTTAGACTTTAATATAACAAAAAATTACTACCAAATTCACGAATTTGGTAGTAATTTTTTAATATGCAGTATAGGAACGATAAAAACGGAAATCCAATCTCTCTTTTAGGCTATGGTTGTATGCGTTTTACAACCAGTATGGGCGCCATCGACATTGATAAGGCTGAAAAAGAAATTATGGAAGCTTACAATGCCGGTGTTAATTATTTTGATACCGCCTATATTTATACGGGTAGTGAAGCAGCCCTCGGAACCATCGTTAAGAAAAATAATATCCGCGATAAAATAAAAATTGCGACAAAGCTTCCTCAATATCTTGTAAACAACAATGCTGCCCTCGACCGTTATTTTAATGAAGAACTTTCGCGCCTTCAGACAGATTATGTTGATTATTATCTCATGCATCATCTAACAGATTATGTTGCCTGGGAAAATCTGAAAAAGAACGGCGTTCTCGACTGGATTGCAGAAAAGAAAAAATCCGGTGCCATCAGAAACATTGGTTTTTCTTTCCACGGCGATACAGAAATGTTTATGAAGATTCTTCATGATTATGACTGGGATATTTGTCTTGTTCAGTATAATTATCTTGATGAATTTGCTCAGGCTGGACGTGTAGGTGTAGAAGAAGCTCACCGCCTCGGTATACCAGTTTTGATAATGGAGCCTTTGCGCGGTGGAAAGCTCGTAGACCTTTTACCAGAAACTGCAAAAAAGATGATTAAGGAAAATCCTCGTGGCTGGTCTCCTGCAGAGTGGGCTTTCCGCTGGCTGTTTAATCAGGAAGCTGTTACCTGTGTTTTAAGCGGAATGAATTCAATCGAAATGATTCAGGAAAACTGTCGTGTTGCAAGCGAAGCTAAAGCCGGAGAGTTTACACAGGATGATATTGATTTCCTCGAAAAAATCAAAAAAGAAATCAACTCTAAAATGAAGGTTAATTGTACTGCCTGCCGTTACTGTATGCCTTGTCCTAAGAATGTTGATATTCCTGCAATCTTCCGTTGCTACAACGAAATGTATACAGAAAGCAAACATTCAGGCCGCTGGGAATTTGCGCAGACTGTAGGGCTCCGTAAACAGAATCAGACGGCAAGTCAGTGTATAGGCTGCGGTAAATGTGAAAAGCACTGTCCTCAGAATATTGCAATACGAGAAGAATTAAAGAAAGCAGACAAAGCTCTTCTTCCAATCACTTATAAAATCGGAATTGCTGTAGTGAAGAAGTTTCTGTTAAAGAAATAAGATTAAAGATATTTCTTTTCGTATTCCTCAATCGGAATAGGCTTGCTGTAATAGTAGCCCTGAATGACTTCACAGCCGAGGCTGCGCAGTTTGTCTACCTGAGCCTTTTGTTCTGCACCTTCTGCAAGGCAGACAAACTTGAGTTCTTTTGCAAGAGAAATAATATGGCGAATGACAGTGAGATCTTTTTCACTGTCATCAACTGAGCCAACCTTATCAACAAAGCTCTTGTCAATTTTGAGGGTATCGAGCGGCATCTGGGTAAGCAGTGAAAGAGAAGAGTAGCCCGTACCAAAATCATCCATAGAAATCTTAAAGCCTTTTGAACGAAGCTCGTTAAGAATGAAGATAATTTGTTTCATGTCATCATAGCTGGCGCTTTCTGTTAATTCAAAATCAATATATTTATGGTCTACACCGTAGGAATCAACAATGCCGGTTAGATAATCAATCAGATTATTGTCGTACATGCGGGTACGCGAAAGGTTTACCGAAATCGGATAAAGCTCACGACCTTCCTTCTTCCATTCAGCCAGAGCAGCGCATACTTTTGAAAGAACAATATCGTCCACCTTGTCGATTGAGCCATCCTTTTCAAAGAACGGAATAAAACGGTATGGAGGCATAAATTCCTTATTCTTATAATTCCAGCGGATAAGTGCTTCTGCACCTTTTATCTTTTCCTGATTGATATCAAACTTTGGCTGAAGATAAACAACAAATTCATCATTCTTAATCGCCGTATCAAGATAAGCCTTTATGTAATTTCCCCACAGAATATCATCATGCATCTTATCGGTATAAATCGTAATGTCTGTGTGGTTAGAAGTCTGGCCTAATGACTGCGCCAGTTTTCCTGCATCAGCAACTCGGTTTCCGGAAAGCATTGCACGCTGCATTGGAACAACACCACAGCGGAAGTAGATTTTGTAATCAGGAGCTTCTTCGATATGCGAAAGTTTTTCAAAAAAGTCATTCAGAAATTCAATTGTCTGATCATCTGGCATATCTTTAATCATCATTGCAAAATTGTCGTTGTGACATCTTGCGCTGGCGTAGATATATTCTGATTCTTTCATTGCAGTTGATATGTTGGAAAGCACTTTATTCGCTGTAATATGACCGTAAACTTCATTTAATACACGGAACTCTTTAACATCAAAATGTACAAAAGTATAATCCTTAATTCCTGCAATCATTGGCATTTCAAGGAATGGCAAAAGATGATTCCAGTTCTGATGCTTTGTAATCGGATCAAGGAAAGCCATTTCATATAGAAACTTTTTATCAAAGGATTCTATGTCATCATTGATAATATTACTTGCCCATTCCTGATTGAGCTTCCATTCATAGAGAATTCTGATTTTCTTACTTCCAGGGAACACTCCGATTACACCTGGATTCTGTTTAATGGACAAGTCGCTGAAGGCTCTATGTGCATAATCCTTCTTTGCAACCTGTTCAAAAATCTGATGAATAGAATTGATATCTATTTCTATTTCATTATCTATTTCGATGGAATAAAAAAATGCCTCATCAAGAATAAGTGATTTAAGATTTTCTGGATAAGAGATTCGGTCATCATCCAGTCGGTATTCAATTCCAATTACTTTGTCGATATGACTGTCGTTTCCGTTGCGGGAAATATAGAAAATTCCAGGATAATCATAAGTTCCAAAGGCGTTTGCATGGTTACCAATTTCATCATTCAGATTGCCACGATAGAAGTTATGAATATCTTCATCACTAGCATTCTGATAAAAGAGAATTCGTTTTGGTTTGTAGAGCTGATTTAATTTATTGATAAACATTTTAACACCCCGTTTTTATCCTGCTTTTATTGTAGCGCACGAAATCATTCTTCGCCAGTTTTTTTTTAATACATACAGTTTTTGAGATTACCGATTTTTGTATTTTAAACATTCTTAAGTGTTATTATTGGGTCATAAATGGGCTATAAACGAAAAATGCCCCTTTTTGAAAACTGAAAATGGGTAAAAATGATTTTATGGCAAAATAAAAATGTCTTATAAACTTGAAAATACCCCTTTTTAAAATAAAAAATGGGTAAAAATTACGTTAAAGCGTTAAAATCCTCTTGCAATAAAACCTGTATGTCAGTAAACTCACTACGTAATTTTTTAGGGGGAAGCCTAAGGGTAAACCCCTAATCAGGAGTATTATATGTCTAAAAAGGCAAAACGTATTGAAGATTCAGAAGAATACTTCAACAGACTTGATCAGTACTGGCGTGCAACTAACTATCTTGCAGCTGCCCAGCTTTACATGAAAGAGAATCCTCTTTTGAGAAAGCCTTTAACACGCGATCAGGTAAAAACAAAAATCGTTGGTCACTGGGGTACAGTTCCAGGCCAGAACTTTGTGTATACTCACTTGAACAGAGCTATCACAAAATACAACCTCGACATGATTCTTATTTCAGGTCCAGGACATGGAGGAAACTTCTTCGTAGCTAACTCTTATCTTGAAGGTTACTATTCAGAGGTTTATCCAAACGTAAGTCTTGATGAAGAAGGTATGAGCCGTCTCTGCAAGCAGTTCTCATTCCCAGGTGGAATCTCAAGCCACGTTGCACCAGAAACTCCAGGTTCTATCAACGAAGGTGGTGAGCTTGGTTATTCTATCGCTCACGCATTCGGTTCTGTATTTGATAATCCTAACCTTATCACAACTTGTATCGTAGGTGATGGTGAAGCAGAAACTGGTCCATTGGCTACAGCATGGCATTCAAACAAATTCCTCAATCCTGTAACTGACGGTGCAGTTCTTCCAATTCTCCACCTCAACGGATATAAGATTTCTAACCCAACTGTATTTGCCCGCATTTCTAAGGATGAAGTTAAGAGCTTCTTCCACGGATGCGGATGGGAGCCAATCTTTGTTGAAGCTGCTCCAGATACAGATCACATGGAAGTACACCACGCAATGGCTGCTGCTGTTGACCGCTGTATCGAAAAAATCCAGAAGATCCAGCGCGATGCACGTGTAAACGGAAAGACAGAACGCCCATTCTGGCCAATGATCGTTCTCCGCACACCAAAGGGATGGACAGGTCCAAAGTTCAACGATAACGGCGATCCAATTGAAAACTCATTCCGTGCACACCAGGTTCCAATCGACCTCACAAAACCGGATCCAAACGAAGCAAAACACATGAAAGAGCTCGAAGCATGGCTCAAGTCTTACAAACCGGAAGAACTCTTTGACGAGAACTACCGCCTCAAGGCTGAAATCCAGGCTATCGCTCCAAAGGGTGAACACAGAATTTCTGCTAACCCACATGCAAACGGTGGAAACCTTCTTAAGGACCTCCGCACACCTGACTTCAAAAAATATGCTCTCGAAGTTAAAACTCCTGGTAGCGTAAAAGCTCAGGATATGAAAGAGCTCGGAAACTATATCCGCGATGTTCTTAAGCTCAATGAAGACAACAAGAACTTCCGTATCTTCGGACCAGATGAGTCTATGTCTAACAGACTTTACGCTGCATTCGAAGCTACAAACCGCGACTTCAACGCAGAGATCCTTCCAACAGATGATAAGCTGGCTCACAACGGCCGTATCATGGACTCTTACCTTTCTGAACATATGTGTGAAGGATGGCTCGAAGGTTACCTCCTTACAGGTCGTCACGGATTCTTCGCAAGCTACGAAGCATTCATTCGTATCATCGACTCAATGGCTTCTCAGCATGCAAAATGGCTCAAGGTTTGCTCACAGCTCAAGTGGCGTGCACCAATCGCATCTTTGAACCTCATCCTTACATCAAACGTATGGCAGCAGGACCACAACGGATTCACACACCAGGATCCAGGCTTCCTCGATCATATTTCTAACAAAAAGGCTGATGTTGTACGTATGTACCTGCCGCCTGATACAAACTGTCTTCTTTCTACATTCGACCACTGTATTAAGAGCAAGAACTACGTAAATGTAATTGTTGCTTCTAAGCACCCAAGCTGCCAGTGGCTCACAATGGATCAGGCAGTTAAGCACTGTACTCAGGGTATTGGTATCTGGGACTGGGCTTCTAACGATGATGGTCAGGAACCAGACCTCGTTATGGCTTGTTGTGGTGATACACCAACTCTCGAAGCTCTTGCTGCTACAACAATCCTCCGCGACAATATTCCAGATCTTAAGATCCGTTTTGTAAACGTTGTAGACTTGATGAAGCTTCAGAGCGATCATCAGCATCCACACGGACTCAGCGAAAGCGAATACAATGCATTGTTCACAAAGGACAAGCCAATTATTTTCGCATTCCACGGATATCCAAAGCTGGTACACGAGCTCACATATCTTCGTGAAAACCGCAACCTCCACGTTTACGGATACCACGAAGAAGGTACAATCACAACTCCGTTCGACATGCGTGTACAGAACAAGATTGACCGCTTTGACCTCGTAAAGGCTGCATTGCAGTACCTGCCACAGCTCGGAAACAAGTCTAGCCACCTCGTTCAGAAGATGAATGATACACTCGTTGCTCACAAGCAGCACATCTCAGAACTCGGTGAAGATTTGCCAGAGGTAGTAAACTGGAAGTGGCACACACCAGAAACTAAATAAAAAAGTTTGAATATATAACTTAAAAAAGTTTCAAGATGACCTCATATTTTATGGGGTCATCTTTTTTTATTGTTTTTCGTTATTACAGATTATCTTGAATTGACCATATACTTATTAATCTAATAGAATGTAAATATACAAAAAAAGAGAAAGCTGAAATGTGGCTTTCGGGAGTTTAAAATGTTTGGAATTAAATTCAGTTCTTTTGATTCGATGACCTATGTAATTCATTACAGTAAAGGTAAGATTAAGCGTGAAGGAAGAGGTTTGTCTTTCTTTTATTATAAGCCGTCTTCTTCTTTGACAGCGATACCGTTAGGAACTCGAGATGTTCCTTTTATTTTCAAGGAAACTTCAGAAGACTTTCAGGAAATTACAGTTCAGGGCCAGATAACTTATAATATCTCTGATCCAAAGGCGCTTTCCGAAGCTCTCGATTTTACTGTAAATGCAAATAAACGCCCTCGCTTTGAAAAATTTGAGGTTCTGGAACAGCGATTGAATAATGAAGCCCAGACAGCAGTTTCTTCATATATTCAGGGAAAGAAATTAAAGGAAGGACTTCGTTGTGCTCAAGATATTTCTGCAATCATTCAGGAAAATCTTTTGAATTCAAAGGCAGTAAAACTCCTTGGAGTTCAGATTCTTTCGGTAGAAGTTCTTGGAGTTTCTCCATCACCTGAAATGGGAAAAGCACTTGAGACAGAAACTCGTGAGGCCTTGCAGAAGGAAGCTGATCAGGCTGTTTACGAAAGAAGAAACTTTGCAGTAGAACAGGAAAGAAAAATTCGTGAGAGTGAATTGAATACAGAAATTGCGGTAAAAGAAAAACAGAAGCAGATTGATAAGAAAACAGCTGAGCTTCAGCTTGAAAAAGCCCAGACTGAGCATAAGCTTAGAGATATGCAGATTGCTTCTGATATCGAGATTGAGGAAAAGAAAAAGACTCTTACAGATATGCAGGCTGAAAATATCAAGAAACAGGCTGATGCAAAGGGCTATGAACTTGAAAAAACTCTTGCTCCATATAAGAATCTTGACTGGCATATCCTCATGGCAATGAATAATAACGGTCTTTCTGCTGCAGATAATCTTGGTCTTGCATTCAGAGAACTTGCAGAGAAATCTGAAAAAATTGGAAATCTCAACATTACACCAGATCTTTTAAAATCACTTATCGATCGTGATGATGAATAGAAATGAAATTAGAGAATGCTGTAATTATCACAAATAAAACAAGGCTTGAGTCTTTAATTGAGAGATTCAATACTAAAGCTCAGGCTAAGTTTTATATTGAGCATAGTGGCGGAGATTTTTCAGATTATGAACAGGAGCATATGATTTTCAAGGAATCACTTGCTGCTGTTGTCGAAAAATTGTCCGTGAATTTTAAGTGTAAAGTAATAGACAGAAGTTATCTCCCGAATTATATTTTTTCAGAAAAGGATCTCCCTGTTGTTGTGGGACAGGATGGCCTTGTTGCAAATACTGCAAAATATGTAAAAGGTCTTCCGATATTTGCAATTAATCCAGATAATTCCAGATATGATGGAGTTCTGCTTCCGCATAATATGAAAAATTTTTCTGAAGAAATCCCAAGAATCATTTCTTCAAGGTTTAATTGTGATGATATAACGATGGCAAAGGCAACATTGAATGATGGCCAGACTCTTCTTGCTTTTAATGATTTTTTCATTGGTCCTGCATCACATATTTCTGCCAGATATAAAATCACTTTTGGAACAGAAAATGAAAATCAGTCATCGAGTGGAATTATTGTTTCTACAGGTGCAGGTTCAACCGGTTGGTTGAGTTCAATCTGTAAACAGGTATCTGGAATGTCTAATAAGCGCACTGAAATAGATATGACCTGGGATCAGGATCAGCTGTTTTTTGTTGTGCGAGAACCTTTTGAAAGCAAGTATTCAGATGCAAATATAGTTTCAGGTTATGTTGATGAAGCACATCCTTTAATTATTGAATCTTTTATGCCGCAGAAAGGTGTTATTTTCAGTGATGGTATAGAAAAGGATTTTCTGAATTTTAATTCCGGGGCAATTGTAAAAATCGGGCTTGCTGATACAAAGGCCCATATTATTGTGTAAGTGACAACTGGCATAACTTGACAACAATATGTCATTTTGCAATAATATAGAAACAATTTAGTTTAAGGCAAAGGCGCCGTAAAAAGAGTCTGAAAATTTCGGATTCTTCTTACGGCGCCTTTTTTATTTTTGCGAGGAAAAAAATGGCAAAACCAACAGGATTCATGGATTATAAACGTGTGGAAAACGGCAGTGTTGAGCCGCTTGTACGAATTACAAACTTCAAAGAATTCCACCCTAAACTTGATGAAAAAGCCCGCCGTGAGCAGGCTGCCCGCTGTATGAACTGCGGTGTTCCTATGTGCCAGAGTGCTATGAAGCTTTCCGGAATGGTTACCGGATGTCCGCTTCATAATTATATTCCAGAATGGAACGATGCTCTTTATAACGGCCAGTTTGATATGGCTGCATGGCGTCTTTTGAAAACTTCAAGTTTCCCTGAATTCACAGGCCGTGTTTGCCCAGCCCTCTGTGAAAAAGCCTGTAACTGTGGATCTCCTGTTGTAGGCGAGAGTGCCGTTACTGTTCATGACAACGAACTTTTTATCATCGAAAAAGCTTTTGAAACCGGATATATGAAGCCGGAGATTCCTGCAAATCGCAGTGGAAAAAAGATTGCTGTAATTGGTGCGGGCCCTGCAGGTCTTGCCTGTGCAGACTGGCTCAATCGTCGCGGCCACAGTGTTACAGTTTATGAGCGAGAAGATAAGGCCGGCGGACTTTTGATGTACGGTATTCCAAATATGAAACTCGACAAAAAGATTGTTGACCGCCGTATTGAACTGATGAAGGCAGAAGGTGTTGAGTTTGTTTTCAATGCTGATGTCGGCCACGATTATGCTGCTTCTCAGATTCTTGAAGATTTTGATGCAGTTGCTTTGTGCTGCGGTGCAAAAAAGGCGAGAGCCCTCGCGGCAGCAGGAATGGATAAGCTGAATAAGGGCGCTGCCGGTGGAGTTATGTTTGCCGTAGACTTCCTTACAGCAGTTACAAAGAGTGTCGTTCAGACAAATGAGGCTCTCGAAAAAATCGGAACAGAATCAACAAATGATCAGATTGCTTCTGCCCTTGCTGCAAAATCAGGTATTGAAGTTTGTGGTAAAAACGTTGTGATTGTAGGTGGTGGTGATACAGGTAATGACTGCTGTGGTTCTGCAATCCGTCTTGGAGCAAGCGGGGTAGTTCAGATTGAGATGATGCCTTGTCCTCCTGTTGAACGTGCCGCAAACAATCCATGGCCGGAGTGGCCAAAAGTACTTAAGGTTGATTACGGTGCAGAAGAATCAATCGCAAAGTTCGGTCACGACCCTCGTGTTTATGAAACAACTGTAAAAGAAGTTATTAGCGAAAACGGTCACATCACAGCTGTTAAGACAATAGAAGTTGAGTTCAAGATGATTGATGGAAAACGTCAACTTGTTGAACGCGCAGGAACAGAAAAAACTCTGCCTTGTGATTTGCTTCTTGTTGCTGCAGGCTTTGTTGGTTGTGAAGAATATACGGCAAATGCTTTCGGAGTTGAACTCGGACCTCGCGGTACAGTTGCTTCTCCTGCTCCTGAAAATTACGCAACAGGAACTGCAAAAATCTTTACCGCCGGAGACATGCACCGCGGCCAGTCACTGGTTGTCTGGGCCATTTCTGAAGGCCGTGAATGTGCTAAACAGATAGATGAATATTTGAAATAAGCAAAAAGGATTTTTTTAAGTTGTCAAAAAGATTTTCTATGTTACAATAGTTTATATAAAAATAAGAAATCAATAAAAAAAACTAATTGTTTTCTTGTAGGAGAAACTATGAAGAAATCTTTTCTTTGGGTAGCTGCAGTTGCAGTTATTTTCGTGGGATGTTCAGCTGATTTTCCAACTGAACATTATGACAGCAAGCAGGCTGTAATTTCTTCGGGAGTTCAACCAGAAGATGTTGCTGCTTGGGAAGCAGAAGTTGATGCTGATTTTGCTGATATACTTGCTGCGCTCGGAACTGAGGGCGAGACTGATGCTCTTGCAAAGTTCGATGCAAAGTATGGTACAGATATGCTGCAGGCAGGCGATGAATTTGCTGTTGCAAGAGCTGCTCGTGCAGGAAGCAGTGGAAAATCAGGTTCAAGCAACTATCCGGCAATGACTGATATGCCATTTAATAAGGATGGTGCTGTATATATTTCTGGTGGAACAGATGATCTGGTTGGTTCTGTAATTGACTGGGTATCTCCAAAAACACTGCCAGGTTCTTACTATCATGGAGCTGTTCTTGATTTGGATAAGTATGATCCAAACAATGAAAATGTTTACTGTCTTGAAACAGCTATTACTAAAGGTGCTGGTTATGAAACAGCTACAGACTGGCGCAATAAAGTAAATGCGTGTGTCCTTAATCCAAAATATTCTATGAACAAATCACAGCTTGATTATGCTCAGAATTATATGGACACTTACTGTAATATGAACAACAAAAATATGGAATACGGTTTCTTTAAGAATACAGTAAACATCTTTAATGTTGTTACAAAAGCAGATACATATACTTGGTATTGTACTAAGGTTGTATGGTGGGTTTACGATAAATATGGTTGGGATATTGACTCTAACTCAAATCTCATAGACTGGACAACTTCTGGTCTTTATACACTCGTAAAAGATTATTATGCAGTACGCTTCTTCTATAGCTCTAAGAAGAAACAGGAAGCAATAAATGATTACATTGCTACTGCTAAAACAAATATAGTTCTTGCTGAAGAGATTTTACTTTCACCTTATTTCAATAAGGCTTACGAGAAAATCAGGGAGTACTAATGAGCTGTCTGTCCGTTGCAACCGCAAAGGGCAGATTGGATACCGCAGGTTGCAGAAAACTTGCGGTATTTTTTTTGACCTGCCTGCTTGTTTTTTCCAGTTGTTCTGCCAGGAATTCTGTTAATAAAGAATCTGAAATTCCTTTTGTAAAAAATGGAAGATTATATTCTTTTTCTTCAGATTCAAAAAATCAATTTATTACAAAATCATATAAATCTTATTTAACTTCAGAGGGCTATACTCAGAGAGCAGTAAGTTCTTCTCTTAAAAACGGATACATTCTCGCCTGGGATAAAAAGAAACAGAGTTTGTATCATATTGATAATAATCAAAAATTAAGCTGCGAAGTAAAATTAAACGGATATATTTCTTTTGTAGACAAAAACTATGTTCTTACTCAGACTAATTCATTTGATGAAAACAAGGGCTTTTGCTTTTCGCTTTATCAATTAAAATATTCATATAAAAAAGATAAACTAAAACTAAAGCAGATTTGGAAAGGAAATATTGATTGCTTTGTTTCTGATTGTTTTTTTACGGAAGATGGAATCTGCATTTGCGGTGGAAACAGGGAAGATACAAAAAACAATGTTTTCTTCATTACAAAGAAGGGTATTCATAAATGCTTTTCAACCGCAAAAAATTCTGACTTTCTTAGAATCTTAAATACTGAGAATGGTGTATATGCTTTCTTAAGTGGAAGAGATAAATCGGCAGCAAAGCCTCTTATCTATAAATTTTCCCTGACAGGAAATTCAAACGCAGATGATATTGAATGCACAGAAAATCTGAATAAAGATTCTTTATTCCCTTCTGATTTTGACTGCTTCTTTGGTTATGGTTTTACTATGCCGGCTGTAAATCAGATTGTTTTACCTGCCAGTGTAAATGGAAGTATCAATTTCATCTGTTATGATTATAATGAAAAGACAATTAAAACTGTTGTATCTGATGTTACAGGTTGTGTTGCTGTCCTGGGAGCAGATTCAACGGGAGTTTATTATATGGCTCGTGACCCGCTCATAGAAGGTTCCTATTATGGAGTAGCTTTTTTTGATGGCAACACCAGCACAAAATTGTGGGATAAATAAGAAACTCTACGGTTAAAGAAAAAGCCCCCTGAAAATGACTTTGCAGTCAGTTTTCAAGGGGCTTCTTTATTTCTTCTTATACATGAAGAAAAGTATTATCTTTCAGTGAAGTAGCCTATACAGTCATTATAATTTCCTATATGTGCATATCTGACAGAAGTTTTCTCATCTGTATAGTTTGGAAGTCTGATACAGCCAAAGAATATTCCAATATCTATGTCATTTATGTATTTACACCAGTCAGTATCAGGACGTGCATAAATAAATTCAAGGTTTGAACAATTATTAAACATACCATAAATTTTCGGATTCTGGTACATTTCAAAATTACTTATGTCAATATGAGGTAGTGATTCACATCCGGCAAACATATAAGACATGTCCAGCACCTTTTCTGTGTCAAAACCATCAACAGGTAGTTTTGTTATGGATTTACAATTCATGAACATACAATTCATGCTTCTGACATTTTGAGTATTGAAATGACCTGGATTAAGATATGTCAGAGATTCGCAGTTAGCAAACATATAATCCATATATTGAACACTTTCTGTATTAAATTGGTCAACATCAATTGATTTAAGTCTGTTTAACCCCTCAAACATATAGCTGGAATCAGGATTTAATACAAGGCTATCATTGCCTTGAATATAGTAATAAATTGTTTTGTTTTCTGCTTCGTACCATACTGGAACGTTATTATTCATATCAAGATAATAATTTGTATTGATTGGTTGCTCACTACGCGTAAATCTTTCTGCTAAATAAAAACATAGTTTGTCTTTACCGTCTGTCGTTTCAATGTATTCACAAGGCGTAATAGTTTTTAAGATGTCATTTATTTCGCTACCACTTCTCAATGGATGACCAATGGTTTCGTTGTAAGGTTCATCATCTGGCGCTGGTGCCCATATGATTTCAATATAAAAACCTATTTGCTTTTTTCTAGGATTAATCATAATAGTGATTACTAATTCACCATCGGATGCAGAAATATATGTTTCCTTATAGCCTTCTGCAATTAATGTTCCGTTGTAATTGTATGCATATACTGATATTGTATACCAGCCTTCTCTTGGAACTTCGAGACGTACAATTTCACCAGGTTGGCCACGTGTCGAGTTGATAAAATTATCATTCTGCCGAATTTGTATTTCATACCACTCTGCATCTGACTGATCATAATATGCAGCACGTTGATTAGGTCTTTCTGGTAATTTTAATACAAAAGCCAGCCCATCCTGCTGCTCAGGTTCATATACTGGATTTGCAGCATTATTACAACCAGTAAAAACGGTTAGCAGCGCCATTATTGCCATTACAGCAATAAACATAGTTTTTTTCATAAAACAACTCCTTTTTTCGAATAAATTCGAAACTTTATAATATAAAAAGCCATGGCTTACATAATTGTAAACCATGGCCTTTTGATTCCATATTATTCTGAAAAGAAATTAATTCTGTTTTTATTTTTTGCATGATATAAATTAACTTTTAGATATAACATATTATTAATTTTATATCTAAAATTTGCAAAAAACAAGTGCAGAATGACTTTTTATGACTTAGCGGTCAAATCCGTCCATTGTCTGAATTTTTCCGTCTGGCTTGAATGTAAGCTCGCGGAACTTTACGTTACGCTTCTGATTTACACCCTTTGAACGCTCACAGTCATGGTAGAAGAGGTACCATTTTCCGTTGTATTCAATAATTGAGTGGTGTGTTGTCCATCCCAGAACTGGAGAAAGAATACATCCGCCGTATGTGTAAGGTCCGTAAACATTCTTACTTGTTGCATAGCACAAGAGGTGAGAAGTACCAGTTGAGTATGTGAAGTAGTATGTATCACCCTTCTTGAACAACCATGGATCTTCGAAGTAACGGCGAACATCATCACCACCAGTAAGTGGATCACCATTTTCATCTACGATTACGAGGTCGCGGAGTTCTTCAGCAAGTTCTGTCATATTGTCTTTGAGAAGAGCAATTTTTGGAGTACAAGCAGGTTCTTTTCCCTGTGGTTCTTTATTGTCTGCGCTCCATTTGTTGTTGCGGTACTGGTCGAGCTGGCCTCCCCAGAGACCACCCATTGTAAGATAGTATTTATTGTCTGTATCCTGGAAACAGCATGGGTCAATACTGTAAGTTCCCTGGATGTAGTCATCTTCTGGAGTGAAAGGACCTTCCGGCTTATCACCAACTGCAACACCTACACGGAACATTCCATTCTTGTCGCGTGCTGGGAAATAGAAAAAATATTTTCCGTCTTTTTCTGCACAGTCAGGAGCCCAAAGCTGCTTGCTTGCCCACTTTACGTCCTTGAGAGTGAAAACACAACCACAGTCGCGTGGATAAGTTTCTGTGTCTTTCATTTCATAAACGTGATAGTCTTTCATATCATACTGGTCGCCGTTGTCATTGTTTTCTACGTCGATGTCTTCATCATGAGATGGGTAAATATAAATCTTACCATTGAAAACATGTGCTGAAGGGTCAGCTGTGTAAAGGTCATTTACAAGCGGCTTTTTTTCGATACTCATAAAAATCTCCTGTATGGCCAATAATGGCCAAATTTCTGGTATTTTATCCTAGGCAACCGGTTGCCTAATTTTAGTCATTATATTATCTAGAAGATGTTTTTTCAATCGGCAGTATTACCTAGTGTACCAGGGGCCTCATTTTCAGCATTTCTGGCAGCACACCAGGTACCTTTTTTAAGGGCTGCGTTAATATCATGTGTTTTTATATATTCGTAAAGAAAACCTGCATTAAAGCTGTCACCACAGGCTGTTGTATTGAGTGGAGTAACTTTTTCTGTCGGGCACTCAAAGAAGTGACCGCAATCTGCGGCCAGTGTAGAATCTTTGCCTCTGGTAATTACGATGATGTTATTGAGTTCACGGCTTTTTTCTGTAATTGCCTGTTCTAGATTTTTGTCTGCCATTTCAGGGAATGTGGCACGGAATTCTTCTTCATTGATTTTGATGATGTCTGGAACTGATGAAGCAAGTGTTCGCTTCATATCATCGCCAATATAATCGGCTAAGAAAATCTTACCGGCATCATGTGTCATTCCGCAGATTGTAGCATATAAATCATCACTCCAGATTTTTGGACGGCTTCCTGCAAGAAGGACTGCATCAACCTGTGGCAGTGCATCATTGATAAACTTAAGCATTTTGATTTCAGCAGCAGAAACAGCTTTCAAATCATCTTCGTTATCTAAAACTGGCTCTCCGACAACAAGTTCTGTAGTTGTATCTGCTGTGCGGTCAAGTAATGTCCAGCATTCACGGGTATTACCGGGAATTGTTACATAGCATAGTTCCAGTTCATCAGTTGCAGCAGCATCAGTAAATGCGGAAAGATTCTTTTCTCCGAGAGGACAAACAACCGTTGCAGTTCCTTTTTCAAGCTGGTTCAAAACTCGAGCCGAGTTTACTGCCTTTCCAGAAGCATCCAGACGATAATTCTGTGAGCGGTTCACTTCAGTAAGCTTCAGTTCCTTAAAGGAAATTGTACGCTGAAGGGTTGAACTTAAACAAATACATAAAATCTTCATATAATTATCGCCTTTAGATTATTTGTTTTCAGCAAGAAAATCTGGAAGTTCATAAATGGAATTCATTCTGATAGTCTGTCCTTCTTTTCCACTTGTGTTTGCTTTGCGGGCTTCAATCATTGAACGGGCATCTGCTTTAAGCGGCTTACCATTTTTGTCGCCAATCAGAATTGCTGTTCCGCCAAGTGCAACCCAGCCGTCAGTATATTTCTGCATATCATCCAGGAATAAGGTATCTTCAAGAGATGCTCCAGCTTTTTTCAAAGCTGCCATAAATGCATCTGGATAAGGTTTTCCGTTAAAGTTTGCATCACGAATATCAGTTACTGCTTCAAAAAGATCTGCAACTCCAAGTTTACCAAGTATGCGGTCTGCATGTTCATGAGGCGCATTTGTAAGAATAGACATCGGCATATTTAGGGAAATAAGAAAGTCCCGCAGTTTTGGCTGTGGTAAAAGTTCATCAGCTTCATTGTCAGGATGAACATGTGCAAGAAATCCTTCTATATCAGACATACCTTCTGCCCGGAGCCATTCAAGGGTTGTAGAGTAATGGACAATTCTTTCTGCGCGTAAAGCAATTGCCTTGTCCATATCACAATGAAAAAAATCAGCTACACATTCGAGCATTCGGCGTGTAATCCCCTTATCCATATCAGAACTTGCAGGATAAAGTGTATTGTCCATATCAAAAAGCAGATGAGAGAATTTCATAGAACTAATATATCAGAAATATAAATCTCTGCCGAGTTAAATTTTATTACAGTTATTTATAAAAACTTAGAAATAAATCAAAATTTTGGTTTCACCTTCATATGACTAAAGCAATATTGCTGTGACATTTGTCATATTTTATAACTTTTTGCTATGACATTTGTCATAAATGGTTATTTAATTAGTTTTTTTTTGTTGAATTTTTATTCTTAAAAATATAAAAAAAAATTATAAGTAAACAAAGAAAATTAATAAAAGTTATTTGGCAAAGATGTACTTTTGTTAGAAATTCTTATTTATAAAAAAATCAAAGAGTGAGTAGCTATGAAAAAAGTATTTACAAGTATATGTATTATATTGTGCTTTTCTTTTTTTGCTGTAAGTGAAGAGGGAGATAATAATTCTAAATCTGGTTTTAGTTACATTTCTTCTTTAGGCTTACAAATAGCACCTTCTTATGCAAATGAAACAGTAAATGAAAATAAAAATCGCTTTGCGCCAATAAAAGGTTTTGGAATACCTGTTCCATTTGGCCAGTTTGTTGTTAAGTATTCTATACCATTAGATTTAGGTAGCAGTATTATTTTCTCAGATGCAAATATTTCTTTTATTGCAGGTCCAACTTTAACTCCAATTACATTTGATAATCAACTTGCAGTTATTTTTTCTCCCTCTCCAGTTATGAATTTTATTTGTGGTGGCACTTTAGGAACCGGTTGGAATTTAGCAGGTAATTATGGAGTTGCAAGGTATGATGAAGAAAGAGAACTTTACGAACCTTCTAATCCTTTTTCAACGTGGAAATATGATTTTATAATGCAGGCTAATTTTCAATTTGATTTTGGGTTTTTATTTCCTGGAGAATGGACTCATGTTCTTACAATGTTGAGTTATACAAATAAATATGAAGCCCTGACTTCTGTAGATAATAAAGAAATTTGGCAGTGGCAAGGAACTTTTGATAATGTAAATGGTTGGCAATATTCACTTACATTTTATTTAGGTTACGATTTACCAAAAATCATAAAGAGAATTGGTTGTTCCTATACAATTGCAGGACATTATGATGGGAACGATTATGGCGATTATAATCAAGCTTTTGATGGTAATTATGTTACAAAGGCTTTTAGTTTGCAGCTTTTAATCGCAGGTAATAAGTTTAATGAATTTCAAATTTCTTCCTCAATTTCAAGTCGCAGATTGTATATGGATAATAGTTCAAATATATCTGGGAAAATAAAAAAATATAAAGTTGGAGATGAATGGATTTTTAATGGTCTTGTTATGCAATGGGCTCACTACTTTTAATGCATAACAAACTTTAAAAAAAGTTAAATTATGTTTAAAAATGTTTTAAAAGGATTCTGGAGAATCAGAAACCGCCATAAGAGTTTTTCGCTTATTCTTATTATTTGTTATGTAGTAATAGTTTTTCTTATTTCCTTACTGCAACAGATGAAGACAAACGTACAAAGTTTTTGGGTTGATTCATTGGTTGGAGGAAATATAGTTTCTGTCTATGATGATGAGTTTGTAGATTTTTATTCCCCACCTTCTTTTGAAAAGTATTTTAATTATTCAGACTTCTTAAGCAAACAAAATAAAAATAGAGATTTTACTCCAAGAATTAGACTCCAGGCATTGATAGAGAATAAACAGAGCCTTCCAACAATTTTATGTGGAATAGAAGCAGAAGAATTTTCTTTTGGAAATCATATTGAAATTGAAGAGGGAAGAGAGTTTAATCCTGATGCTAATGAAATACTTCTGACTTATTCAACAGCTTCTACGATTGGAGTTGAATTAGGTGACGATGTATATATAACTCTAATGACAAAAGATGGATATCCTTCGTATGAAGTAATGAAACTTGTTGGGTATATATCATTTGGTAATGTAGGAGCTCTTTTTGGAGATAATATTTCTTATGTTCCTTTAGAATCATTAAGAAAAATATGTTGCTGTGATGATGACGAAGTAAATGAAGTTCTTACAGATGTAGATAGTTCTTTGTTCATTAAAGGTGATTACACTTTTATAAAAGGCAAAAAGATGTTTTCTATAAGTCGCCTGGTTACATCAGCGATTTTAATTCTTGAAATTCTTATTTTATTTAGTCTCGGAGTATTCTTATTTATTAATATTATTTCAAATGCAAAATTAATTTTGAAAGAAAAGAATAAAGAAATTGTTGTATATCTGACCTTTGGTGCCTCTCCTCTTTCTATTGGAATAAAAATCTTTTCTGAGCTGATTATATATTTTCTTTATAACTGCCTTATTGGAGTAATACTAAGCTATTTGATTATTAAAGGTTTTAATGCTCTTGGATTTTATAGCATTGATGTCTCAACAGAAATGTTAATGTCATCATCCCAGTTTATTGTAAAAACAGATTTTTACCTGTTTTTAAGCATCATTCTAGTTTTTTTAGCATTGCTGGTATTTGGTGCTGCGAAAACTGTAGTTATAAATATTAGGAATATATCGTTAAAAAATATTGATAAGGAATAAAGAAGAATGCTGTTTGAAATTTCTACATCAGTAAGAAATATTCGTGTTAGACGAAAAGATATGTTAAAAAAAGTATGGTTTATATTTCCTTCCATCATAATCTTTCTTCTTTCTATTGGCCTTATTATAGGGGCTGGAAACCAAATGTTAGAATGTTTAAATAATTATCAGGGCGATATATATATAAATTCTAAATATACAGAAGGAGATATATCTGAGGTTGTTATTGATTCTAATAACAATTTATCAAGCAGATCTGAAATATATAAAGAATGTACATTGCCAGTAATTCTTTCCAGTCTAGAATCTTATAGTAATGCCCTTTGTAAAGGAATTGAAAAATCTTATTTCCCGAAATTTGAAAAAACTATTGGTTGGGTGGAAAAGCCGGCAGAAATTCTTTCAAGAGGAAGTTGTTTAATTGATGTAAAAACTGCATCGATTTTAAAAACTAAAGTTGGTGACTATATAACAATTCAATATACAGCTGATGATGGCTTTATGAATACATTAAGAGTTGTAATTTCAGGTATATATATTGGGAATCCATATTTGTATGACAATGTAATTTTTATTCCATATGAAGATTCCTGTGAAATAGTTTTAAATGAAATTGCAACAGATATAAAAATTTATTTTGAAAGTACTATTAGTGATGTTGAATTACATGATATTGCACATGACTTTGAAAAAAAATATGTGAAGACGACAAATATTTCTACAAGAACAGATTTTGAAAATGATAATAGTTATTTGATGTTTTCATATTATAGAATCTTTTTAATAGTAGTAATGATTTTTATAATCATGATTATTGCTGTTATTTTATTCCTTTCTATAAAGCATATGTATTTTATGGAATTCCGTAAGCGGCGTAGTGAATTATCAACCTATCTGGCATTTGGAATGCAGCCAAAAGAAATATTGTTAATTGTTTTCTTTGAAACATGTTTTTTTTATATTCTTTCAATTGTTTTAGCAATTATTTTTTTCAATGTCTTTAAATATCTATTATCGTTTGTACATATTAAAAGTATTGCTCATCTGGATTTCGTATCCTTGTTAGGTGGAAATACAATTATTATTAATTGTCCTGTCCACTTAATGATTTGTGTGATTTGTATAACATTCTTTTTTGTACTCTTATCATCATTACAGGGTGCAAATAAATATTTAAAAATGCATATAAAAGATATTATTTCATCTGAATAGGAGACCTGAATAGTATGAAAAAAAAATCATTCGTTTTAATTGTTGTATCGCTGGTTCTATGTTTTTTTGCTAATGCAGAAATCCCTGATAATCTATTAGAGAAATCTGATTTAGCTTATGTTCCAAGTACTTCAAAATTTCATTTACTAATTGAAAGTTATGAGAAGAATATTAAAAAACAGTACTACGATTTGGATGCATATGTAAAAGGAAATGGTAAGTATCTGGTTATATATAATAATCCGGCTATTATGAAAGGACAGGGACAATTACGCTTAGATAAAACAATTTATATGTATGTTAGAAAGACAGATAGATTACAACAGGTTTCTGCAAGAACAAATTTTTATCAAACTGTTTTATCGCAGGAAGATGTAATGAGTTCAATGTTATCGTATTTATATAATACTCAGACTGTCGAAGAAACAGAATTAGATGGTAAAAATGTATATAAGCTTACTTTATTGGCAAAAGAGAAAAGATGTACTTATAGCAAAATTATTACATATATTGATGTTGAAACATTATTACCTGTTAAAAGATTATTCTATTCATATTCTGATCAGTTAATTAAGGAATCAATAATAGAAGAGGTAAATAAGGAAAATGGGAAAATGAAATATGTTCGATTTAGGGTGGTAAACTCATCGAACACAAGTAATTATTCAATTGTTGAGATGAAAGATTTTGATGATGAATATGAAATTACAGATGAAATGTTTTCAGTTGGATATTTAAAGGCACATGTTAAGTAGGTGATTACATGATAAAAGTAGAAAAATTAAGAAAGGTATATAAAAGGGATGCTCATGAGGTTATAGCTTTAAATGAGGTATCTTTAAATATTAATGATGGTGATTTTATTGCATTAAAGGGGCCGTCTGGAAGTGGAAAATCTACTTTATTAAATATTCTTGGATTATTGGATATCCCAGATTCTGGAAAGTATTTTCTTAATAATATAAATGTTGGAGTTTTAGATGCAAAAGGAAGATCAGAATTTAGGAAAAGATATTTAGGGTTTGTCTTTCAGAATTATAATCTTATTCCAGAATTAAATGTATATGAGAACGTTGAGATTCCTCTTCTTATTCAAGGGGAAAAGAAACAGAATATTAAAGAGAAAATTGAATTTGCAATTGAAAATGTTGGACTTAAAGATTACTTATATCATAAGCCGGGAGAGTTATCTGGCGGACAGCAACAAAGAGTATCTATAGCCAGAGCCCTTGTAAGAAAGCCTCCTGTAATAATTGCTGATGAACCTACTGCCAATCTGGATACTGAAAACTCAAAACAGATTATTTCGCTCATGAGAGAAATGAATGAGAAGTTAGGTACTACATTTGTTTTTGCCACTCACGATGAATTGATTTTGGAATATATGAAACAAATTGCTTTTTTACGTGATGGAAATATCGAGAAGATAGAGGTAAAATAATATGAAAAAAAATATTTGTGCTTTTATTTTTCTCTTTTCACTTGTGAAACTTTTTTCACTCGATTTTAGCTTTACTGGATCAGCATCTACATATGCAAGTTTAACACAACCTTCAACTAATGGTTTCTTTGCTAATGTAAATAAAGATTTAATTCAAGCCGAGATGATGGGGCTTTTGGATACCTCATTTACTTTATACCCGATAGATAATCTTTATGCGCAGATAGATTTATCATGTTATGGTTCAATGGTAAATTATAATAACAATAATCAAAAACAACGAACTTCATTTTTTTTTGATATAAATCAATTATATTTAAATTGGAATCTTAACAATTCAAAAATTTGTTTAGGGAAAAAAGTTTTTAATTTTGGTTATAATAATTTTTTCCCACTGGTCAATATTGTTAATCAAAGAAGAAATGACATCGTAAGTACTATCTATGAAGGAACTGGAGCACTTTTCTTCTCTTGGACTCCATTTAGTTTTATTAGTTTTTCTGAATTGTTATATTTTGAATCTAATGATCTTGAAAAAGACTTAGATGATATTTCATTATTGTCAATTATAGATATATATTATAACAATTTTGGACTTTCGCTTTATTCATACATTCTGGATATAAAAGAATTTAATAATTTTCCAATTGGAATTTCAATGTCCATTCAATTTGATTATTTAACCATATATTCAGAACTAATGATGAATATGAAAAGAACAAAATATGGAATAGTTCAAAAGAATGAGAATATTTCAATTGTTGAAAAAGAAACAGGATTTGATTTTAATGCAAGTTTAGGTTTTAAGTACTATAAATCAGATTTTTATTTTATAGCAGAATATTGTTTTTGTAATAATGGATATACCAATGAGGAATCATCTGATATAGCAAATATACTAAATAACGTGCCTGCCTATTACAATTCAATTTACAATAAAAAATCAAATTTTTTTAATCATAATATAGCACTTTTGTTTAATTACACTTTTATTTCTAATTTATCATTAACTGTTTCAGATATCATTACATTTCCTAATTTTGATGATAATGCTTCATATGTAGGAAATACAGTTACTTTAGATTTATCTTATTTAATTCAACAGGTTTTACAGTTACAGTCCATATTTAAAATTAATATTGGAGGAAATAACAGTGAAGCTTGTTTATACAACGGCGAAGAATGGTCGTTAGTTCTTGGAGCAAAAATACTTTTATAAATTAATTTCAAGGAGATTTAGTAAATATGAAAAAGAATTTAATGTTCTTGGTTTTAGCATTTTTAAGTTCATTGTGTTTTGCGCAAATTAAAGAGCTTAAGTATGATTCTGCAAAAATGATGGATGTTGGTAATATGTATTCATATTACATCAAAGAATTAGGTGGAAAAAAAGAAATGAATTTATATTTCTATGTGAAAGATGATAAAACAGTTGAGTGTTTTATCGATTTTTCAACTGTATCACCTATGGTAATGATTGTATCAGGAGAAATTAATCCTGATGTTTGTTCCTGGAAAAAAGTAAAAGGTTATAATCCATTTTCTTATTTGAAAATCTCAGGAAATGATGTTTCTACTGCAGAATATGATGTAAAAAATAAAAGATTAAAAACATCGATGACTTATTACAATAACAAAAAAGAATTGAAATCATATTCGTTGAAAAAAAATACCCCTTTATATCCTTTATATGAAATGTCTTTATATCAATTAGATTTATGGTTTGCTATGAGAAATTATTCAGGCAATTATAAAAGCTTTGAAGTAGGCACTCTCTATAACGGTGCAGTAAGTACTTCAGTTGTTTCTTATTGTGGAGATGAAAGTGTAAATGGAATTAATTGTGAAAAGTGGGAGATTTCACAAAAGGGTATTCTGGCAAAGGCTACAGGAAAGAAACAGACTATCTGGTTAGATAAAAATGACAAATATAAGAAAGTTATGAAGTATACAAATACTTTAAATGTTAGACCAGTTGGAAAACTTGATATTTCTTTCCGTAATAGAAAAGTCATGAATCTAAACGATTGGAATCTTTTTGTTGATGAAAAAACAGAAGAGGCTCGTATAAGGCTAGGATTTGAACCAAAGGAGTAATCTGATGAAAAAAGAAATAATAGGTTATTGTGTATTACTCTTTTTTATTTTACTTCTTATTGTTTTTTTTATAGTTGGATGGCTGCTATTCATTCCTTTGCCTTATAAAAATAATGTAACTGTAAATCAGATAGAGAACTTCTGCAATTTTTTTTCTGAGGAAGAAGTAGAGATAGGTTCTATTTACGATAAAACTGGAACTTTATATCACTATATAAAATCAAATCAGGATGATTCGAAGCCTGCAGATATATATGTATATTATCCTACAGCTGTAAGGAGTGAGAGTTATAAATTATATCCTCAAACTCATAGTAATATTGATTTAGTAACATGCGATTTTGATTTAGAACATTTTCAACCAAAGAAAATGGAAGCCTATTTTGTAAATGGAAAGTATGAAGTTACAAAAGTATGTGAGGCGTTATATACAGATAATACTGTAAAAACTATATTAAAAAATGAAGTAAAAGCTCCTTTGAAGTATGGAGCTATGCCTTTATTCAATATAAATATAGATTTCGTTGATTTAATAACAATGATTCCATTCTTAAAAGATAAAACAAAAGATTTTTCATTTGGAATGATGAATACGAACTGTTCGACCAGAATAGATATTTTGAAAAGTATTTTGGGATTGAATAAGCAAATCAATATGTATGTAGGAAAAGCTGATTGTAAGTTTATTGAGGAATCAATATACAAATCCAAGAAATGCTACATTTTTGATCTGGTCGTAAATGGTTATGAAAATCTAGATGGGAAGATTTATATCGATACAGAAAATTATGACGTTATAGAAATCAATACAAAAAATTGTGGAAATCCAAATTATAAAAGTTTTAAGTTTTCATTAGCAGAGAAAAATAAAATATCAGTTAATGAATGGAATAAACTTAAAGAAAAATTAGCTCACGAATATATAAAATAGATTTTTAGTAAATAAAAAGAGGGAAAAAATGAAATATAATTTAACAAAGTATCAGCTTCAAATTTATAATCAGCAAAAAGTAATAGGAGGTTCAATTAATACAATTTGTGGTTGTATTTTGTTGGATTATATAGCTTCAGAAGATGTTTGTTTACAAGCTGTTAATAAGATATATGAAATCAACGATATGCTTCGCGTAAAGATAACTGAGAAAAATGGTACTGTACAGCAAGAAGTAAAGGATTTTGTATATAGAAATAATATTGCAATAAAAAAATTTCGTGATGAATCTGAGTTAAAAGAATTTGCTGATAAAATAGCAGGTAAATCTTTTGATTTTGACGAAGAACTTTGCACCTTATATATTATTTATGTAAATAATAAGTGTGGTCTTTTAGGAAGAATACATCATATTATTTCAGATGCATGGACTTTTTCTTTATTAGGAATTCAATTTGCTAATTTGATTCAAGGCAAACCAGTTGAAGCTTATAATTATATTGATTTATGTGAAGAAAAAGAAATTAGTTTTGCTAAAAGAATTGAGGTAGATAAAGATTTCTTTATTTCAGAATATAATAAAGTTCCTAATATAACATTGCTTAGTAATAAAGATGTTAGTTCGTATAAATCTTTAAGAAAATCCTTTTTCATAAAAGGAGAACTTTATAATCAAATCAATGCATTAGAGAAAAAGTATAATTGTTCAAAATATAATATCTTATTTGTTGCAATACAAATTCTCATGTACAAATTGAATCGAGGTGTAGATTCGTTTTTCTTAGGAACTGCTGTCTTAAATCGCTTTGGTAAAAAAGAAAAGAATACAGCAGGTATGTTTGTTACTGTTCATCCAGTCTTTTCGGAAGTTAATGAAAATGATACATATGGCACATTAATTGAAAAATTTAAAACGAAAATATTTGAAGTTTTTAGACATCATAATTATACATATTCAGATTTATTAAATGATCTAAGAAGTAGTGGCATAAAAACCGGACCTCTTTATGATGTAATGATAAGTTATCAAAATGCAAATATTGAATTAGGGATTCCTTCAAAAACAATATGGTTTGCAAATAATATGCAGACTGAAACATTATGCATAAATATAGATGATAGAGATAATCAGGAATGTTTAAATATTAACTATGATTTCTTAATAGATAGACTATCTGAATCTGATGTAATTTTATTGAATAACTATTTTGAAAATATTATCAGAATGTGTTATGCACAGGAAGAAATATGTGTTGGAGAAATAAGGTTACAGAGTGAAGAAGAAGAAAAGGCACTGACAGCAAGACATGAAGGGGCAAAAGCAGAGTATCCGGAAGGAAAGACAATAGCCGAGCTGTTTGAAGAGCAGGTAAAGAAGAGTGAAGGAAAAACTGCGATAGAGGAAGAAGGCGGAAGCATCAGTTACGGAGAGCTGAACCGAAAGGCAAACCGAATAGCGCACTGGCTTAGGGAAAGAGGAATAAAGAAAGAAGAGCGAGTAGGAATAAGCGGAAAGCGAGGAATCGAAATAGTAGCGGGAATGCTTGGAATCCTGAAAGCAGGAGGAGCATATGTACCAGCAGATCCTGAATATCCTGAGGATAGGATCCGCTACATGATGGAAGACTCGGGAGCACGATTAATATTGTGTGATGAGGAAGGGTATAAGGCAACGGAGAAAAGCGGAAAGGAAAGAATCCTGATAAGGGAAGCGGAAAGTGAAAGGGAAGACAATCCGGAAGTAATAAACGACGGAAAGAGCCTTGCATATATCATATACACATCAGGAACAACCGGGCAGCCAAAAGGTGCAATGCTCGAACAGAACGGCGTTGTAAATTACATAACATGGGCAATAAAGCAGTATGTGAGGGAAGGAAAAGAAAACGGTTTTGCATTCCATTCATCAATAAGCTTTGACCTGACAGTAACTTCGATATATGTGCCGTTATTATCAGGAAACAGGATAATAACAATAACATCAGAAGATAAGAGCAGGCTGATAGAAAAAATAGAAGAAGATGAAAGAATAGGAATAGTAAAGCTGACTCCGACCCACCTGAAGGTAATGAAGGAGAACGGAAAAAGAGGAAAGAATATACATACGATGATACTTGGAGGGGAGAACCTGACAGGAGAAGTATGCAGGGGAATAGAAGAAAAGTATAACCATGAAGTGACAATCTATAATGAATACGGCCCAACAGAAACAGTCGTAGGCTGTATGATTTACAGATATGATGAAGCCAAAGATATAAATAATGTCTCGATAGGAAAGCCGATTGATAATGAGAACATCTATATAGTAGACCGAAACGGAAAACTATGTCCAGAAGGAGTAAGCGGAGAACTGTGGATAGGAGGAGAAGGAGTCGGCCGAGGGTACATCAATAAGGAAGAGATAAGCCAGGAGAAGTTCATAGAAAGTCCGTGGAAAGAAGGCGAGCGTATATATAAGAGCGGAGACCTTGGAAGATGGAACGAAGAGGGAAACATCGAGTATCTTGGACGAATAGATGAACAGGTAAAGATCCGCGGATACAGAATAGAGATAGGAGAAATAGAGGCCGCAATAGAGAGTCAGAAAGGAGTAAAGGGAAGCTGTGTAGTGGTAGAAGAGAAAGGAGGAGTAAAGAGCCTTGTGGGCTACATAGCAGTGGAAGAAGAGACAGATTATGAAGAGTTCAAGCAGAAACTTTCAGAGCGACTGCCAGAGTATATGATACCCGGAAGGTTCATAGAGGTGGAAGAGATTCCATTAACAAAGAACGGAAAGGTGGACAAGAGGAAACTGAAGGAGAAGGGTGGAAAGGAAGTCAGAAGCAGTGAATACGAAGCGCCAGAAGGAGAGACGGAAGAGAAGCTTGCAGAAATCTGGAAGGAAGTACTTGGCGTAGAAAAGGTAGGACGGAATGACAGTTTCTTTGAGATAGGCGGAGACTCAATAAAGGCAATACAGGTAGTAAGCAGACTCAATAACGAAGGCTTAGGCTTAGAGATAAAAGATATTTTCGAGCAGAAGACAATAAAGGCAATAGGCGCAATAGTAAGGAAAGCTGGAGAGGAAGTAAAATACGAGCATATAAAAAGGGTCGCAGAAAAAGAGTGGTATGCAACGACAACAGAACAGCAGCAGATATATATAGAGCATGAAAGGGCAGGAAAGGGAAATATAAATTACAATATGCCAGTATTCCTGAGACTAAAAGGCAAAGTAAATGTAGAAGGGCTGAAGAAAGCATTTGAGAAGATAGAAGAGCGGCATGAAAGCCTGAGGACAAATTACAGGCTGAATGAGAAAGGTGAACTAGAGCAGAAGATAAATAAAGAAGGAAGAATAAAAGTAGAAGTAAAAAAAGTAAGAGAAGAAGAAATAGAAGAACAGAAGAGAGCATTTGTAAGATGGTTTGATTTAAGCAAAGACAGCCTGATAAGGGTAGAGATACTGGAAACAGAGAATGAAGTAGTACTGTGTACAGATATGCATCATATAGCAGCAGACGGAGTATCAACAAGCCTTATAATCAAAGACCTGAGTGAAATATACAGAGGAGAAGAAAAAGAAAAACCAGAAATAAGATATGCAGATTATGCAGAATGGCAGAAAGGAGAAGAATACAGCCGCAGGAAAGAAGCAGCAGAGAAGTACTGGGAAGAAGTGTATGAAGAACCCCTGGAAGAAATGGAACTGATAACCAGCGGAAAGGGAAATGGAAAGGGAAAAGTCAGGACATATAAGATAGGCACAGAAAAACGCAGAAGGATAGAAGAATACTGTCGGGGAAAGGGACTGACAGCATTTATGTTCTATTATGAAGCAATAACAATAATGCTGTCGAAGATAAGCGGACAGGAAGATGTAGTAGTAGGGGTAGTAGAGGCAGGGCGAAAAGAAAGGGAAATAGAAAATGTAATAGGAATGTTTGTAAATACCTTAGCAATGAGAGCAAGGCCTGAAGGAACAAAAGAGAAGGAAGAGTATGAGAGAGAAATAAAGGCAGGAATAAGCAGAGCCTTTGACAGGAATGAATGTTCACTGAAGGAAATAAGTAAGTATGCCGGAAGGGAAGGAAAAACACTGTTTGAAGTAATGTTTGCATGGCAGAATATAGAAGGAGTAGGAAGCGAATATTTAGAGTTCGGAGAAGGAATAGAAGTAGAAACAGAAAAGAATGAAGTCTCAGGAGTAAAATTCGGATTAACGATACAGGGAAGCCGAAAGGGAGCAGAAGATATATTCGAAATAGATTATGAGGAAGGAAGATACAGCGACGAATTAATAGACAGATACTGGAAGTGGCTGGAGAAGACAGCAGAAGGAATAATCGACGAGGGAACAAAACGAATCGGAGAAATAAGGTTACAGAGTGAAGAAGAAGAAAAGGCACTGACAGCAAGACATGAAGGGGCAAAAGCAGAGTATCCGGAAGGAAAGACAATAGCCGAGCTGTTTGAAGAGCAGGTAAAGAAGAGTGAAGGAAAAACTGCGATAGAGGAAGAAGGCGGAAGCATCAGTTACGGAGAACTGAACCGAAAGGCAAACCGAATAGCGCACTGGCTTAGGGAAAGAGGAATAAAGAAAGAAGAGCGGGTAGGAATAAGCGGAAAGCGAGGAATCGAAATAGTAGCGGGAATGCTTGGAATCCTGAAAGCAGGAGGAGCATATGTACCAGCAGATCCTGAATATCCTGAGGATAGGATCCGCTACATGATGGAAGACTCGGGAGCACGATTAATATTGTGTGATGAGGAAGGGTATAAGGCAACGGAGAAAAGCGGAAAGGAAAGAATCCTGATAAGGGAAGCGGAAAGTGAAAGGGAAGACAATCCGGAAGTAATAAACGACGGAAAGAGCCTTGCATATATCATATACACATCAGGAACAACCGGGCAGCCAAAAGGTGCAATGATAGAACACAAAAGCCTGGTAAATACAGTGTATGCATATAAAGACATATTCCTGAAAAAAGACGAAAACAGGATGCTGCAAATGGCAAGCATCAGTTTTGATGCGTCGGTATTTGAAATATTCAGCTGCATAATACATGGAAACAGTTTATACATAGCATCAAAAGAACAGAAGAACGATATACATAATTTAATAGAATTTGTAGAGGAAAAGAAAATAAATATCGTATTCATGCCAACAGCATATATGAATGTAGTGCTGAAAGAACGATATGAAATACCAGAGTGTGTAGAAATTCTTCTGACAGCAGGAGATCTATTAAGATACGGAATAAAGAATGAAAGGTATAAGCTGTATAATCTGTATGGACCAACGGAAGATACAATCTGGAGTACATATGCAGAAGCAGAAGAGAATATGCCTCCTATAGGAAAACCTATTTATAACAAAAACATCTATATAGTAGACCGAAACGGAAAACTATGTCCAGAAGGAGTAAGCGGAGAACTGTGGATAGGAGGAGAAGGAGTCGGCCGAGGGTACATCAATAAGGAAGAGATAAGCCAGGAGAAGTTCATAGAAAGTCCGTGGAAAGAAGGCGAGCGTATATATAAGAGCGGAGACCTTGGAAGATGGAACGAAGAGGGAAACATCGAGTATCTTGGACGAATAGATGAACAGGTAAAGATCCGCGGATACAGAATAGAGATAGGAGAAATAGAGGCCGCAATAGAGAGTCAGAAAGGAGTAAAGGGAAGCTGTGTAGTGGTAGAAGAGAAAGGAGGAGTAAAGAGCCTTGTGGGCTACATAGCAGTGGAAGAAGAGACAGATTATGAAGAGTTCAAGCAGAAACTTTCAGAGCGACTGCCAGAGTATATGATACCCGGAAGGTTCATAGAGGTGGAAGAGATTCCATTAACAAAGAACGGAAAGGTGGACAAGAGGAAACTGAAGGAGAAGGGTGGAAAGGAAGTCAGAAGCAGTGAATACGAAGCGCCAGAAGGAGAGACGGAAGAGAAGCTTGCAGAAATCTGGAAGGAAGTACTTGGCGTAGAAAAGGTAGGACGGAATGACAGTTTCTTTGAGATAGGCGGAGACTCAATAAAGGCAATACAGGTAGTAAGCAGACTCAATAACGAAGGCTTAGGCTTAGAGATAAAAGATATTTTCGAGCAGAAGACAATAAAGGCAATAGGCGCAATAGTAAGGAAAGCTGGAGAGGAAGTAAAATACGAGCATATAAAAAGGGTCGCAGAAAAAGAGTGGTATGCAACGACAACAGAACAGCAGCAGATATATATAGAGCATGAAAGGGCAGGAAAGGGAAATATAAATTACAATATGCCAGTATTCCTGAGACTAAAAGGCAAAGTAAATGTAGAAGGGCTGAAGAAAGCATTTGAGAAGATAGAAGAGCGGCATGAAAGCCTGAGGACAAATTACAGGCTGAATGAGAAAGGTGAACTAGAGCAGAAGATAAATAAAGAAGGAAGAATAAAAGTAGAAGTAAAAAAAGTAAGAGAAGAAGAAATAGAAGAACAGAAGAGAGCATTTGTAAGATGGTTTGATTTAAGCAAAGACAGCCTGATAAGGGTAGAGATACTGGAAACAGAGAATGAAGTAGTACTGTGTACAGATATGCATCATATAGCAGCAGACGGAGTATCAACAAGCCTTATAATCAAAGACCTGAGTGAAATATACAGAGGAGAAGAAAAAGAAAAACCAGAAATAAGATATGCAGATTATGCAGAATGGCAGAAAGGAGAAGAATACAGCCGCAGGAAAGAAGCAGCAGAGAAGTACTGGGAAGAAGTGTATGAAGAACCCCTGGAAGAAATGGAACTGATAACCAGCGGAAAGGGAAATGGAAAGGGAAAAGTCAGGACATATAAGATAGGCACAGAAAAACGCAGAAGGATAGAAGAATACTGTCGGGGAAAGGGACTGACAGCATTTATGTTCTATTATGAAGCAATAACAATAATGCTGTCGAAGATAAGCGGACAGGAAGATGTAGTAGTAGGGGTAGTAGAGGCAGGGCGAAAAGAAAGGGAAATAGAAAATGTAATAGGAATGTTTGTAAATACCTTAGCAATGAGAGCAAGGCCTGAAGGAACAAAAGAGAAGGAAGAGTATGAGAGAGAAATAAAGGCAGGAATAAGCAGAGCCTTTGACAGGAATGAATGTTCACTGAAGGAAATAAGTAAGTATGCCGGAAGGGAAGGAAAAACACTGTTTGAAGTAATGTTTGCATGGCAGAATATAGAAGGAGTAGGAAGCGAATATTTAGAGTTCGGAGAAGGAATAGAAGTAGAAACAGAAAAGAATGAAGTCTCAGGAGTAAAATTCGGATTAACGATACAGGGAAGCCGAAAGGGAGCAGAAGATATATTCGAAATAGATTATGAGGAAGGAAGATACAGCGACGAATTAATAGACAGATACTGGAAGTGGCTGGAGAAGACAGCAGAAGGAATAATCGACGAGGGAACAAAACGAATCGGAGAAATAAGGTTACAGAGTGAAGAAGAAGAAAAGGCACTGACAGCAAGACATGAAGGGGCAAAAGCAGAGTATCCGGAAGGAAAGACAATAGCCGAGCTGTTTGAAGAGCAGGTAAAGAAGAGTGAAGGAAAAACTGCGATAGAGGAAGAAGGCGGAAGCATCAGTTACGGAGAACTGAACCGAAAGGCAAACCGAATAGCGCACTGGCTTAGGGAAAGAGGAATAAAGAAAGAAGAGCGGGTAGGAATAAGCGGAAAGCGAGGAATCGAAATAGTAGCGGGAATGCTTGGAATCCTGAAAGCAGGAGGAGCATATGTACCAGCAGATCCTGAATATCCTGAGGATAGGATCCGCTACATGATGGAAGACTCGGGAGCACGATTAATATTGTGTGATGAGGAAGGGTATAAGGCAACGGAGAAAAGCGGAAAGGAAAGAATCCTGATAAGGGAAGCGGAAAGTGAAAGGGAAGACAATCCGGAAGTAATAAACGACGGAAAGAGCCTTGCATATATCATATACACATCAGGAACAACCGGGCAGCCAAAAGGTGCAATGCTCGAACAGAACGGCGTTGTAAATTACATAACATGGGCAATAAAGCAGTATGTGAGGGAAGGAAAAGAAAACGGTTTTGCATTCCATTCATCAATAAGCTTTGACCTGACAGTAACTTCGATATATGTGCCGTTATTATCAGGAAACAGGATAATAACAATAACATCAGAAGATAAGAGCAGGCTGATAGAAAAAATAGAAGAAGATGAAAGAATAGGAATAGTAAAGCTGACTCCGACCCACCTGAAGGTAATGAAGGAGAACGGAAAAAGAGGAAAGAATATACATACGATGATACTTGGAGGGGAGAACCTGACAGGAGAAGTATGCAGGGGAATAGAAGAAAAGTATAACCATGAAGTGACAATCTATAATGAATACGGCCCAACAGAAACAGTCGTAGGCTGTATGATTTACAGATATGATGAAGCCAAAGATATAAATAATGTCTCGATAGGAAAGCCGATTGATAATGAGAACATCTATATAGTAGACCGAAACGGAAAACTATGTCCAGAAGGAGTAAGCGGAGAACTGTGGATAGGAGGAGAAGGAGTCGGCCGAGGGTACATCAATAAGGAAGAGATAAGCCAGGAGAAGTTCATAGAAAGTCCGTGGAAAGAAGGCGAGCGTATATATAAGAGCGGAGACCTTGGAAGATGGAACGAAGAGGGAAACATCGAGTATCTTGGACGAATAGATGAACAGGTAAAGATCCGCGGATACAGAATAGAGATAGGAGAAATAGAGGCCGCAATAGAGAGTCAGAAAGGAGTAAAGGGAAGCTGTGTAGTGGTAGAAGAGAAAGGAGGAGTAAAGAGCCTTGTGGGCTACATAGCAGTGGAAGAAGAGACAGATTATGAAGAGTTCAAGCAGAAACTTTCAGAGCGACTGCCAGAGTATATGATACCCGGAAGGTTCATAGAGGTGGAAGAGATTCCATTAACAAAGAACGGAAAGGTGGACAAGAGGAAACTGAAGGAGAAGGGTGGAAAGGAAGTCAGAAGCAGTGAATACGAAGCGCCAGAAGGAGAGACGGAAGAGAAGCTTGCAGAAATCTGGAAGGAAGTACTTGGCGTAGAAAAGGTAGGACGGAATGACAGTTTCTTTGAGATAGGCGGAGACTCAATAAAGGCAATACAGGTAGTAAGCAGACTCAATAACGAAGGCTTAGGCTTAGAGATAAAAGATATTTTCGAGCAGAAGACAATAAAGGCAATAGCAGAATGTGTACAAATCGCGAAATATGAAGAAATAAAAGTTAGAACAGGAGAAACAGATTTATCTCCTGTTCAGAAATGGTTTTTCAAGAATTGGAAAGGAAATATAAATTATTATAATCAAGGAATTGTATTAGAGTCATTAAAGAAAATTGATATTGAAATACTCAAAAAAGTAATCCTTGAGATATACAATCAATATGATATTTTCCGAACAATTTATAAGAAAGACTCTGTTGGAAATTGGATATCATATATTCTGGAAGAACCATTAAATTATGATTTCATACATTATATCAAAACATCTGAAGATCCTAAAATTGTTCTGAGAAAAGAGATAGAACCATTATATAAGGATATAGATATAGAAAAAGGTAAATTGATACAGATTTGTATTGTTGAAGGAAATACTACTTATATAGGAGTGTTAATTCATCACCTTGCTATTGACGGTGTATCCTGGAGAATTCTTGTTGATCAGATTTATAGAAATTATAAATCCGTTATTGATGATAAGCAAATATCACCAATACATTACATTCCTTTCCAAAAATGGGTTGATTCTATAAAAGAATATAAAACTTCAGACTCCTATATTAAAAATACAGAATATTGGAAAAGGAATTTAGACTTTGATTATATTCATCTTGAACGTTGTAATATAAAGCAAAACAAGAGAATTCATATAGATAAAGAACTTTCAGATTATCTATTAAATGAATTATATAAAGAAAGCAATGTTACAGTTCATGAACTATTAGTTTGCGCTTTAGTTAAGACTATGTGTCATTTCTATGGAATTAGAAAAGCAAAAATTATGATGGAAAGTCATGGTAGGGAAGAGGAACTAATTAAGGCAAAAATTAATAGTACAGTGGGATGGTTTACTTCTATGTTCCCTGTAAGATTTGATACCAGTGATATAACTGATGATTTTGATTTACTTTGGAATGTAAGAAATGAATTATCTAAAGTTCCTGATAATGGATTGGGTTATTTGATAGGTGAATATGAAGAAGATATTCCTGTGTGTTTTAATTTCTTAGGAGATTTAAAGATAAATAATACAACTTCATTGAGACCTACAAATGTAGATTTACCGTCATTTATTGATCCAGATGGAAAATTATTTAATGCTATAACAATAAACGGATATGCAAGTGAGAATGGAATAGAATTAGATATAACATCGGATTTGAAGGATGGTGTAAAAGAATTTACAGAAAAGTATGAACAATCAATTCATGAAATAATTGATGTATTAAATCATAAAAATAAAATTGTATATGTAGCAGAAGATTTTACATCAAATGATATTAGTTTTGATGATTTGAAGATAATTTTAGGAGATTGAAAAAATGATTAATAAAAGTAATATTGAAGATATTTATGGATTAACAAACATGCAGGAAGGCATGCTGTTTCATTGGTTACAAAATCCAAAGGCTGAAGCTTATTATGAACAGGTAACATTAACAATAGGAAAACAAGTAAATGCTGAACTTATGAAATTAAGCATCGAAAGACTGATAATGGATAATCCTATATTGAGAACTGTTTTTTATTTTAAGGGGCTTTCCAAACCAAGACAAATCGTAATGAAAAAAAGCATGAACTCTCTTTCTATTACTAATGGGACTCAGAAAGATTTATATGAATATCAGATAACCGACAGAAATCGTAAATTTGATTTAGAAAATGAAGAACCAGTTCGATTCAAACTTATTGAAGATTCGGAAAACAATAAAAGTTATTTTGTTTTTTCTTTTCATCATATTATTTTAGATGGATGGTCATTAGGACTTATATTAAGTGAAATTATAGATAATTATTTTCAGCTTATAAAAAATGGTACTATAAAAACGAGAAAAGTTACTAAATTTAGTAATTATATTAAGTGGTATGAAACAATAAAAAATGATAAAGCTGCAAAAGAATTCTGGTGTAATTATCTTGAAGGTTATGATTCTAACAGTGAAATGCCAAATTTTGGGCTATCTGGAAAAGAAGACTGTGAAGAGATTTTTATTACGGATAAATTATTATCAGAACAAATTGAATCATTTTGTAAAAATAACCAGATTACGGAAAGTATTTTCTTCTCTACAATTTTAGGTATCCTGGTTCAAAAATATAATAATAGTGAAGATGCAATTATTAGTGAAATATCTTCTGGAAGGAATGCACCTATATATGATATTGAGAATATTAAAGGAATATTAATTCAAAATAGAATAATTCGAGTTAGAAATAACACTTCTATAATTGATTTAATGAAAAATCAGCAAACTGAGTTTTACGAGGGAGAGAAATATAATTATATTGGAATTAGTGAATTACAAAATATTTTAGGAAAACCAATTAATATTATCTATACTTTTGAAAATTTTCCTGTAAATCAAAACAGTTTGAGTCAGTCTGAATTCTCAGTTGAAAATGTTGAGGCTAAAGAAAGAACAAATTATGGATTTGCTGAAGTAGTTAATAAAAGTGAAGGTCAATTTCATATAAAATTACAAGGCGATGCAAACTATTCTACATACAGTCTTAAAAAAATCTATGAACATATGAGTCATATTATTCATGATGTAGTTATAAAAAAGATTACTTCGATAGAATTATTAAGTTTGCAGAGTGAAGAAGAAGAAAAGGCACTGACAGCAAGACATGAAGGGGCAAAAGCAGAGTATCCGGAAGGAAAGACAATAGCCGAGCTGTTTGAAGAGCAGGTAAAGAAGAGTGAAGGAAAAACTGCGATAGAGGAAGAAGGCGGAAGCATCAGTTACGGAGAACTGAACCGAAAGGCAAACCGAATAGCGCACTGGCTTAGGGAAAGAGGAATAAAGAAAGAAGAGCGGGTAGGAATAAGCGGAAAGCGAGGAATCGAAATAGTAGCGGGAATGCTTGGAATCCTGAAAGCAGGAGGAGCATATGTACCAGCAGATCCTGAATATCCTGAGGATAGGATCCGCTACATGATGGAAGACTCGGGAGCACGATTAATATTGTGTGATGAGGAAGGGTATAAGGCAACGGAGAAAAGCGGAAAGGAAAGAATCCTGATAAGGGAAGCGGAAAGTGAAAGGGAAGACAATCCGGAAGTAATAAACGACGGAAAGAGCCTTGCATATATCATATACACATCAGGAACAACCGGGCAGCCAAAAGGTGCAATGATAGAACACAAAAGCCTGGTAAATACAGTGTATGCATATAAAGACATATTCCTGAAAAAAGACGAAAACAGGATGCTGCAAATGGCAAGCATCAGTTTTGATGCGTCGGTATTTGAAATATTCAGCTGCATAATACATGGAAACAGTTTATACATAGCATCAAAAGAACAGAAGAACGATATACATAATTTAATAGAATTTGTAGAGGAAAAGAAAATAAATATCGTATTCATGCCAACAGCATATATGAATGTAGTGCTGAAAGAACGATATGAAATACCAGAGTGTGTAGAAATTCTTCTGACAGCAGGAGATCTATTAAGATACGGAATAAAGAATGAAAGGTATAAGCTGTATAATCTGTATGGACCAACGGAAGATACAATCTGGAGTACATATGCAGAAGCAGAAGAGAATATGCCTCCTATAGGAAAACCTATTTATAACAAAAACATCTATATAGTAGACCGAAACGGAAAACTATGTCCAGAAGGAGTAAGCGGAGAACTGTGGATAGGAGGAGAAGGAGTCGGCCGAGGGTACATCAATAAGGAAGAGATAAGCCAGGAGAAGTTCATAGAAAGTCCGTGGAAAGAAGGCGAGCGTATATATAAGAGCGGAGACCTTGGAAGATGGAACGAAGAGGGAAACATCGAGTATCTTGGACGAATAGATGAACAGGTAAAGATCCGCGGATACAGAATAGAGATAGGAGAAATAGAGGCCGCAATAGAGAGTCAGAGAGGAGTAAAGGGAAGCTGTGTAGTGGTAGAAGAGAAAGGAGGAGTAAAGAGCCTTGTGGGCTACATAGCAGTGGAAGAAGAGACAGATTATGAAGAGTTCAAGCAGAAACTTTCAGAGCGACTGCCAGAGTATATGATACCCGGAAGATTCATAGAGGTGGAAGAGATTCCATTAACAAAGAACGGAAAGGTGGACAAGAGGAAACTGAAGGAGAATGGCGGAATGGAAGTTAGAAGTAGTGAATACGAAGCGCCAGAAGGAGAGACAGAAGAGAAGCTTGCAGAAATCTGGAAGGAAGTACTTGGCGTAGAAAAGGTAGGACGGAATGACAGTTTCTTTGAGATAGGCGGAGACTCAATAAAGGCAATAAAAGTATATTCAAAAATGGTGGAAATAATAAATTGTTCATTTTCTGATATTTTTGAGAAGAAAACTATTAAAGAAATTGTAGCCAAAAATATAAATACTAATTATTCCTTACTGGATAAAGTAAATAAATTAAATGATTTTATTTCAAAGCCAATTCCTGTATATAAAGTGGAAGAAAACTATAATCTAGAAATTCCTTCAATGGATAATTATGAAAATAAAATTGTTTTATTAACTGGAGCAACAGGATATTTAGGTATATATATATTAAATCGACTCTTAACGCAGACTAATTCAAAGATTGTTATTCTTGGAAGAAGCAGACTAAATTTATCTGTAAGAGAAAGAATAGAAAAAAATTATAAATATTTTTTTGATGATAATCTTGAATCATTTTCCGACCGCTTAGAAATATATGAAAGCGATTTATCAAAGAATAGATTTAATTTAAATGAAGAAATATATAATTCTATATCAGAATCTGTTGATGTTGTAATAAATGCTGCAGCTAAAGTACAACATTTTGGAGACTGGACTTCATTTAAGGAATCAAACATTGATAGTCTTTGCAATATCATTAATTTCTGTAAAACAAATAAAGGAAAAAAATTAGTTCATATATCTACAGCTTCTGTAGTATCAGGATGTGAAGATAGTGTTTTTAATGAGAAGACAATAAATTTACATTCTGATTTGAAAATGAATCTATATACTAAATCAAAGATAGAAGCTGAAAAAGTATTAATAAATAGTGATTTTACAGATTGGTGTATTATGAGAATCGGTAATGTATGTTTCGATTCTATCAATGGAAAATTCCAACAAGATTGGCAGCAGAATGCTTTTTTAGCAAGATTAAATGCTTTTGTAAAAAATAGAATTATACCAGAAGGCATTTTATATAATGAGTACAGTTTTGTTAATAATATAGCAGATGCAATACTTTTATTGTCAGAAATTCATAAACAACAAAGTATATATCATGTTTGGAATCCTAATATAGAATTATTTGATGAATCTGTAAAAAATGATAATGATATTAAAATAATATCACCAAAGAGTTTCCTGGATAATATAAAACTTGATATATCTAATGGTAAGATTTCCAATTATAAAGATTTATTAGTCCATCTGCATATTGAAGAACTCGAAAGCAATCATTTTAGTTCTAATCAATATACTGAAGCAATTCTAAAAAAATTAAATTTTCATTGGGATCCAATGAATAATAAACTAAGAAAAAATTTATTAATAAATTTGGAAAAAGGTATTTAAAGATGAATAATAATAGAAAAGAGTTGTTTAGATTATTACCGCTATGGGGTGGTCAATTAATTTCCATTTGTGGAAGTAACATTGTTCAGTTTGCATTAATCTGGTATATAACAGAAAAATATAGTTCTACAATTGTTTTATCTGTATCTACAATTTTTACATATATCCCAGCTATTCTATTAGGTCCGATAATTGGTTCTATTATTGATAAAATTGAAAAGAAAAAAATAATGATCTTTTCGGATTTAATTTCTGCACTGGCTACTTGTATTTTTGTTTTCTTATTAAAAAATGATTATGCAAATACATTCTTTATTTATATGTTATTTTTTATAAGAAGTGTTTGTAATCAATTTCAAACCTTAGCATCAGTTATTGCAGTTTCTAACTCAGTAGGAAAAGAAAATCTAACATCTGCTGCAGGAGTAAACCTAACTATTAATGGAATATCAAATTTTGTAGCTCCAATAGTTGGTGCTATTTTATTAAAGGTATGGTCCATTGATAATATTTTATTGCTTGAAATAGTTACTGCATTATTTGCAATTTTGTGTTTATGCTTTTTCCGTGTTAATGAAATAATAGGAAATGAAACAAAAGAGAAGAATATTATTGAGCAATTTAAGACCTTAAAGGTTTATAAAGATATTTTTCAGTATTCAATTTTTATTGCTTTATTGAATCTATGCATGTCTCCATCAATAACCATATTGCCACTTTTGGTAAGTAGTATTTTGAAAAAAGATGTTAGTATTTTAGCTATTATAGAAGCATCTTATGTAATAGGAATGATTGTTGGAGGACTAATTGTCGGGTTATTTAAGAATAAATCAAATTATCATAATAGAATAATAGTTTCTGCTTTCTTATATTCAATCCTCTTTTTAGTTTTTGGTATACTCTTATTTTTCCAGAATATTAATCTTTTTATATATTATATTTTGTTGTTTTTAGTAGGAAATCTTTTTTCAATTTTTAATTCAAATATAACTGCCTTCTTTCAAAATGAGATACCAAAAGAAGAACAGGGGGTTATGTTTGGAACAATTTCTGCAGTTAATACTGCTGTAATCCCAATTGGATTGGTTATAGAAATAGTATTTACAAAAATAACTTCGGTACAATACTGGTATTCTTTTGCCGGATTATTGATGCTAATCTTTTGTGTATTATTTAGTATAAAAGCAAATAAAAAAATAAATCAAAATAATGTACAGGTGTCGTAACATGAGTAAAACAAGACTTTTTATTTTTCCACATGCAGGATCCTCTGCTAATTTATATTTGGAATATAAGAAACAATTATCAAATTCTTTTGTTGAATGCTTTTTATATGAATATAAGGGGCATGGGGCAAGATATGGAGAAGAGTTTTCTAAATCAATTCATGAAGTTTCAATTGATTTCCTGGAAAAATATTCAAGACTTCTGGAAGAGGATTATATTTTTCTAGGTCATAGTTATGGTACTAATGTTATTTTAGATTTATGTAACACAATAAATTGTCGAAAACTTCAGTTTCCAAAAATCATTTATCTTTCAAGTGGAAGTCCAATTCATGAAAAAATTGATACTTCAAAAGAAGGAATTCGTGAATTATTATTGCGTCAAAATATGACAGCCAGCAATATTATGACAGATAACTCTTTATTTGATTTTTTCTTTCCAATTATTCAAAATGATATAAATAATCTAAATAATTATAAAGCATTGGAAAAAAAATATCCCATAGAAGTTAGTTTGTTTTCTGGAAATAACGAAAATATTGATATGAATAAAGTGTGGAAAGATTATTATAGAGTTAAAAATACACAAGTCTTCGAAGGTGGGCATGAATATATTTTGAAAAATGAGAATGTCAGAAATATATGTGATACGATTCTTAATGATATAAAAATGAGTTCTGTCCTTCAGAGTTTTACAGCATAAAAAAAATCTAGCGTTTCTTCATATCTCGTTGTAAAATATATGGTTAGATGAATTCATTTTTATTTAACCATATAAAATTTCAAATCGCATCGCTCTCAATCATGTTGATTCTTGAAGTCATCTATTTTTTACGTCCGAAAATCAAACTGCTTTCAAACAAAATCTTTTCTGTTTTGATGGTGAGTGCATTACTCTATCTGCTGTTTGATTTTGCTACAGTTTTTGCACTTGTTTATTTTGATTCATGTCCGCTCTGGTTTGTTCGTTTTACGCACCAGGGCTTTATTATTTTTCTGTATATCGCTCTTTCGTGTATCTATCTCTATATTGATATACTTAATCGCAATCAGAGACGTTATTCAAAGCCGGAGCTTTCGGTGATCATTGTTTCGTATGTTTTCGCTCTGGCTTCTGTTCTTTTTGCACCAATAGATTATTATATAGAAGAAGATGGAATTTATTCTTTTGGATTGATGGTAAATTGTGTTTATGCAGTTCTTATCATCTATTCTGCAATGACGGTTTTTCAGACCCTTCGACACTGGAAAAATAAGGCTCACCGTAAACAGAAAATCTGTGTACTTATGACTATGGCACTTTGGGTTGGATTCGGTGGCGTTCAGATTATTGAGCCAAAGATTTTAATTTCCAGTGTTGGTATTTCTGCCATCATTCTTCTGATGTTCCTGTCGCTTGAAAATCCTTCTGAATATCTTGATAGTGAAACCAGAGCCTTTAATTACTATGCGCTTAAAACTGTTTTGCAGGAATTTATGAGCTGCAAAAAAAATTATGCGATAGTAAGCATGGAACTTGATGAAGCGTCAATCATTGAAAACTATGTAGGTACAAATGTAATTGCAGAAACTCTGGTTGAAATAAAACAATTTGTTGAAAAATCTTTTAAAACCCAGTGTTACCGCATGAACCGAATGACGCTTGCTTTTATTGTAGACAACAAGCATATTTCAAAAATCGATACCTGCCTTGAGATTCTTGCAGACAGATTCTCTCGTCCATGGGAGCTTAAAGACAGATCTGTTCGTCTAAATGCTCATGCCAATGTTCTTTTCTGTCCTGAAGATTTCCCTTTTGATGGACAGGTTGTTGAACTGCTTGACTTTGCTGAAGATACAGAAACCTACGGTCGTTCTATCGGCTTTATCAGACGAATTGATGATAAGGCCCGCGAAAAGCGAATCCGAAGCCGACAGATTCTTCATATTGTTTCTGAATCTATAAAGAATAATTCTATCGTAATGTATTATCAGCCGATTTATAGTCTTGCCGAAAAGAGATTTACAAATGCCGAGGCTCTTGTACGTCTTAAAGATGAAAATACTATCGGCTATGTTTCTCCAGAAGAGTTTATTCCGCTTGCAGAGAAGAAAGGCATGATTATGCCGCTCAGTAATCTGATTTTTAATCATGTATTCGCATTCATGTCTGAAAACAATCTCAAAAAACAGCATATGAATCATATAGAGGTAAACCTTTCCGGACTGCAATCTGTAGATGCAAATCTTCCAAAACTCATGAAGTCACTTTTGATGAAGTATAATATTGCACCGGACTGCGTTAATCTTGAAATCACAGAATCTATTGCGGTAACTTCGGGCTACATGCTTAAAAAGAATATGGAAGAACTTAAGAAGTTCGGCTGTTCATTCTCTATGGATGATTTTGGTACTGGTTATTCAAATCTTTCCAGAATAGCTAAAGCAGATTTTGAAATGATCAAAATTGATAAGAGCCTTTTATGGCCTTGTTTTAAAGAAGATGAGACTGAAGGAACTAAGAATGCAAAGATTCTTCTGGAAAATATGATTTCAATGCTCCTCAAGATGGGACGAAAGATTGTTGTTGAGGGAATTGAAACAAAAGAGCAGTTTGATTACCTTGCAAGTCTTGGCATCACTTATGCTCAGGGCTTCTATTTCAGTAAGCCGATTCCAGAAGAAGAGTTCGTTAAGTTTATTGCTGAGAAGAATTCGAAGCGTTCTTAGACGCCAGTCCTGCCATTTTATTAAATGTCTTTTCCAGATACTGTGCTTCACCCTCTGAAAGACTTGCCCGACTTAAAACACTTCTCCAGAAATTTTCCATATCTTCGCGGCCCGGCATTTTAAAGAAACCGATTTTCTGCATATCATCTGTAATTATTTTTACGGTCTGATCTACGCGCTCCAGTGTAAGCGGTGTATAACCTCTGTATTCGCCTTTTTTTTGTTTAAGAGAATAACGGAAAAGATGGTAGCTCATAATCTGAACAGCATGGCTAAGATTTAAAGAACCGAAGCCATCAGAAGATGGAATTGTAACTCCAAGATTACATTCATCAAGCTGTTCATCTGTAAGTCCGGTGCGTTCGTTTCCAAAGATAACGGCAACCTTTCCAGAATTGTTTGTGGTTGTGTCTGCCATCTCTGCAAATTCCTCTGGCAGAAGCAGTTTGCCACGTTTTTTACCCCGACGTCTTGTTGTGCCAGCACAAATTGCACAATCGCTTGTTGCCTCTGTTATAGAATTGAAGAATCTGGCATTATCAAAAATTGCACCGGCATGAATTGCAAGGACGTGAATATGTTCTATGTCGTAGTCTGCTTTGTTGCCGACAATTCGTAAATCACTTATATCATTATTAGCCATGGCGCGGCATGCAGCACCAATATTTCTTGATTCATCCGGATGGTCTAATACAATTACAATATTTGAAAGGTTCATGAAAATCAGTATAAGAAAAAAAGCGGTTTATGGCAAATGAGTTATTTTTTTTCTAAAAAACACTTGCACAATTATTCAAATGACATTATTATTTGAGTAGCTATTCAATTGAATGTTTGTTCAAATGAACAGCAGGAGTCTCAATGAAAAAGAATGAAGAACTGTGCGAAGGCGAAGTAATTCACGAAGAGACCGTAAAAAAAGTTAGGGCAACATTTCCAGAAGATGAAATGATTTTTGACCTTGCTGATTTTTACAAGATTTTTGGTGATACAACGCGTGTAAAGATTCTTTATGCGCTTGATAAAAGTGACCTTTGCGTATGTGATATTTCGGCGCTGCTGGGAATGTCGGTTTCGGCTGTTTCTCATCAGTTGAGGACTTTACGTGAATCTGATCTGGTGCGTACAAACCGTGAGGGCAAGGTAATTTACTACAGCCTTGCAGACGATCACGTAAAGAGTATTTTAGAGTGTGGTATAGAACATATTAAGGAGAAAGAATAATGAGCGACGAACATAAACACGAACATGAACATGAACACTGCGAATGCGGACATGAACACGAACACGAACACTGCGAGTGCGGGCATGAACACGGACATCACCATGACCATCACGAACACGATGGATGTTCATGTGGCTGCGGTCACGACCATGAACATGGACACGAGCATGGAGAAGAACATGAACTTACTGTAAAGCAGTTGATTTTTGCCGCAGTAATGTTTGTACTTGGACTTGTAATAGAGCATCTTCCTGTAGAAAACTGGCTTTCTGATGTAGCAAAAATTGATCTGATTCATGAAGCAGTTTGTATGGTACTGTATTTTATTGCCTTTATGATAACAGGAAAGGATATTGTAATTGGCGCTGTTTCTAACCTTATACATGGCGAACTGATGGATGAATCTTTCTTAATGTCTGTAGCAGCCATTGGTGCGATTCTTCTTGGTGAATATGAAGAAGCTGTTGCTATCATGATTCTGTATCAGGTTGGTGAAAAGTTTGAAGATTATGCAGTTGATAAATCTCGGGATTCTATCGAAGAGATTGCAAAACTTCGTCCGGATCATGCAACCGTAAAGGTTGGAGCAGAAACTCGCGAAGTAGATCCTGAAGAAGTTGAAACTGATTCTGTAATCATTGTAAAGCCTGGTGACCGTATTCCTATTGATGGTGTTGTTGTAGACGGTGACAGTTTTGTTGATACTTCAGCTCTTACTGGTGAAAGTATTCCTCAGCACGTATCTGTTGGAAGCGAAGTTCTTTCCGGCTCAATCAACAAACAGGGCGTACTTGAAATCAGAACAACACGACATGCCGGTGATTCGGCTCTTTCACGTATTCTTGAACTCGTTGAAAATGCAACAGAAAACAAGACAAAGTCTGAGCAGTTTGTAACACGCTTTGCACGTGTTTATACACCAATCGTTGTTTATTCTGCTCTGGCACTTGCAATTATTCCAAGTGTGATAATTGGCTTTAAGTCTGGCAACTGGGCATGGCAGGCAACCTGGAGTACATGGGTATACCGTGCACTTATGTTCCTTGTAGTAAGCTGTCCTTGTGCGCTTGTTATTTCAATTCCACTTTCATTCTGTGGTGGTATTACAGCAGCTGCACGTCATGGAATCCTGATTAAAGGAAGTGTATACCTTGAAGCACTCGGCCGTACAAAAACTGCCGTATTCGACAAGACTGGAACCCTTACAAAAGGAAACTTTGTTGTTACACATATTCACGCAACAGATTCTTCTATTACAGAGACAGAACTGCTTGCTCTTGCAACACATACAGAAATGTTCTCTACACATCCGATTTCTGCTTCACTCAAAGCTGCTCATCACGACAAATGCTGCGACAATGTAAAACTTGAGAATGTAGAAGAAATTGCCGGAAAGGGTATAAAAGCTCTTGTAAATGGTAAGGAAGTTCTTGCCGGTAACACAAAGCTTATGGAACAGTTTGGTATCAATTACAGTGAATGTTCTGAACATCAGGACGGAACTGTAATTCACGTTGCAAGTGAAGGAAAGTACAGTGGCCACATTGTAATCAGCGATGAAATTAAAGATGATTCACAGGCAACTGTTGAAGGTCTTCACAAAATTGGCGTTGAAAATGTTGTAATGCTTACCGGAGATAACGAACGTGCCGCACATACAGTTGCTGCAAAGCTCGGGCTTAAAAAAGCTTTTGGTCAGCTGCTCAGTGCAGACAAACTTGCTAAGGTTGAAGAACTTCTTGCAGATCTTTCTAAGGGTGGAAAGAAACGCGGTACTCTGATTTTTGCCGGCGACGGTATAAACGACGCGCCTGTTCTTGCCCGTGCTGATGCTGGTATCGCAATGGGTAATATGGGAAGTGACGCTGCGATTGAAGCTGCAGACATCATTATTATGGAAGACAAGCCAAGTAAGATTGTAGACGGAATTAAAATAAGCCGCCGCACCCTGCGCATTGTTTATGAAAACCTCTATGGAGCTTTGGGAATTAAGGGAGCTATTTTGATTCTCAGCGCCCTCGGCATTTCGAATATGTGGATTGCGGTTTTTGGCGATGTCGGTGTAACAATCCTTGCGGTTCTTAACAGCCTACGTCTGCTGAAAACTAGTAAGAAATAAGATTACTTTTTGCCCAGGAGAGTAAAATCCTGGGCTTCATTACAGAAGATGATTCCGCTTCCGGCTTCTGCAAAACAAGGAAGGGCTGTGATAGCCTGGAGTATGGCATCCTTTTTATCAGATGGAACGAGAATCATCAGCATTTCTTTTTCCGGGACAATCTTCATTCCAAAGAAAGCTGCATCTCCTTCTTTTGCAGTTCCACGGGCACCGATAATTGTACCGCCGCCAGCTCCTGCTTTACGGGCTGCAGCCATTGCATCTTCTGCATAGCCTTTGTTTACAATTACGTTTATCATCTGATATGTACTGGTTGCCATAGATTTGCCCCCTTTTATTTCTGATTTTTCGATTGAATCTGTATTACCTGCTTTTACAAAATTTCCTACTTCGATTGTAAAAAGCACTCCAAAATGTTTTTTTGTTTCGGATGCTGAAATTATTGCAGTACGAACAGCTTCACATTTTTCTTCTTCCAGAATGATGTAGACGATATCTTTTGAAGTATCGCCAAGTCCCAGAAGCTGTAGAACTCCGTTCGATGCAGTTCCGCGGCCCATTGCAATAGTACCACCGCCAGCTCCCGCTGATTTTGCTGCGTCAGATATTAGTTCCCCGCTGTCATGAGGAACAATACTCACAAGAAGCTTATAATTCATTTTTTGCCTCCTTGTTTGAGTTTATAGATGATTCCCATAAGCTGAATTGCAAGCAGCGGCATCATGGCAACAAGAGCAATTACACCAAAAGAATCATTTCCGCCTTTTCCACTTGAGGCAGCACCAAGAGTAAATGAAAGTACAAAAGTTGAGGTGAGAGGTCCCGAAGCTACTCCGCCCGAATCAAAAGCAATTCCTGAAAAAAGAGAAGGGCAGAAAATCATAAGAGTCATAGCAATTATATAGCCTGGGATAATAACATATTTAAGATTAAAACCTGTAACAGCGCGAAGCATGGCAAGAGCAATGGCAATTGCAGTACCCACAGAAAGGAAAATAAGAAGGACCTTTCTTTTAATTGTACCGCCACTTACATTTTCTACCTGTTCACTTAAAACCCATACAGCAGGTTCTGCACAGACAATAATTGCGCCTAAAAGAAGTCCGGTAAAGATAAGGAGCACATACCAGGCACCACCATTTTCAACAGCAAGAGATCCAAGCTTTTCTCCGAGTTCTGCGCCTGCCTGCGAAAAACCGCCCTTTACTCCAATCAGAAAAATCGTAAGGCCTATAAAAGCATAAATAAAACCGATTATAATTCTGATTACCTGACGTTTCGTCATCTTCAAAAGGGAAATCTGGAAGATTATAAACAATGCAAAAAGCGGTGCAATAGAAATCAATGATTCGCGGAAGACGTGTGCAGCGATTTGGGCAAAGTTTTCTGATACTGCGTTAGATACTGCAGCACTTTCGGCTCCAGTCAGTGGACCATTAACTATAGGCCCTTTCAATAATATCGCATAAATCAAAACTGCCATAACTGGTCCGATGGAACAAACTCCTGTAAGACCAAAACTGTTGTCATTATCATCGCGGACACTGGAAACACCAATACCCAGTGCCATAATAAAAGGTACAGTCATAGGACCTGTTGTTGCTCCGCCAGAATCAAAGGCAATTCCAAAAAAGCTTTCAGGTGCAAAAATAGAAATTATGAAAAGTACTGAGTATGCAATGAAGAAAGTCCATTTAAGGGAAAGATTCAAAACAGTGCGCAAGAGTCCCAGCATTATAAAAAGACCAACTCCGCCTGCAATTACAAAGGTGATAGCTGTTTTATTTACGACAGGAAAAATACCCCGTACCTGGTCACCAAAAACCTGAATATCAGGTTCCGCAGCAGTTACAATAAATCCGATTATGAAAGCTACAAAAAGCAGAAGCAGGAGAGAACGTTTTTTTGTCAGTGCAGAACCAGTTCTTTCGCCCATCGGCTGAATACCAAGGTCTACACCAAGAAGAAAAATTGTAAGGCCAATAATAAGCAAAAGCCCGCCAACGACAAAGCGTGCGAGCAGATACTTATCAAGAGGAACAAAGGTTAATCCAAGAAACAGCACGATTGCCATAACCGGCAGAACCGAAACTGCTGTTTCTTTTAATTTGTTCAGAATGTTCATTTAATATTCTGTCAGTTTACCTTATGCGTCTGCAAAAACTTTTCCATCATCAAGCTTTACTTCAAGCTTTGTATATTCACAATGGAAATCATTCTTCAAACGGTCAAGATAGCGTTTGCTTTCCCACTTACACATAGGAAGATCATGGAGAAGATAATTTCCGCAGGCTTCAGGACGTGTCGCAGGAACTTCATTCTGAGTAAGAATCCATTCAAGACAGCGGATTGTAAGCTGACGCATATCTTCTACAGAGTATTTTCCAATCATGATGATATACATACCTGTGAGACAGCCCATAGGACCAACGTAAACTACGTCATCCTTTACTTCAGAATTTCTGAACCAGGTAGCCATAAGATGCTCAAGACTGTGGATTGCTCCAGGTCCCATTGCAGGTTCTTTATTAGGTTCTGTGATACGAAGATCATAAGTTGTAAAACCTTTGTCTTCGCGAGAAATGTAGATACCAGGTTTCAAATGTGTATGATCAATAGTAAAACTCTGAACAACTTCCATAGCGGGTTTAACCTCCTTAAAAAAACCGATAAACGGACATGTCAAGGCTTTAAGCGAAGCGTGCCTTGACGTGTCCGTTTATTACTTTAATTTATATTTCTTTAATTACTTCCAGAAGGAAAGTGCTGCTAAGACGTGATGCTGTTTCTTCCGAATATGTTTCTTTTACAGTTTCGTCAGCAGTATCAGACATACATCTAATGATTACAAAAGGAACTTTGTTTGCATAGCATGCGTGTGCAATTGCACAACCTTCCATTTCAACACACTGAGGATGGAAGTTAGAAATGATAAAGTTTTTCTTTTCACCACCGGAAATAAACTGATCACCAGAAGCAATGCGGCCTTTTGCTATTTTCAACTTATTAGAAAAATCTGTATGTTCAAAAGCAGAAACTGCTGCATTTACAAGAGCTGGATCTGCAACGAAAGCTTCCGGCATTCCTGGAACCTGTCCAAGTTTATAGCCAAAGAACACAGTATCAAAATCATGATAAACTGCTTCTGTTGAAACTACAAAATCATAAATATTAAGACCAGTACCAGTAGCTCCCGCAATACCAGTATTGATAATTTTTGAAACTTTAAAATTCAGTATTAAAAGCTGTGTACATAAAGCAGCGTTTACTTTTCCAATACCACATTTTACGATAACAACATCTTTGTTATATAATTTTCCTTTGTAGAAAATCAGATTGTTGATATTAACTTTTTCTTTTGCAGACATGCGGGCAAAAAGAGTTTCAACCTCGCTGTCCATTGCTCCAATAATTCCAATCATTTTTTTAATGCCTCTTTTTCTGCAGCGCGAGCGCGCTTTGAATAATGTCCAAGAACTTCATTTGAAAGTTTATCAGTAAGATTAAACTTTTCGATTACAAAGTTTGCACAAGTTTTATAAATCATAAAGCCAAGGAAAAGACCACCGATAAAGCTAACGATAGTACTGAACTGGAAAACAGTGCGTGCAGTAGCTTCTGGAAGAGTAAAAACTTTGAAAATCAGGAAAGAGAAAAATACAAAAAGCAGCAGAATTACAGCGAGAGTTTCTACGATTTCAAAGATACTACCGAAAAACAGGAAAAGTCTTGAATTGCGTTTTTTAGCACGAAGTTCAAGTTCCTTTTTCTGACGTTCAAGTCTCTCCGCTTTTTCTTCATCAGTCATGTCCATGTGAATACCTCTTTTTTTATTTATTCTCAGATTCCTGAGATTTCTGTTCTTTAGATTCTTTTATATAAGTAATGATAAATGAAACAATCAGAATAATACCACAGACAACAACTGCTGCGTCTGCAACATTAAAGGTTGGCCATCGTTCAAGACCAAAAAGTCCATAGAATTTAACATCGATAAAGTCTACAACACCTTCGGCACGGAAAAAGCGGTCAATAAGATTTCCAAGACCTCCACCGACAATACCCATAATTGCCCAGCGCTGAACCTTAGTCCAGGTATTATTCTTAAAGTAAATTCCAACAACAATACCAATTACGATAAGAGGAATAAGAGAAAACAGTAAACGGCGCAAAGTATCAGACCAGGTTGCACCTACACTAAACGCAACTCCTGTATTTGCTACGTGAATGATTCTCAGAAAATCTCCAAAAAACTGTGCGCCTATTGTATAAAGCGGAATATTTTTCATTACAAGGATTTTTGTAACCTGATCAAGGATAACTACTAGAACTGCAAGTGAAATTGGCAGCAGTTTTGATTTTAATTCTTTATTCATATTAAAAATATACTTATAAATCTGTCGGCAGGTCAATAAATAACGTGCGAAGACCTAACTCCTTTTCTATTTTTTCTTTAAGCAGGGAAACTCCCATAGTTTCGGTGCCGTAATGGCCTCCGGCAATTACATTGATACCAAATTCTTCTGCAGGATGATATTGCTCATGAGCGAACTCACCGGTAATGTAACAGTCTAAACCGAGTTCAGCAGCCTGATCCACATCTTCACCGGCTCCTCCGGAAATAATTCCTACAGTTTTGATTTGTGATTTTCCGAACTGGAAGAGGCGGGCATTTGTTTTTGTGATTTTTGAAAGTGAAGAATTGAGGTCTTCTGGAGACACTGGTGTAGTGAATTCACCGCGAACTCCAATACTCATTCCACGCCAGAAACCGAACGGTTCAAGCTTTGAAAGCCCGAGGGCGGCCGCCAGTCCGTAGTTATTTCCATAAGGATTGTTTGCATCAAGAGGAATGTGGTAGCCGATTAAAGCAAGGTCGTTTTTAATAAAGGCGGCCGCACGCTTATAAAAATTACCGGTAAGTGTTTCGCAACCACCCCAGAAAAGTCCGTGGTGAACAACCAGAACATCTGCGCCAGCTTCAGCTGCAGCAAGAGCAGTTGCTTCGCATGCGTCCACCGCAAAAGCTACCGTCTTAATCTGTTTCTCCGCCGGGGCGGAATTCTGCACCTGAATACCATTCCGCGAAGGGTCTCCAGGAAAGTCTTCTTTTTTAAGGAACGCGTTCAGCCACTCGTCCAGTTCATTTAAGGTCATTAAGGGCCTCCACAGTTTTTTTAGCCAGGAGCTTTGGAGTTGCAAGAGAAGAATCCCGCGAAAATCCAAGAACCATTGCTAAAAGAGGATCAGTCTGTTCAATACAGCCATATCCAGAAGTTTTATAGTTATCAATAGAAGAAAGTTTTAATATACCGGCAATTTCTTCCGGATTTTTCTTCATTAAGTCGTCAGCCGCAATATCAGCCATAAAATCAGTTATAAGGAAGAATTTCTTATCGGAACCACAATGTTCTCGAAGTAAAGGAAGCAGAACTGAATATTCCTGAGAAATGTTGAAAGAGTAGTATTCCTTTTGAGATGTAAACTTTTTCTCGTTCAGAACACTCTGAATAACCATAATCAGACGGCGGAGAATTTTTTTATCGCCAATATTATGAAGCCACTGTCCGTCATCAGCATAAAAATCAGCAGAATAAACTGTAATTCCCTGAGAAGCCAGCTGCTGAAGATAAGGCTTATAGTGTTCTGTATCGCCTCGTTTGTCCGGCTCAAACAACACTATAAGATTTTCATATTTCTGTGGGTTTGTCTCTGATATTTGATCTGGAGCAAACTCATAAAGTGTCAGAGATTTTTTTCCAACAGCACTGGCATTTTCAAAACCGCTTCTAAAGCTTCCTTTATATAGAAACTGATTTTCCGAAACGTTGAGTTTTCTTGAATGCTGTTCTACTGGTGCAAAATAAATTGTAGCTGCAAGTGCGAGTGCAGAAAAGATGATTGTAAAAGCCGCCCAAACCCTCATTAACGGGCTGTAATGGTCAATATAAAGGCGTTCAAGATATCTGAAAATAGCATGGAAGTTTGAAAGAAGGACAAAGAGTGCAATTAAGAGTCCAAGAATTGTAAAAGCATCAATTTTCCATGCGAAAATCTGCAGAATCGCTACAATAAAGGTGAACGGAGCCAGTACAACAAGAGGATCTCGCCGCACATGATGTACAAAAAATACGCGCAGGTTGGTAATAAATAATAATGCAAAAACTAAGAGTTCACCGTAGAATTTCATAGAATAAATTATAATGGGATTTACGGAAATATGAAAGTCTAAAGGCCAAGATTGCGGGGCTGTACAGGGGAGGCATTATAAAGACGTAATGAAATTTTGGCGCGAGGAAGCAGATTTGCAGGGCAAAAAGACTTTGTTTGTGGCTGCCGCGGGAGCGGCAGTATAATAGTTTCTATACCACAAACAACGTCTAGCGCATTATTGCGCGTTTTTGTCCTGCAAATATGTGCCCGGGAGCCAATAGTACGATTAATTATTTATATAGAGGAATCTCTTCGACCCGCAATCTTGGCCTTTAGACTTTCCTTAACTGAAAATTCCCATTATAATTTACTCTATGTCATACGAAGTAACAGCGACTCGAAGGAGACCGCAGCAGTTTGATGACCTTGTTGGTCAGGAATTTGTAGCGGAAACTCTTAAGAATTCAATAAAATCCGGAAAAATAGCTCATGCATACCTGTTTTCAGGTCCGCGTGGTTGTGGAAAAACTTCTACAGCGCGTATTCTTGCAAAAGCTTTGAACTGTCAGAACGGGCCTACAGATAATCCTTGTGGAACCTGTTCTACCTGTCAAGAAATCACAAAAGGTACTTCTCTCGACGTAATCGAAATCGATGGTGCGTCAAATACCAGTGTTGAGAATATCCGTCAGATTAAGGATGAAGTTCTTTTTCCACCAAGTAATGCAAAATACAAAATCTATATCATAGACGAAGTCCACATGCTTTCAACTTCGGCTTTCAATGCTCTTTTGAAGACTATTGAGGAGCCGCCTCCATATGTAATCTTTATTTTTGCGACAACAGAACTTCAGAAGGTTCCTGCAACAATCAAGTCTCGCTGCCAGCAGTTTAATTTCCGTCTGGTTGCAATTGATAAAGTAAAGCAGTGCCTTGCAGAAGCTGCCGCAGAATTAGGTATACAGGCTGATGATGAAGCTCTCTTCTGGATTGCCCGCGAGTCTACAGGTTCTATGCGCGATGCTTACACTCTGTTCGATCAGGTTGTAGCTTTCAGCGACGGCCATATGACTTACGACAAAATCCGCGATAAGCTTGGTCTTGTTGGCATTGACCGCCTGAACACTGTTTTTGAGGCTTGTGCTCAGAACAATACAGAAGCAGTTATCAATCTGATTGATGAATTCCTGCAGGCTGGTGTTTCAATTGAACAGCTGATTTCTAACAGCGCAGATTATCTCCGCAGTCTTCTTCTTATTAAGAACGGTGTTAAAAAAGAGTCTCTTCTTGGAAATTCTCCGGAGCGTTACAGCAGTGTAGTTCTAGGAGCCTGGAATACAATCCAGATTGAACGGGCTCTTTCTATATATTTGCAGCTTTATCGTGATATCCGATATTCGCTTTCTCCTCGTTATGAACTTGAGCTTGCATTCAGCCGCTTGTGCTGGATTGGCAATTTTGTTTCTAATGCTGAGGTTAAGAAGGCAATTGATGCGGCACAGAATCTGCTTGCAGGTGCTCCACAGCCTTCAGCAGCAGCTCCGCTCAATAATCAGGCTGCACCAGTAAATACTGCTCCAGTAAATGCTGCGCCACAGCCGGTTCAGCCAAAAACTGAGCAGGCTCTCGGTATCAATCCGATTCCAAACGGCCTTCCAAAACTTTCAATGCTTGATAAATTGATTGAAGAAGAAGCGAACGGAGGAGGCGGGGAGCCGCCGGATGCCGGTGGGGAGAATCCGAACCCTTTTCATGATGGCGGTCCACTGCCGCCTGAACAATCAGTGGCTGCCCCAGAGGCAGAGGTAAGTCATCCGGCAGAACTTGACGAGCGTCTTAAACTTCATATTTCTCAGGAAAATGTTACCGACGATGGTCAGGTTATGCCTGCAATGGACATTCCATTAAATGCAGACAGTTATTCAATGAATCCGGATGCAGAAGATGGAGATGACGGCTGGTCAAATATGGATGCCCCTCCAGATGATGAGTATTATCCGGATGAAGGAGAGCTTGCTGAACAGGCAGAAGAATCTTATGAAAATGCTTCAAGTCCTGCAGCAGTCAAAGCACCAGCTCAATTACAGGATACTTTTGTTACTGCCAGTGGTCAGACAATTTCAATAGGTCAGCTCCGCGGCCAGGTAACTGCAGCACTTGCCATTACAGATGGATTTGCTGCTTCAAATGTAGAAAAAACTGGATTATGGGTTATAGAAGCCGACACAGTAAAGACTACTGTTGAAAGCGATTATGACTTAGGCCTTATAGAAAAGAAAAGAGATGTGATATCTGCAGAGATTTCAAATATCTGTGGACGTCAAATGCATTTCAATGTTACTTTAAAGGTACAGGAAGCACAGATGCCTGCAGAAAAGGTAGAAATACCCCTTCAGGTTAATATTCTTGTAAATGCTTTTAAGGGCACCATTGTTGCCGGGAGGATGTAATAATGAATCCATTTGAATTGCTTAAAAATACACAGGCAATTAAAGAACAGTCAGAAAAACTTCAGAAGGAACTTGCAGATATCCGTGCAGAAGGCTCTTCTGGTGGCCGCATGGTAACTGTCACACTTAATGGTAAATTCGAGATGCTGGGAATCAAGCTTGATCCGATTTGTGTTGATAATCGTGATGTTCAGATGCTTGAAGATCTTATCGTTTCGGCTCATAAAAACGCTGTTGAAAATGTACAGGAACAGATTAAGGCAAAATCAAGTTCTATTCTTGGTGGACTTGACCTCAGTCAGTTTGGACTTTAGTCTATGAATGCATTTGATGAATTAGCTAATAACTTTTCCCGTCTCCCTGGAATCGGTAAAAAAAGTGCCATCCGCATGGTAAACTGGCTTTTAAAACAGGATTCTTCATATGTCCAGAAGTTTGCCCAGAATCTCGGACATCTTCAGGAACGTATAAAGCCCTGCTCAGTATGCGGTACCTGGACAGAATCAGATCCGTGTCCAATCTGTTCAAATCCGCTTCGTGATTCATCTCAGATTTGTGTTGTTGAACAGCCGCAGGACGTTTCTACAATTGAAGCCTATGGTGAATACAAGGGAAAGTACCATGTTCTTGGAGGATTGCTCCGTCCTCTCGAAGGAATCGGACCGGCACAGCTTTCAATTCAGCCACTGATTAACCGCATAAAAGATGGCAGCGTTACAGAAATTATAATTGCTACAAATCCTACAGTAGAAGGAGATACAACTGCTCTCTATCTTAATAAGGTGATTATGGAACTTCAGCTTCCTGATTCACCAAAAGTTACCCGACTTGCAACAGGAATTCCTGTCGGCGGCGACCTTGAATACATTGATAAGCGCACTTTAGCTTTGAGTTTCCGTGGTCGCAGCGAGTTTTAACGGATTTTTTATTTTTCATATTTTAATAGACAATTCGAAATTCTTGTTTTATAATAATACATAAGTAGTAATTTAAATGGAATCAAATAATTCTATCGTTTCAGGCTTTGACAGTGACAAGGACGATTCTCTCAAGATCACTTTGCATAAGATTCCAGGAGTCCAGAACGGTTGTATGGTTGTCCTGGATGGGTATATCGACACTTACAATTCATCTTTCTTTCAGAAACAGCTTACTAAAGTAATCGGAGCAGGGTACTTTAATCTTCTGTTTAATTGTGGCGGTTTGTCATATGTGTCATCTACAGGTCTCGGTTCTTTTACAATCCTTCTTAAGATGGTAAAGGTAAAGGGCGGAGATATTATTCTTTCTGAAGTTCAGGAGAAGGTAGCTGAAGTATTCCAGATTCTTGGTTTCTCTCAGTTCTTCAATCTTAAGGATACTACAGAAGAAGCTTTGGAGTACCTTCGTCATGATGAAGGTTCTGCTCCAGGTCCAGTATTCCCTAAGATGCTTGTTTGTCCATCATGTGGAAAGAATATTCAGGCAGCACACGCAGGTCGTTTCCGCTGTACTAACTGTAAAGCAATAATTACAATCAGCGAGGCTGGAGCAATTACTCTCGGCTAATTTCTGATTTTTAATTCTTTTGTTAAATAAAAAAACCGATGCAGTTCGCATCGGTTTTTTTTATCCCGATCCTGAAACAAGTTCAGGATGACGGGGGATAGGTTAATTCTAGCGGAGCAAGCTGAGTACGTTCTGGCTAGACTGATTAGCCTGAGCGAGCATAGCTGTACCAGCCTGAGAGAGTACGTTAGAAGTTGTGAACTTAACCATCTCTTCAGCCATGTCTGTATCACGGATGCGTGATTCAGAAGCCTGGAGGTTTTCAGCACCAACATCAAGACCTGTAACAGTCTTCTCAAGGCGGTTCTGGTAAGCACCAAGGTCAGCACGCTGCTTGTTGATCTTCATCAAAGCCTCATCAAGAGTTCCGATTGCGCGGTTAGCTTCATCTGGAGTTGCAAGAGACATGATTGATTCATCACCAATGTTGCGGAGACCAAGAGCTGTAGCAGACATTGTTCCAATATATACCTGTGTTCTCTGATCCATGTTAGCACCAATATGGAACCACATAGAACCTGTAACAACATTTTCACCTGTAGGACGAGCAAAGCGACCTGTAAGCATGTTCATACCGTTGAACTGAGCACAAGAAGCGATGCGGTCAACCTCTGCGATCAAAGAAGAAACTTCTACCTGGATCTGCATGCGGTCTTCAGAAGAATAGATACCGTTTGAAGACTGAACAGCAAGTTCGCGGATACGCTGAACGATGTCTGTTGTTTCCTGGAGGTATCCTTCAGTTGTCTGAATGAAAGAAATACCATTCTGAGCGTTTGTTGAAGCCTGGTTCAAACCGCGGATCTGAGCACGCATTTTCTCAGAAACTGCAAGTCCAGAAGCGTCGTCACCGGCACGGTTAATTCTCATACCAGAAGAAAGTTTTTCCATGCTCTTCTGATTGTTAAGATCCTGAATTCCCTGGGAACGCTGAGCGAACATAGCACTCATATTGTGATTAATAACCATAATAATCTCCTTATAGTTAGGTTATAAGATAAAACACATTGGTGGGTTTAAAACCACAACGTGGTTTATCTCACGGGTTTCCACCACCCTTATACTTGATTTTCGGGTTGGTGAAAAAAAAGTTTAGGAAAAATTAAATATTTTTTTTATTTTTTTGTGTTATAATAATGCTATGGATTATTTATTAATGGGCCTTGCAGTTTGTGTAATAATCGCACTGATTGCCTGGTATATAAAATATTTTAATAGAAAAAATCAGAAATCATCCCGCCAGAAGGTGATGCAGCCGGTAAAATGTCCGCTATGTGACTCAAATTTGTACGTAGGAGAGAACATTATTTCAAAAGTTTATCGTCCTATGAATGTTCCAGATCAGCTTATGATTGTTATGGGCTGCCCTCACTGCTATCCCCGTTGTGAGCCAGGCGTAAAACGAATCTGTCCGGTGTGCCACAAGGAAGTTGCACAGGATCAAAGCCTTACAGCCCGTCTTTTCAATAAAGCTCTCGGAAAAAAGCATGTACATGTAGTTGGTTGTTCCAACTGTCATCGTCCTCGTGCTGATTAATTCTTGAATTATCCCAATTATCATTTATAATAAATTCAAATGCATAATTAACGGGAGAAGCTTTATGCGAAAAAAACTAACTGCGATTTTTTCCTCAATTCTATTTTGTTTAATTCTTATTTGTGGATCTTTAGAACTCATTTCATGTTCAAACAATTCCGCCCAGGAGACAGAGATTTCTTTTTCGATTCCATCAAAAGTTATTCGACAGGTTATCAGTCGTGCATCAGAAAAAGATGAGTCTATTAGGATTTCAGTTAAGTTATTTGATTCTAATGAAGAAAAAGAAATAAAATTGTATGAAGAATCAAAGTCTATTGATGAATGGGAACTATTTCTTAATGAACAACTACGTTCAGAAGATGGTTATAAAGTTACTTTTCCAGAAGTACCATTAGCTATACCAGTGTATGCTGAAGTTTCAATTTATCTTGATTTTGAAGTTAAAATAAAAGAAATTTATCACGGTCGTTCAGAAGTTCGTGAAGTTCAAGCCGGTGAAAATCCCCTTTCTGTAGTGCTGGAAGAAGTTGTGGAACAAATTCAGACAGAAGGTTCAATTACTTCAAATTTGGATTATACTCCATTTACAATTGAGATTGATAAGGATGAAATTTTTGTTGGTGGTGATGTAATTACACTTTCTGCAATTGATCAGGAAGAAAATCTTCTTTCGGATGTAAATTATTCAGTAAAACTTATGTATAAGGGAAACTCTCTTGATGCTGATTATTACACCGTAAGTGATTCATTAGTTACTATTTCAGAACTTGATCTAACAGGAAACTATAATCTTTTTGTTATTGCAACATATTTGAAAAATGGTGTTTTGCCAGTAATTGCAAGTCAGACTTTTGAATTAAATGCATTTATGCCAACAGAATTATATGTTAGTGCAGATGGAAATGATTCTAATAAAGGATTATCTGAGCAAGATGCATTAGCCTCATTAAAAAAAGCAAGTAATCTGATAACTACTTTATCATTAAAGACAGAAGAAAAAATAAACTGGACTATTAATCTAAAAGGCGAATTCTCAACACCTCAAATATTACAACCTGTCGGTGCAGGCGATATCTTGTTGAGAGGAACTTCAGAGCTCAATAACGGTGTACCAAGAGATATTATTAATGCAAATGAGGCAAATCGAGCAGCTGCACTCACTATAGAAACAAAATCAAAAGTATCAATTGAGAATCTAAAATTAACAGGTGGATATAATTACCAGGGTGGAGGAATAAACTGTGCTTCCGGAGATTTAGTTATAGGAGAGGGAGTTATAGTATCTGGTAATTATGCAGCAAGCTATGGTGGTGGCGTATATACTTCTCGTTCATTATATATGTCTGGCGGTGTTATATGTGATAACGAAGCTGGAGAAAACGGTGGCGGTGTATATGTATATGGTAATCTTTTTATATATGGAGATGCAGTTATAGGTAATAAAGATGCAACCGGGCCTGCAGATGCTGAACACTACAGTAATAAGGCTGCTGCCGAAGGAGGCGGAGTCGATTGCAGTGGTACTGTTTACTTAGGATATAGTGGAAAGGATGAAGATTATGAGTTAATTCCGGCTTCTATTACGGGAGGTATATATTATAACTATTCTGCTGGTATTGGGGGAGGAATTGCTTGTAGTGTAGATATGAATGGAGGTTCAATTTCATATAATGCTGCAGCAGAAAATGGTAATGGTGTTTATCTGAATCAATATGGAGATTTGTTTATGGGAGGCGATGCCGTTCTTAAAGGAAATGATATTTATCTTTCACGTGAAAGAAATGAGTATAGTTCTCCAGCATATTATGAAGCGTCAATTAAAATTAAAAGTGCTTTAACCTCAGAGGAAGAAATTGTCGCAACAATTACACCTCAAGATTACAATTATAATGTTCAGGTTCTATATGTTGATGAAAATAGTGGATTAAATATATCTGATTTTAATACTAGGTTTGCAGTTACTTCAGAAGTAAGGGACGGTGTAGATAGTCCAATAGCATGGGATGTAAGCGAATATGGCTTCTTGCATGAAATAGATTAATGGGGAGTACGAAAATGAAAATTAGAAAAATCAGTGTTTTATTATTTGTTTTAAGTGTGTTTTTGTTTGCTGCTTGTGATGGTATTTCGACTTCACCTGTTAAAAAAGATGAGGCTCAGTTAGGAAGATACCCAGTAAGAGGTTCTGTTCGTTTGCAGAAAAAAGCAAAAACTGTAAACAGAGCTGCATATCCTTCTTTTGAAATAAATGAAGATATAAACTGGACAATAACTGCAGTGTGTGAAGATGAAAGTGTTCCTTCTGTAATAGTTGAAAACGGAAGTGAAGAAAACTTTGAAGCTATACTTACAGCCGAAGGTAAATGGGCTTTTTCGGCTGTGGGAAAAATCGGTGATAACGTTATTTTGCAGAGTCATTTACCAGTAGAAATAGAAGTAGCTGAACAGGAAGAGGGTGTAGAAATTGAACCTGTTCAGATTTCCTTAAATGTCTATCCTGTATTTTCAAATGATTTTACCGGTTCAATAAGCCTTTCATTTTATGATGATACAATGGAATATGAAGATCAGATAACTGAAATTCGATATTCATTTGCGGATGAAGCAATTGAAGGTGGATCTATAACTTTTAATAATCAAAAAACAGCTGTATTGTCCTTAAATAATATTCCAGCAGGTGCATACACTGTAACTTTTGATGTCTATCGGGAACAAAATGATAAACTTTATTCATTAACAGAGGTTATAAACGTATTTAGTGGTTTCGTAACCGATGTATGGCAGACAACTGGGGATAATACATTTATATTAACTGATGAGTTATTCTTTGACTTTGACGAACAGGAATTTCCTTCTGATTTGGAATATCCGATAGTTTTATGGAATCTTTGGACTGAATCTGAATATGAATGGTCTTCTTCTACAGGATACGGAGTTTTTTCCGAGATATCAGAAAAAGCAAAACTAGAAGATGGAATCAGATTTGGTAAAGATATAAACAGTTTTTGTTTTGATGCGAAAAATAATAAAATATATTCAACTGAAACTATAGACAATCAAAAATTCTTGTTTAGCTATCCATCTTATACCGGATATACCAATGGAAAACACATACCTATGGATGCTTCGGAATATCCTGCATGTGTATATGATGGAAATGTTTGGTTTGTATCAAAGAAGGATGGTAAATATCATATCTTAAAACTTAAAGATGGCGAATTAAGAGATTATACATTATTCAATTCTGAAAATGCAGCGATTGAGTTTTCTTCGAATATTTATGATTCAATAAAACTAAGTGCTGATTCAGAATATCTTTATGTTTTGGGAACTGTTCCGGAGAAATCACAACGTGAATCTGGTGGATTTACAGTAAATTACATATCAGAATATACCTTTACCCTCATGAAATTTGCAATTTCAGGAAGCGATGAAAAACTTACACTTCTTTCTGAATGTAGTGTTTATGCAACAGAAGATTTTGGAATCCCGGTAACTAATGAAGCCTTGGGAGTTTCTTCTGGTTTCATGGTAAGTGATTTCGTTCTTTTTGAAGAATCAGAAGATATCACTGTTTTATATGCCCTGCTTTTGGATAAAAATAGTGATGGTTCTCCTGTAAAGGGAGGAATCGCAAAATTTGAAAGCACTGTCTCGGGAAATCAGCATAATATGCTTTATAAGCCAATTGATGAGTCTCCAGATGCTCCAAAACTCTTTGGATGGTTCTACTCTTATTATGATTCTGATTCAATAAGCGAGCTCGCACAGGAGATTGATTATGATCTGGGAAATCGATTAAGGAATTATTCAAGTTCAAATCCTTTTGCGTTGAAAGATTTACCTTTGCTGGATGCTGGTGAGTTTTCATCAGAGGCAGAAGCTCAAATAAATGAAATAAACGAAATCCTTGAACCAATTAGAACAGAAGCAAATTCTCCAAGAACTCTCTATGGTCCTCAAAAAATCATAGCTCGTAAGCCAGATGAACTTATTATAGCTGATGAGGGGGCTTATGGTTATTCTGAAAATACAAATAGAGTTTATTCTTTGAACCTAAGAACCTTATCTGTTACAACAACAAACGTTAATGTTTCATTTAATGGTTACATGGATTCTGGTTATCATAGTTTCTAGGATTCAAACGCTATTATGAAAAGAAACTCGGCTCCGTTAATCTCCGTCTGCATCCCAGTGTACAATACGGAAGCTTATCTTGCGCAGTGCCTTAGGTCGGTTATTGCGCAGGATTTTGCGGAGTTTGAAATTGTTGTGGTGAATGATGCCAGTTGCGGAACTGATGAACGGGGCTTTTCCTGCAAGAAAATCGTAAAGCTTGTTCAAAAAGAAAGTAATCGGATTCGAAAAAAAAAGGGGCTTTCTCCTGTTGAAATCACTTATATTGAAAATCAAACAAATTTACAGACTGTAGAAACCCGGCGAATTCTTGTAGAGGCTGCCAGAGGAAAATATATCACCATGCTGGATAGTGATGATGAATTGCTTCCTGGTGCACTTTCTGATTTATATTCTGCAGCAAAGGAATCTCAATCAGATATTGTACATGGTGCAATGAGTCTTAAAGCCTGTTCGGAGATTTCTCAAAAATCAATAGAAGAACTACAGATAGGGGTAAATCTGCAGAGTCCTAAGCTATCTGAAAATCAGATTATCAATTGCTTTTTAAATCAGGAGCATTCTGGTTATCTTTGTGCGAAGCTTATAGACCGTGAGGTTTATCTGCGGGCTTTCAATCATATTCCATTTACAAAATGTGTTATGGCAGATGATTATCTGATTTATTTTTTTATTGCTTTGGAGGCAAAATCATATATCAGCATCAAAACGCCGGTTTATCTCTATAATATTGGGCTTGGAATTTCTTCAAATACTCAGATAACTTCTTTGGCGCGGTGGGAACAGATTTGTTCTGCTGCAAATGTTTTTACGGTAATTTTTGATGAAATTGCTAATCTTCCACAGGGAACTTTTACTGAAAATCAGCTGGATAAAATCCGTATAGCCTGCCGTCATTATATCAAAAATAATATTTCTCAGTTAGAAACTGCTGTTTCCCCAGAAATTCATGCGCAGGCTTATGATCTACTCTGTGATTACTGGGGAGAAGACTTCGTACAAGAGTTTTCAGTCAATAAAATTTGACTTTCACCTATTATACTTTATACTTATAAGTAGGAGTGGAGTCGATAACAAACTGTTATTATTTTTTTTCTTTACATAGTGAGGCATTATTATGGAAGAGCAGATTTTAAAGACTGAAGGAAAATCCAAGAAAAAAAGGGAGAAAAAACAGAGAAAAGAATCACTCCTATTAAAATATGGTGTTATAGCTTTTTTGGAAATTCTCACATTTATTTCAGTTTTTCTTGTTTTTATTTCACGTAATATTAAGGCGCCAATTAAAAGTATTTATGATGAGTCAGTTGAATACTTTCTTGATTCTGCTATAGATAACGTAAAAACCTGGTTTGGAAATCAGGTAACGTTATTGGAGGTATTTCAGCGGGCCATTGTAGATCCTGTAGATAATCCTGAGCACATCAAGCAGAGAGTAAAAACAGTTCCTAAGCCTGATGGTTTTGAATATTGTATGGTTTTCTGGGATACAAACCATGATGCAAAGGATGGCGGACCAGAAACCTTCAATACAAAAGGTGGAACTTCTGTAGCCGGTATTTTACAGAAGGAATACTATGTAAATCATAAAAAAGACAATGTTTCTATATGGCTTGAATCTCCACGAATGGCAGCTGCTGGTGGTTATACAATGCCTCTTTTTGTAAAATCAGATTTTATTGATGAAAAAACTGGTGAAGAAATTACTGGTGGTTGTGTAGGCTTCCTTGAACTTGAACCTATTAATTCACTTGGAAAAACATTTTTTAAAACAGGACGAATTTCTGTTTATGATGATGCAAATGGGCTCCGAGCTGGAGAGGATATTCTTGGCGAATCAGATGTTGAACATCTTCAGGTATATACTAGAACCTTTGCCTTAAACAATAAGGTTTGGAAAATAATTGCTACTGTTGAAAAACGCGAATTGGAAGAGATTGCAAATTATATGCAGAATGTATCTTTGGCAGGAGGATTCTTGATTGCATTTGTCTTAATGATTCTGGAACTTCTTATTATCCGAACAATTATTGTTAAGTTCTCTTCAATCAAAAATAATATTGATGACCTTAATACAGGTGATAAAGACCTTACAAAACGTCTTACAATTTATCACAATAATGAAATCTCTCAGGTAAAGAAATCTGTTAATGTATTCTTAAATACAGTCCACGAAACTGTTACTGAAATTGGTAATGCAAACTTTAACCTTAAAGAGACCTTCGGAAGTGTAAAGCTTCAGCTTGATGAAACGAAAAATCAGATGGACAATATTGCAAGTGAAATTCAGGCTGCAACAACAACTCTTGAGGCAGAGGATAAGAGCGTAACTGATACCAGTGAACTTGTTGCACAGATTTCTTCAAACATCAGAACCCTTAATCAGATGATTGATTCTCAAGTAGAAGCTATTACTCAGGCTAGTGCTGGAATTGAGCAAATGATTGGAAATATTCAGTCTATTACTAGTTCGATTGATAAGATGGCTGGTGAGTTTACAGAGCTTAATGCTGCAACTGCTGAAGGTATTGAGAAGAACCGTATTGTAAACGAACTTCTTAATTCAGTTCTTGCACAGAGTAAAACTCTTCAGGATACAAACATGGTTATTGCCAGCATTTCTTCGCAGACAAACCTTCTTTCTATGAATGCCATGATCGAGTCTGCTCATGCGGGTGAAGCCGGTAAGGGATTCGCTGTCGTTGCTGAGGAAATCCGTAAGCTTGCTGATACTTCTGCTACCCAGTCTAAGAGTATTGGTGAAAACCTTAAACTGATTGCGGCAAATATTCAGAAGGTAGTAGAAAGTGCTGATTTGAGTAAGGCTAGTTTTGAAATTGTATCTGATAAGACAAATAATACTTCTGATCTGGTTTACTCAATTAAGAAAGCAACTGAAGAGCAGAGTGAAGGTTCTAAGAACCTGCTCGAAACCCTTACAAAGATGAATAATATTTCTGTGAGCGTTCAGCGTTCAAGTAAGAAAATTGAGGATCGGGCACTTTCTGTTCTTGATGCTATTGCAAGTCTTAAAGAGTCATCAAAGAATATGGCGCAGAACTTCAATAAGATTGTATCGACAACTGAGGTTACACAAAATACAACTCAGAACCTGCACAAGCTTACTGAAGACATGACAAACGCAGTTGATGATATTTCAGAGCGTATTGACGAATTTAAAGTATAATTGGATAAGAGGTGTGTATTCTTAGAATGCCACCTCTTTTTTTTTATTGCAAAATCATGTAATATCTGTTTATGAATATTATCGTAGTTGGCAGTGGTGGTCGTGAGCACACTATCTGCTGGAAAATTGCTCAGAGTCCTGTTGTTGATAAAGTAGTTGTTGTTCCTGGAAACGGAGGCACTGCTTACGAGTCAAAATGTGTAAATGTAAATCCTAAAAATTGTGATTACATTAAAGAGGGCGAAAACCCTTATGTTGCAATTGCAAAACACGAAAACTGCCGTATGGCTGTAATTGGACCGGAAGATCCTCTTGCTGAAGGTCTTGCTGATGAGTTCTGGAAGGCTGACATTCCTTGTGTTGGTCCAAAGAAAGCTGCTGCTCAGCTTGAAGCAAGTAAAGACCTCTCTAAAAAATTCATGAAAGAATACGGTGTAGCTTGTCCTGCAAGTGAAACCTTCACAAATAAAGATGAAGCCTGTGAATATATTAAAAAGCACGGAGCCCCAATTGTTGTTAAGGCTGATGGTCTTGCAGCTGGTAAAGGTGTAGTTGTTGCCGCTACTGTAGAACAGGCTCTACAGGCTGTTGAAGATATGATGGGCAACGGTAAAGTAGGTGCTGCAGGTAAAAAGCTTGTAATTGAAGAGTATCTTGAAGGTGTTGAGATTTCTGTACTTGCTGCAGTATCTGTAACTCCTGAATATGCTGTAAGCGGAAATGCTACAATTGTTCCATTCCTTCCTGCACGTGACCACAAACGTCTTTTGGACGGTGCTAAAGGTCCTAATACTGGTGGAATGGGTGCTGTTTGTCCTCTTGAAGATGTAACAGATAAAACAATGAAGCAGTTTGATAAGGATATTCTTCAGCCAACATTGAAGGGACTTATTAAAGAAAAGTTTGATTACCGCGGATTTATTTTCTTTGGAGTTATGCTTACAAGCAAAGGTCCAAAGCTTCTTGAATATAATGTTCGTCTTGGAGACCCTGAAACACAGGCTGTTCTTCCACTTATGGACTTTGACTTTACTTCTATGTGTACTGCTATTTTGAATGGAACTCTTAAGGATTTCGAATTCAAATGGCTGCCAGGTTATCAGGTTGCACCAGTAATGGTTAGCGGTGGATATCCGGAAGCATACGAAAAGGGTAAGGAAATTACTTTCAACAAACCGCTCTTAAACGCAAGTACTGCAAAAGTATTTGTTGCCGGTGCTGTTGAAGGCCGTCGTGGAGATGGAGACATCCTCACAAGCGGTGGACGTGTTCTTGCCTGCAGTGCTTACGGCTCATCTTTCAAGGAAGCATGGGAAAAAGCATATCAGGGAATAAGCGCAATTAAGTTTGACGGTGCATTCTTCCGAAAGGATATTGGTCTTCCGGGAGCTGCAGAGAGCGGAAAGCTCTAATAGAGATGCTGAACCTGATTCAGCATGATGTGTTACCCCGATTCTGAGCTTGTTTCAGAATCGGGGTCTTTTTTTATAGATATTTGATAAGTTCTGAACGAACTGCATCCAGATGGCTGTCACTTAATCCAAAGTCCATCTGGCGATAACTCCAGGCTGCACGACCGATTCCGTGGTTGTTGAAAACTGTTGAAATCAGCTTATACCATTCAAGAGTGTCTTCTGGAGTTGCCTTTTCGATGACTCCGTATTCACCGCAATAAAGCAGAACGTTTCTGTCTTCTGCAACCTTTACAGCTTCTGCAAAAATTGTTTCGAAGTAAGAAACATCAACAGTCACATCAGGAGAAAAAGCTCCGAAAGCTGTTCCAATCTGACCAACCTTTTCTGAAGTCATTTTAATATAATCTGAAAATTTTGATTTAAGAGGGAATCTGAAATCAGGATTCATTTTCTGTCCAACCCAAGGTGCACCCTGATGTGTAAACAACAGCGGTTCATAGCAGTGGAAGTTATATACGATGTTTTCGTCGTATGGTTCGTCCAGGTCTTTTACAGATGCCAGAGAATTGTTCCAGTAGCTTCCTACCAGGATTTTTGTTGTTGGAGCAATCTTTCTGATTAGTTCAATACAAGTCTTTGCAATTGCATTCCACTTTTTGCAGTAAGCCTGATCAGTAACTTCATTCAAAAGTTCAAAACAGATTTCGTTATTTGATCCTGCAAAAATATCCTTAAAGCTTTCTGCAAGTGACTCCCAGAGTTTATAAAAACGTTCCTGGAGTTTTTCATCATCAAAAAAGCCTGATTCCTGATAACCGATATCAAAAGAAAATCCGCAGGTTTTATGAAGGTCCAGAATCATGTTGAGGTTATTTGTCTTACACCATTCAGCAGCTTTTCGGATTCTTTCATAGCCTTTTTCAAGTTTCTGTCCGTCAGCATTTTCTACAAGTTCATAATCAATCGGCAATCGGATATGATCCAGTCCCCAGTCAGCAATTGTCTTAAAATCTTCTTCCTTAATGAAAGTATCATAACGTTCTTCTGTATGATTACACTGAGAAAACCAGCCACCAAGATTTACGCCGTGCATAAAGCCTTTAAATTGTTTCATAAAATAAAAAACTCCTATGGAAATTATTATGTGCATAAAACACAGAATGTTTCCATAGGAGTTTAATAGGGTGATTTTCTTATCTTACTGAACGCTGTACAAAAGGTCTTCGTAGCTTGGGAATGGTTTGTATTCTTCGCCGAGGAGTGGTTCAATCTGGTCGGCGATGGCGCGAACATCTTCCATTGCTGGGATTACAACCTTTGCATAAGCGTGTGCACGCTGCATGAGGTCTGCAATTGCGCGGGTTTCTTCGTGTTTCTTTGCGAGAAGGTCTGCCTTGTTTGAAAGGTCGTTTACGAGGATATTTAATTCCTTCATAAGCTTAAGACCTGCATCGCAGAGGTTGAAAACGCGCTGCATCTTGAATTCTGTGTCTGCAAGTACATTCAGATATTTGAAAGCTGCAGGGATGATGTCTTTGTGAACCATCTCGAGCATTGTGTTTGATTCAATGTTCATTACCTGGCAGTATTTTTCGAGCTTAATGTCGTAGTGGCTCTTCATTTCTTCCGGTGTATAAATGCCGAGTCTTGTGAAGAGGTCGATGTTTTTCTGGTCTACGTAATGCTCGATAGCCTTAGGTGTTGTGCGGTAATTCTTGAGACCGCGTCTTTCTGCTTCTTCAATCCATTCCTGGCCATAACCGTTTCCGTTGAAGAGGATACGCCAGTGTGCTGTGATTTCGCGCTTAATGAGTTTTTCGAGGTCTTCGTCGAAGTTCTTAGACTGTTCGAGTTCATCTGCAAAGGCGCGGAGTGTATCTGCAAGAATTGCGTTCAAAATTGTGTTTGGACCGCTGATAGAAAGTGCACTTCCTACTGAACGGAACTCAAAACGGTTTCCTGTAAAGGCAAATGGAGAAGTTCGGTTGCGGTCTGTAGAATCCTTTGGAATTGGAGGAAGTACATCTGCACCAATTGTCATTTTTCCGCCGGTCTTTCCGCTGTAGTCGGTACCGTCCTTAATTGCCTTAAGAATTGCATCTAGTTCGTCACCAACGTAAATTGACATGATTGCTGGAGGCGCTTCATTTGCTCCAAGGCGGTGATCGTTTCCGGCACTTGCAACTGAGTAGCGGAGAAGATCCTGATTATCATCTACAGCTTTAATAACAGCTGTGAGGAACAGGAGGAACTGTGCATTGTCGCGTGGAGTTTTTCCTGGTGCAAAAAGATTTTCACCGAGATCTGTTGCAATAGACCAGTTGTTATGTTTACCGCTTCCGTTTACTCCTTTGAATGGCTTTTCGTGGAGAAGGCAGATAAGGCCGTGACGGCGTGCTACCTTTTTCATGATTTCCATTGTGAGCTGATTCTGGTCTGCGGCGAGGTTACTTGTAGTAAAAATTGGAGCCATTTCGTGCTGAGCTGGAGCGGCTTCGTTGTGTTCAGTTTTTGCGTAGATTCCAAGCTTCCAGAGTTCTTCGTTCAAATCTTCCATGTATTTGATTACGCGAGGTTTGATTGCAGCGAAGTACTGGTCGTCCATTTCCTGACCTTTTACAGGGCGTGCACCAAAGAGTGTACGGCCGCACATCTTAAGGTCCTTACGTTTCTGATAAAGTTTTTCGTCTACAAGGAAGTATTCCTGCTCTGGCCCCATAGTTGTTGTAACGTGCTTTGCTTTATTTCCGAAAAGCTTAAGTACGCGAAGGCTCTGCTCGTTGATAGATTCCATTGAGCGGAGGAGCGGAGTCTTTTTATCGAGAGCCTCACCGTTATAAGAACAGAAGGCTGTCGGAATACAGAGTGTGTGGTCTTTTACAAATGGATAAGAAGTAGGGTCCCATACAGTGTAACCGCGGGCTTCGAATGTAGAACGCTTACCACCGTTTGGGAAGCTTGAAGCATCAGGTTCACCCTTAATCAGCTCTTTTCCGCTGAAACTCATTATGATTTTTCCTTCATCTGCAGGAGAGAGGAAGGAATCGTGTTTTTCTGCTGTAATACCAGTAAGTGGCTGGAACCAGTGAGAGTAGTGTGTAGCGCCTTTAGAGATTGCCCAGTTTTTCATGGCTTCTGCAATCTGATTTGCAGCTTCAAGGTCGAGCGGAGTTCCCTCTTCCATTGTATGCTTAAGTGCCTTGTAAGTTTGTGAAGGCAGCATTTCTTTCATTACAGTCTGGTTAAATACAAGACATCCAAAAAGTTCAGGAACATTTGTGTTTGACATGAGGAACTCCAGGTCGCGCGTCGTTGCGCTTTTTAGTGGATCCTGAAACATAGGGAGCGACGGCTGAAAGCCGTCAAAATGCTCCACTGGAGCATTTTAAGCGAGTCTCCGAGCAGCTATGCTGCGAAGGGTTCAGGATTTTCTTTAATTTTACTGAATTACTGCGACAGTTTCAACTTTTTGGCTTTTAAATCCTGCTTACACTCATACATCTTTTTATCAGCATGTTCGAATAGGCGCATAAAGCCTTTTTCTTCTAAGGTTGAATAATCTGCAAAGCCGAAGGCAACAATAACACCGCCGTTTTTAAGATTATTATCAATAGTTTGATTAAATTCTATAAGAATTTTGTCACGGTTTTTATAATCATCTCCAGAAAGGAAGACAACGAATTCATCACCACCGATACGATAAACCGGGCTGTGTTTAAAACTGTTACAGATAAGTGAACAGCCTTCCTGAATGTATTTATCGCCGGCATCATGCCCAAGGGTATCGTTTGTTATTTTTAAATCATTCAAATCAAAAACAGCAAGCCCAAAATCCTGCAGGAAACCGTCTTCGATTTTCTGTTCAAAACTTCCTACATCTTCCAGATAGGCCATTTTATTTTTTACACCGGTAAGTGGATCTGAATAAGCCATCTTACGTGTTTTTCCGAGCTCGAGTTCCTGAATCTCTTCAACCTTAAGAATTGATTCCAGCTGTTCACGGCGGGCATCTTTTTCATCTTCAAGAACGAAAGTATGAAGCAGACAGGTTCCAAGCAGACAACCGATTGAATAGTACGGTACATATGGATCAATTGCCTGAAGAGTGATAAAGATAATCATATTCAGACAGAATATTCCGATAGCTTCATGTCTTCGTTTTATGATTCCTTCTGTTTTGATGATTACCCTAATCATATAGATTTCAAGAATTACACATAAAAACACCTGGGTTGCAAGATTTATGTTTCTGGCACAGGAAGTATGATAGCTTCCGTCTTCTTCAAACCAGAATGCAATAGGAACAAACAGATTGATTATCAGAACAAGTAACTGGACTATCAGAAATATTCGACCCATCCAGAGAAAAATCTTTGAAAAGAGATTGTTTTCTTTCAGATAAAGAATTACATATTGGATCCAGAATAAAACTGAGAATGCCATGATAACAAAATACAAAGTTGTTTCTATAAAGTTGATTACTTTAATATTCAGAATGTATAGAGGAGACCATAAAATATCTGCGATGTAGAAGGCTGCAACACTAATTAAAAAGCGTTTGTAAGCCCTGTGTGCGTCATCAAGTTTTTTGTATGAGGTTTTTACTAAGATTGAAAAATTGATAATAAAAAGTATCAGAATTGCAAGAATTCCGATGCTTGAATAATACATATCTGAAATCTCCCTCTTTAGATGATCGTACCTTCAATTATAAAACGTTTTACAGTTTTTTAACAGTAAAAAAAGAACTATATAGAAATAAATGAAATCAGTTTTTCAGGGGTTAAATCATAAGCCTGATCCCCGATTTTACGGGCTGCCAGCGCATGATGTTCAGCCGTGGTGATTGCTGCATCTTTTGCTGTGTATCCCTGGGCGAGAAGGGCTGCAGTAAGACCTGCAAGAATATCGCCGCTGCCACCTTTTGCAAGGCTCTGAGGACCGTCTGCGACTACAAAACATTCCTCTCCCGAAATAATAAACGTGTTCGCACTTTTAATAATCACCGTAGTTTCAGGAAAGCGTTTAGTTATGATTTTTCCCAGTTCAATTTTCTTTTCCGGATTTTCAGCAAGAGAAGAAACGGAGATTTCCTCGCCGGTGAGGTTTTTAATCAGCGTTGAAAATTCTGCAAGGTGTGGTGTAAGTACGATTCTTGCTTCATCAATTTTGTTGAGTTCTTCGAGAAGGGCCGGGAACTCTGGAGCTGTTATAAATCCGGCATCGAAAACAGCTGCAGGAGATTTCTGAGTAGTGAACCATTTTTTAATCTGCTGAGCGGCGTTTTCTGAGAACTCTGTAAATCCTGAACCGATTGCAATCGCAGACGCTTTCTTTGGAATTGAATCTGCAATCATCAGTGAAGGTGAAATCTTAAATTGTGAAAGATTTGAGTCTTTTACAGGAAGCAGTGAAGTTAGTCCGCTTCCAAAATTCATTGCTGTGGTTGCTGCTAAAATTGCGGCTCCTGCCTTTTCACCGCAGAAAACAACAGTATGTCCGTAAGTTCCTTTGTGGGCGGCACGGTTTTTGCGGAGTGGAAGGGTGATATCAGATTCCTCGATGAGCTGACAGCAAGCTTCTGGTGTTTCGAGTTTTTCTCGGGCAATTCCAATATCTTTTACTATTATTTTACCGCAGACTGCTTTTGCCTTATCAGAATAAAGAGAAAGTTTTTGTTCTCCCATTGTGATTGTATAGTCAGCATTAAAATATAGACCTGAAGGAATGTCACAGGCTATTTTGACGGCATCTGCTTTGTTTGCTTCATCAAGAAGATTTTTTACAGTTTCTGGGAGTTCACCGTGGAAGCCGGTGCCGTAAATACAGTCGAGGATGACTTGTGGTCGGTCACTCAACCACCGGTCGCTGTCGCTTATTTCAATACCCAGGCGTTTGCACATTTCATACTGAACTTTTGCTTCTTCGGCAGAAGGAGGCTCTATGCAGATAACCGAAATGTCACATTTATTTTGCAGAAGTCTTGCAGCAGCATAGCCGTCGCCACCGTTATTTCCTTTTCCACATAAAATAACAACCCGCTCAGGTGCAAAATCCAGAATAAACTCAGCAAGCGACCGTGCCGCATTTTCCATCATCAAAAACTGCGGTACGGCATATTTTTCTTTTGCGAGTTTTTCAAGCTGTGTGGGATTTGTGAATATGGGCTGCATAATCAGTCAAAGATTTCTTTGAAAGCATCTCCAATATCTTTTCCGGCTTTTTTAAGTTCTTTTCCAGCTTTCTTTGCGCCGTCTTTAATTGCTTCCTTGTCTTTTTCAGCTTCTTTTTTAGCCTTAGACTTTTTCTTATCGAGCTTTTTCTTTGTACGGTCGATTTTTCTGTTAAGAGCAGCTTCGCTCATATCTGCATATTCGCCGGTACGTGTCTTCATTTTTGTAAGTTCGAGTTCAAGTGCTACGATTTCTTTTGTAAGAGCTCCATCAACTGCAAACATTGCAGGCTGAATAGTCATAAGGGCAGCAAGAACAACTGCGAGTCTTTTAGCTGATTTTTTCATAATTATTTTGTCTCCTGTTTTTTTGAAATTCTCCAGCTGATAATTGCATAAGTAACGGCAAATACCATCATCAAAATGCAAAGAATCTGACCGGTAGAAATATTTAAAAGTGATGTAGTTGTATAAATTGGGGCATTTGCATCTTTTGCAATTCTGTAGCCAAGGTCTGCATCTGGTTCACGGAAATATTCAATAAAGAAGCGGAATATTCCATAACCGCCTGAATAAATTGCTGCGAGCATACCGTCAAATTTTTTGTGTTTGCGGACAAACCAGATTATAAGCCAGAGAACAATACCTTCAAAGAAAGCTTCATAAAGCTGACTTGGATGGCGCGGAAGATTTACAAGTCCACTTGCTGTAATATTCATTCCGATTTTAGCAGCAAAGTTCTGAACCCATGAAAGATTTGAAGAAAAACGTTCTGCATCAGGGAATACAATTCCCCATGGCATTGTTGTAATTCGGCCATAAAGCTCGCCGTTTAAGAAATTACCAAGACGTCCAAAGGTATAACCGAGCGGAATAGCGCAAACCATAGCGTCACAATATTTAAGTAAGGAACGTTTCTTGAATTTACACCAGACAACCATTCCCAAAAATCCACCGACAAAACCACCGTGGTAAGACATTCCCTGTAATCCTGTAAAAGAACCATTTGAATCAAAAGGCCAGAAAATAAGCCATGGCTTATGGCGGTAAAGTCCACTTGTATCATAAATCAGAGTTGAGAAAATGCGTGCTCCAATCAAAAGGAAAATAATTCCTGTGAAGATAAAGCTGAACAAATCATCTTCAGTAGTTTTGATTTTTGGAGTATCCAGGGCACCTTCTTTCCAGACTTTCTTCAAAAGAAAATATGCAGTTGCAAAGGCAACGGCATACATAAGCCCATACCAGCGCAAGAGTTCAAGAAATTTCACACCTGGGAAAATCTGAGGGTGAATCCATGATGGGTAATTGATGTATAAAAACATTTTTAAGTCCTTTTATAATTTAAAGCCCTGCTGAGTTGCCTTTATCAGTTTAGACTTAAGCAGATTATTTTCCTTTCGGAGTTGAGTGATTTCATATTGCTGAGTTTTAATCATTTCTGCAAGTTCACTGATGCTCAAAGAACCGCTGGAAACAATATCATCAATTCCAGAAAGACGGAAATTGAAGTCTTCATTTGCATCATCTTCAACTTCCTGGAAATTGTCATTAAAACTATCCGGATTAAAGTCTGTATCAAACTCGTGCGGAGGTGTAGAAATCACCTTATCAGCAATGCGGTATATTGCCTGACCCAAAAGCGACTGAGGTTTATAAACAACAACAGGCAGCTGAGAAGCAAGAGCCTTATCCTGAAGCATATCGCGGTACATAAGACCAAGATATTCAATTTCAAGACCAAGATACTGATTACATGAAGATTTGATTCTTGAAGCACGGTCTGCATCTTTAGGATCTTCAATCATATTCATTACAAGGCGAGGACGGAATTGCTGCATACGATTAATGAATGTCTGAGTTGTCTGAGGATCATGCTGAGCGAGTCCCTGAATCAGTTGTGGAATATATAATTTCTGCATGGTGGCAGAATCTTTTTTCAGTTCATCAAGGTATGCACGACCAGGAGTTCCTTTTTTGAAAGTTGTGTATAAAAGTCGGAATACAGCATTCTTCAGGAACAGATAGCCGTTTAAAGTTGCAGTAACAGCAGGAGCTGAAACAATAATTCCCTGAGGAGAAAGAAGGAACATATCAAGAATAAACTGATGGGTTCCAGCACCGAGGTCCAGAATCACATAATCACAATCAATATTCTTAAGGTTCCTGATAAGTTTAACCTTCTGAAGATGCTTAAGAGAGGTGAGGTCTGGAATCTGGCTGTCACCGGCTATAAAACTGACATTCTGATAGTCAGTCGGCTGAATTATTTCGCGAAAATCATTTTTATCTGTAAACCAGGAACCAAGGCTGGCTTTTCCAGGTCTCTGACCTATTACTAAATGAAGGTTAGACGCTCCGAGGTCCAGATCTGCTAAAACAACTTTTTTTCCCTGTTGTCCAAGGGCAATTGCTAAATTTGCAGAAAGAAGGCTTTTTCCAACACCGCCTTTTCCACTGGCTATTGGTATAATCTGTGACATACTGTGATTATAGCACAATTATCTATAAAAAGGTAGATTTTTTGGTTTTTGTGTCATAGAATAGATTATTATGAAGAAAATCATCAAGGTTTTAGCAGCAGCTATTCTGTTGTGTACATCTCAGTGTTTTGCAGAGTCGTCGGTTGAAAATGATTCAAAAATTACAAGTTTTCAGTATGTAAAGAAGCTTAATTCTGTTTTTGACTTTGTTCAGCAGAATTATGTTGATGAAATAGACCCGAAAATCCTTTATGAAGGTGCGCTTAAGGGAATGCTGGATGCCATCGGTGATCCATATACCCTGTATCTTGATGAAGCTTATATGCGTGATTTAAGTGATACAACTTCGGGAAGTTTCGGAGGCGTCGGTCTTTCAATTTCAAAAGCAGCGGAATCTACTCCGGCAAAGCCTGCTTATGTAGAGGTTGCTTCTCCGATTGAAGATACTCCGGGTGCAAAGGCTGGTATTCAGGCAGGAGATTTAATTTCTGCAATTGATGGAATGCCAACTCCAAGCATGACAATGAACGAAGTGCTTCAGCATCTTCGCGGTGAAATTGGAACTCCAGTTACAGTTACAATTCTCCGCGGTACAAGCATGAAGTTTGATGTAACACTGATTCGTGCCCTTATTGAAGTTCCAACTGTAAAGTATGGAATGATTGAAGGAACAAAAATCGGTTATGCGCGTTTGATTCAGTTTACACCGGATACAGCACTGCGCCTTCAGGATGCTTTAGACAGCTTTGAAAAGAACGGCTATAACGGTCTGATTATTGACCTTCGTGATAATCCAGGTGGACTCATTACAAGTGCCGTTGATGTTGCAGATAAATTTATAGATGCCGGTCCGATTGTTTCTACAAAGAGCCGTCTTCTTTTTGAAAATTCTCAGTTCTCTGCAAATAAAGAAAAAACTACAATCAAAAAGAATATTCCTATAGTTGTTCTGATTAACAGAGGTGCTGCCAGCGCTTCAGAAATCGTTTCCGGAGCTCTTAAGGACTATCATCTTGCATATCTTGTTGGAGAAAGAACTTATGGAAAAGGTTCTGTTCAGCAGGTAATTCCGCTCAGTAATACAGACGGAATCAAAATCACAATGGCACGTTATTACACACCAAGTGATATGAATATTGATAAGATTGGTATTCCTCCTGATCAGGAAGTAAAAAATCTTTCTGAGTTTAGTGAAGAAGAAGAAAAACTTTATGTTGATATGATCAAGTCTGAAGTAATCAATAAAGCTGCAGAAAGCAAGCCGAATATGACAGAGGCTGATATTGCTCTTGCTGCAATTAAGATTGCTAAGGATTATCCGCTTGATGAAAGACTTATCCGCCGTCTTATCCGTATACAGGTGCAGAAAACTCAGCCTTCAGTGCTTTATGATTTAGATTATGATTTGCAGTTGAATGCAGCAATTAAGGCAGTACAGAATAAAGATTTTGCTGAAATGCTGAAGAATACAAAGACTCTGCGCCAGCTTCAGGAAGAGGTTGAGGAAGAAAAAGCAACCGAAGGCAGTGGTCTTACTGCAAGCCTCAGATAATAATGGTAGAAGCTTAAAATGCGTCAGCTTATCGTTGAAAAAGGGAAGGAAAAAAACGGACTCATTCAGCTGGATGGAAAGGACTACCGCTATTTAAGGCAGGTTCTTAGAGTCCGTCCCGGTGATATGATCAGCGTACGACTTCCCGATGGCAGTTTAAACAATGCAACAGTAGCTCAGATTGATGAAAATGCGCGACGGGTTACACTTCAGATTTGTGCCGATACTTCGGGACATGGGGATGCTGCAAAGTCTATAACCCGCGGTGTTCAGGCAGAAGATATTGAAGGTGCAGGACTTTCTGTAAACGGTGCTGAAGGCGTTGAATACTGGCTGTTTCAGTTTTTGCCGAGACCTCAGAAATTTGAACTTATTGTCCGGCAGGCTACAGAGTGTGGCGTTGCGGTGATTATTCCTGTGGTCGGTGAATATTCCGAAAAGAGCAGTGCACAGGCACTGATGGGCTCAAAACGTGAACGCCTTCAGAAAATTATCCGTGAGGCACGCCAGCAAAGCGGATCTCCGGTAGATACTAAGGTGCTTGAGCCGATGAGCCTTGAGAAGGCGATTGAACTGTGGAGCTCGGATTCTTCTGTGGACGTCGGTTTTGTACTTTCGGAGCGCGGCGACTGCAGTGGAAACTTAAGGGCGGGAGTCGCTGACGCGGGCGGCTACGGAAAAATTAAGCGGGCGGCGATTGCCGTTGGCAGCGAGGGTGGCATAAGCCCGGATGAAGTGAGAACTCTGGAAGAAAAAGGACTGTTTCAGCCGATTCATTTTGCCGTAAATATATTAAGGTGTGAGACGGCGGCGCTCTATGGAATTGCCGCCGTACAGTCTGAAATAAATCAGTCGTAAAAAAGAAAATTAAAGGTGGGGTATTATATATGTCAATTAAACGTATTTCCTTAATCGGAGTTCCTGTTGATGTAATTCAGCCGGAAAATCTCGAAACAGAGATTCTGGAATTACTTGCAAAACCAGGTACAAAGCAGATTGTTTTTCTATCTATCTGGAATCTCTTAAAGGCCCGTCACAAGGGAGTTTATTCTGAGTGTATAAAAAATGCAGACCTCATAATTCCTGTTTCAAAGAGTATTCTTAAAGGTGCGCGTTTCCTTAAAAAGGATGTGCCTGTCCGTTATAATCCCTTTGAGGCTGTAATCAGAATACTTTCAATTCTTGATGCTCATTACAAGACTCTTTATCTTTTTGGATCAAGCAAAAAAACTCTTAATAAAGCAGAAAAGAATATTAAAGATACCTTCCGTAATCTCCGTGTAATCGGACGTTACGGTGGATATTATCCAAAATCAGTTGAAGATGATATTGTTGAAGCAATCTTTAAGGCTCAGCCATCTCTGGTACTCTTAAGTGACGGAATTAAAGATAAAAACTGCTGGCCATATAAGCGCCGCAACCGTTTCTCTTCAAGCATTTTTCTTTATTACAAAGATGCCTTTGGAATTTTCTCTGAGCGCGTAAAACGTGTAAAGGAATCAACATTCAATAAAGGTCATGAAATCTTTGTTGAAGTGCTTCATAACCCGTTCAAAATCTTTTTGCTTTTGCCATACATGTGGTATATAATTGTGTTGGTTTGGTATAGGTTATTCAGAAAAAATTAAAAAATGAAGAAATGGAGGGATTGTGCCCGAAGTTCCCGATTTTGTCAGATTGTCTTTAGTTACAAAACGACAGGATGTAATCAATTTCGTTGAAGCCATGTGCTCAGATGAAATGGAACTGACGATTGTTTCTGCTTTTTCTGAGCTGAATACTTCAAAAACCACACTTCTTCTTATTGATGCTTCTTTATTTAATGATTTCAATCCTGAAAGTCTGGAATATGGAAAAAAGTATTCCAGCTTTTCAATTTTTATTTTACCACCGGATCTTTCCACACATGTTCTGAATTATGTGGAAACCAACTTTAATTATTCACTTTCTTTTCCAATCAATACAGATTATTTCCGTGCTTATTGTTTTCATGTAATCAATTTAGTAGAGACTTCTGAAAAAGATTATAATTTTGAAAAGCCCTTAAATCAGCCTGTGCCGGCTTCTTTTGACGGATTATTTGCCGGTAATTCAAATGTAATGCAGAAAATCAGAAGACAGATACTGGAAGCATCCTGTACTAAAGAACCTGTGCTGCTTCTTGGTGAAACTGGAACTGGAAAAACTACAGCAGCTGGTTTAATTCACGAATTATCTGACAGGGGCGGAAAAGAAAAAGTTGCTGTAAGTGTTTCAACAATTGTCGAATCTCTGGCAGAAAGTGCTTTCTTTGGTCATAAAAAAGGTGCTTTTACAAATGCTGATTATGATCATAAAGGGCATTTTGAAACGGCGGATAAAAACTCTTTATTTGTTGATGAACTTGGGCTTGCTTCCCTTTCTTTGCAGTCTATATTTCTGACTTTCCTGGATACGGGAAATTTTAAAAGGATTGGTGAGAATATAGAACGGCATGCAGATGTCAGAATGATTTTTGCGACAAATGCAAATCTGGGAAAAATGCTAAAAAACGGGACTTTCCTGGATGCTTTGTTTTACCGTATCTGCGATCATATAATACGTATTCCGCCCTTGCGTTCACATAAGGAAGATATACGAGAAATGGTTCGCGTATATCTGGGTGATGATATCAAAATAACTGATGAAGCAATGAATCGTCTGGAAGCATACAACTGGCCGGGAAATGTTCGTGAGCTGAATAAATGTCTGCGAGATGCTGTCAAAAACTGTAATGGCAGCCTGATAACGACAGATTCAATTGAGTTTTATGATATCAGCTTTCCTCAATAATCTGCAGTATTGAACGGCCAAACTCTTCTGCTTTCATGCGGCCAATTCCGTAAATATTCAAAAGGTCCTGTCGGTTTTTTGGTTTCTTTGCAGCAAGATCCAGAAGTGTTTTATCACCGAAAATTACGTATGGAGGAACATTCAAATCATCAGCCTTACGTTTGCGCCAGGCCTTAAGATTGTTAATGATTGCCTCAGCCTGAGTGTCATTGGCTGCAGGTTTTTCAGCGGCAACTTTTGAAACTGCTTTCTTTGTAACTCTCATTGCTTCCGGTTTCATAGGGAGCTTAAGTTCTGTTCGTGCGGCAATAAATTTTTTACCGAGTGGCGTTACTTCAAGAACATTGTACTCACCGGTTTTCATTATATAGCCTTCATCAATAAGAAGGTCTGTCAGTTCAAGCCATTCAGATTTGTTATATTCAGTTCCGATTCCCCAGGTTGTGATTTTGTCATGCCCGTTATCAATAATTCTCTGATTGTTTGAACCAAGCAGTACATCTGTAACATAACCGGCTCCGAAGCGTTCATTTGTTCTTATGATACAGCAAAGAAGTTTCTGGGCAGGAATTGTCACATCCTGTAAAGGGATATCACCTGCAGAACAGATATCACAGCAGCAGGTAGAATCTTTGACCGGCTCATAGACTTCGCCAAAATACTGTAAAAGGGCTTTTCGCCTGCAGCCTCGCGCGGTTGCATATTTAATCATCCCCTGAAGCAGAAACTCATCCTTTTCTGGAGAAACAGATTCCTTAAAGAACCAGCGGATTTTGTGAATATCCTGCGCACTGTAAAGCAGCAGCGCACTTGAAGGAAGTCCGTCTCGACCGGCGCGGCCAATTTCCTGATAGTATTCTTCTATTGATTTTGGTAAATCATAATTGATTACATAACGTACGTTCGGCTTGTTGATTCCCATTCCAAAGGCAATTGTAGCTACGATAATCTGAACTTCATCTTTGATAAACAGTTCCTGATTTTTAGCGCGGACATCATCTGTCAGACCTGCATGGTAGGGGAGAACCGAATAACCTTTTTTATCAAGCGTAGCAGCAAGTTCGTCTACCTGTTTTCGTGACGTACAGTATATGATTCCACTTTCACCGGCATGCTTTCTGATGCAGTTGATTACCAGTTCTACAGCGTTGCGTTTTGGGAGTACTTCAAGATAAATATTTTCACGGTTAAAACTGGAGATAAAGATTTTAGGATTCTTCATGCCAAGATTCTGGCATATATCCATACGAACATGTTCCGTTGCGGTTGCGGTAAGGGCCAGCATAACGGCTTTTGGAAACAACTGGCGGATAGTTTTGATTTCCAGATAATCCGGGCGGAAGTCATGACCCCATTGTGAAACGCAGTGTGCTTCATCAATTGTAATGCAGCTGATTTTGAGTGTGTCGCTTGAAAGCAGTTCCCGAATTCGTTGAGTTGCAAGTCCTTCTGGAGAAACATAAACAATTTTAACTTCGCCGGATTTTATTTCGTCTGTAGCACGGCAGTAATCTTCCCAGCTGAGTGAGCTGTTAAGAAAGGCAGAATGAATTCCTGCTGTTTCGAGGGAGCTGACCTGATCCTGCATCAGTGAGATGAGTGGTGAAACAACTACAGTGAGCCCTTCTAATATAAGGGCCGGCAGCTGATAGCACAGTGACTTTCCGCCGCCTGTCGGCATTACGGCGAGGGTGTCATGACCCTTCAGTACATTAGTTATGATATCTTTCTGGAGCGGGCGGAAGCTGTCATAGCCAAAAACGGTTTTTAAGACTATGGCTGGATCGGCGTGCTCAAAGGCGGTTGCAACGATTTTCACATAATTATTATAGCACATTTGCACTTGATTTATCCTCATGTTTTTGATATATTTAGCAAATCACGCCGGAGTGGTGGAATGGTAGACACGACAGACTCAAAATCTGTTGCGAGCAATCGTGTAAGAGTTCAAGTCTCTTCTCCGGTATCCTCATAAGGTTCTCTGAGTTCAGAGAACCTTTTTTTGTTTCCCATTCTAAATGAGCCATACGATGGTAGAACCTAAAATGGCCCGCTGTCGCAGCCCATTTTTTAACGGTTCTGCAATTTTAGGCTAGTTCAAGTCACCACTCCGGTAAGATTTCAATGCTCTGAGTACTCAGAGCATTTTTCTTTTAACTCATAAAATGCGCCAAACGATGGATGATTCTAAACCAACCTGCTGTCGCAGCTTGTTTTTTAACGAATCTTCGATCGTTGGCGAGTTCAAGTCACCACTCCAGTACTGAGTTCTCAAAGATGAATTATAATTCCGGAGGTAATGAAGAACATAATTTATGGAAATCTATGGCTTCGTCCATGTGCTCTTTTGCGATGTCCTTTGCGGCGGCGATGTCGGCTATGGTTCGGGCGACTTTCAGGCAGGAGGCGATTGCTCTTGGGGAGAAGCCGTATCTTAGGGTGGCGTTGTCCAGAGATTTTCTGCCTTCGGTGTCCAGGGCGCAGAAGTCTAGGATTTCCTGCGGTGAGAGCTGGGCATTTTTTATGCCCTGGCGTTTTCGCTGGGCTTTGATGGCGCGGGCTACTCCTGTTCTTATTTCTTCCGTTGTTGTGAGGCCCGGGCGTTCTTCCGGCTCGCAGTTTTCTTCAGCTTTATTTTCTACGAAAACACGAATGTCTACACGGTCCAGCAGCGGTGCAGAAAACTTTTTCCAGTACTGATCTATGGATTTCAGGCTGCACAGGCAGATTTTAGAGTGAGAACCGTAGTTTCCGCAGGGGCACGGGTTCACGGCCATTAAAAGCTGGAAGCGGGCTGGGTAAACTGTAGTACGGCCCGCACGGCTGAGAGAAATTGTACCGTTTTCAAGGGGGACGCGGAGCATCTGTAAAACAGACGAGCGGAACTCGGCGGCTTCATCGAGAAACAGCACTCCGTTATGTGCAAGCGATATTTCTCCGGGACGGCAGGTTGGGCCGCCGCCGCAGATACCTTCTATGGACGCTGTTTGATGCGGAATTCTGAAAGGTGGGATTCTGATCAGTGGTTCACTTGGTTTTATGAGTCCCGCGAGAGACCAGATTCTTGTTACTGATTGTGCTTCATCAGTTGTAAGTACAGGATTTATAGCCGGAAACTTCTGAATTGCCATTGTTTTACCACAGCCGGGCGCTCCCATTGCAATCAGATTATGTCCACCTGCTGCTGCAATCTGAAGGGCTCTTACCAGCTGCTTTTGACCTTTTAGTTCAGCAAACTCATACCCAGGTGCAATTTTGGGAAAGAAAACACCGTCCTGATCTATACATCCCGGAGGAATCATATTTTCTCCATTTTCCATATTTCTTGCTACATAAAATGACGGGTCGCTCATTGCGCGGAAAGCATTTTCCAGAGAATCTGCTCCATAAACCTGAACTCCTGCAATCTCTCGGGCTTCATCAGCATTCTGAACAGGAACTATACATCGCATAATGCCACTGGCCGCCGCCGTAGACACCGCGGCGTGTACACCCTTTACAGCCCGAATCCTTCCTGATAATTCCAGTTCACCCATTACAAGCAGCGGTTCATCAATAAAGCCACTAAAACCATCTTCCATTGCCTTAGCACCAAGAACTCCCAATGCCACCGGTAAATCAAAACCGGCACCTTCTTTTTTCAAATCTGCAGGAGACAGGCTTATCAGCACCCGTTCTCCCGGATATTCAAAACCCGAATTTCTGATTGCTGCCTGCATTCTCTCCCGCGACTCCTTTACAGCTCCGTCCGCCAGACCTACAATATCCGTGGCTGGAATACCGCGCCGCAAATCAACTTCCACGGTAACCAGAGCCCCTTCGTAACCAAAGGGTGAAAATGAATAAATCTGCATTTATTTTTCCTCCATAATAAAATAGGAAAAGATAGAAGAATTCAGGAAATGAATTTGGCCAAAAGAGGAAAAAAGTTGTAAAAAATCTGAAAAAATGGATTTTTTTCAAAAAAACACCCTTTACCTCTTGAATATGAAGAAAAAATTTGTATAATTTTGCGAAATTTTTTATCAAATTTCAAAAAAGTGTGTTATATTATATGTAGCGGTTTTATCCACTAAATAAATTCAGACACCGCTAGCAACCGCAAAAAGTAGGAGTTCTTGTGAATAAGCATGATTTTCCAAAAATCCATTTTTACGATCAGGATTTTGTAGACATTTATAATAAGACTTGGTCTTGGGTTTCTTCATTATGGATTAACCCGGAAACCGGAGAGCAGGACTCAGAGGGCTTATTTATTTATCCAGAAAAGGATAAGTTAGTTATCAATCAGTTCGAATCTATTTTCTCAACTTTCTTTCTTGTATATTCTAATAGAAATTTTGATGCATGTAAGAACATTGATTATTTTTATGAACGTCAGGAAGCTTCTGGAGCAATCCGCTGGAAGTATGATGTAAAAACAAATGAGCCTGTCCTCGATAAAGATAATAAAGAAGGAGTTGGTCTCCCTCTGTTTGCTTTTGCTGAATATAATCTTTTCCATAAATCAGCTAACAAAAAGCGCATTAAGGATGTAATGCCGGCTCTTCAGAAATATATGTCATGGCTTGATGAAAAATTCAAGAAAGACAACGGCCTTTATTCAGTTCCTGTAAGCGCATCTTCAATGACTAACTCACCACGTGAGAAAGTTTACTATCCTGTAGATTTCAACGCATGTATGGCTATCAATGCCTCTTATATGTCGGCTCTTGGTGATATTCTTAATGATAAAGATATCAGCTTCCAGTACCGCAAGATGTACTTCTCAATCAAAACAAAAATCAATTCTTTGATGTGGGATAATGCATCTGGTTTCTACTACGATCTTGATAAGGATGAAAAGCAGGTTAAGGTAAAGACAATTGCTTCTTACTGGACAATGCTTGCTGAAATCCCTAATGCTGATAAAGCTGACCTTCTTGTTGAACACTTAAACAATCCTAAGACTTTTGGTACAGACCATCCGTTCCCAACCCTCAGTGTTGATAACCCTAACTTCAGCGAAGACGGAAACGGTTACTGTGGTTCTGTAATGCCAGCCTTCAACTTTATGGTAATCAAAGGTCTTGAAAAATATGCTCAGTACGAGTTTGCCCGCGAGTGTGCAATCCGTCACCTTTACTACGTTCTTGAAGGTCTTATGCCTAATGAAAACAAGCAGCCTGGTGATCTCTTTGAAGCATATATGCCTAATAAAGAAGGCCGTGCAAAAATCAACAAAAAAGACTATGCACGTTCACGTTATCTTCTTACAGCAGGCCTTTCAACAATTGCTTTGATGATTGAAAACGTAATCGGACTTTCCATCAGCCTTCCTCGTAAGACTGTAGACTGGATTATTCCGAACCTTGAAATTATGGGTATAGAAAACCTTTCGCTTAAGCGCAACCTCATCACAATTCTGTCGAACAAGAGTTCGCGCGGCTGGGAAATCCAGATGGAAAGCGAAAAGCTCTACTACTTCACTATAAATATCCTCGATCAGAAGAAAAAGACTTTACCGATTCCAAGCGGTAAATGTTCAATGCTTATCGACAAGCTATAATAGGAGGTTTAGATGGCAGCCCCTGAATCAGTAATTGAAATAGGTTCGACAGGGGTTCGCCTCCTTGTAGCCGAATTTTTACCGGACGGAAAACAGAATATTCTGGACCGTTCGGAAAAGCCCCTCTCTCTTGGAAAAGACGTTTTTACCAGTGGCATAATCAGCCAGGAAACTCAGAATCAGCTTATTTCTATTCTCATCCGTTATCGTGAACAGCTTGCTAGCTGGGGCATTTCGCCTTCAGAATGTACCTGCATCGCTTTGAGTGCTTTCCGTGATGCAAAGAACAGTGACCCTATTATGGACCGTATTCTCGTTCAGGCCGGTTTCCATGTCCGCATTGTAGACGGCATTGAAGAAAACAAGCTGATGTATCTTGCTGTTTCTGAATGTATTAAAAACGAAACTCCTGCCTTTAAGGATTCTGATACTGTAATTCTGATGGTTGGCGGAAGTACAACTGAAATCATGCTGATGTCTAAAGGTAAGATGGCGGGTGTTCACAGTCTTCGTCTTGGAACTGTCCGTATCGATCAGCAGATGAAAAATCAGACAAGTTCTTACAATGATATTCAGCGTTATGTTTCGGAATCAATTTACAATACAAAGGGCTCTCTCGAAAGTGAATTAAACCTGAGCGAAGTAAAGCAGTTTATTGCGGTTGGCCCGGATATTACTCTTGCGGCTTTGAATGTTGGTCGTCCTATTTCAACCTTCCTTTGGGAAATTGATAAGGATGATTTTTCTGAATTTGCAAAAGAGATTCAGGGCTACAGCGTTGATGAATGTGTTGCACGCTTTAAGATTTCCTACAACGAAGCTGAAACCCTTCAGGTAAGTCTTTTGATTTACAATCTCTTTCTGCATCTTACTAAAGCAGAAAAACTTCTGGCGCCTGAAACTAATATCCGTAATGGTCTTCTTTTAAGCCAGCACTCAAGTGAAAACGAAGAACTTCAGAAAGAATTCAATATGCAGATTACGGCTTCGGCTCGTAACCTGCTTCGTAAATATCATGGTGATGAAAATCATGCGGAATGTGTTCGTATGATTGCGGTGAAATTTTACGATACTCTTAAAAATGATCTCGGCTTTAGTGAGCATGCACGAACGCTTCTGGAGACGGCGGCGATTCTTCATGATATCGGCGGTTTCATCCGTTACGACAATCACAACCTTCACAGCTCGTACATTATCCGTAATTCGGAGATTTTTGGACTTTCGCGTAAGGATAATACTATTGTTGCCGAGATTGCAAAATATCATAAAGGTAATTCTGTTCCTCAGGATGAAGACAGCTTCCTTATGCTTCCGCGAGCAGACCGCATGACTATCTTAAAACTTACGGCTATTCTTCGTATTGCAGATGCACTGGATCGCGGACACATCCAGAAGTTCAGTGATTTTTCTATTAAGGTTCAGCAGAACTCGCTTGTAATTCATACCAAGGCTTCCAAAAATACCGTACTTGAAAAAATTGCGCTCAACGAAAAGTCGGGTATGTTTGAATCGGTTTTTGGTTATAAGGTGATTTTGCTGTAAGGAGAGCACTATGCAGGAAAGATATTTCAACCGTGAACTCAGCTGGCTTGAGTTTAATGCCCGTGTTTTATTTCAGGGGCTCAATAAGGAACTTCCTCTTTTAGAGCGTCTGCAGTTTCTCTCTATTGTAACTTCGAATTTCGATGAATTCTTTCAGGTTCGTGTTGCTTCAATTAAACGTCTGATAATGGAAAATTCTAATCAGACAGATGCTTCGGGACTTTCACCACATATGGTTTATACTTCAATTTCGGCCCGTGCTCATCAGATTATGCGAACACAACAGGAATGCCTTATGTCAGACATTCTTCCATCTCTTGCAGAAAAAGGGCTGATTTATGTAACTCCAATGCAGTACACGCAGCAGCAGATTGAATATCTGAGTGGTGTTTTTAATTCTGAAATTTTCCCTCTGCTTACTCCGCTTCGTACAGATGTTGAAGCTTTTCCTCATATCAAAAATCTGACAACCTATGCAGCATTCCTGCTAGCTCCGATTAAGGGAATTAAGGTTGGTTCAGAAGCTTTGAAGGGTAGTGATGATTTACCACGAATTGCCTTTGTTGAGATTCCGGATGGCATTTCAAATATTTACTGGCTTCCTGGTGGCGACAGTAATAGCCGTCAGTTTGCTCTCTTGCAGGATATTGTTGCACAGTACGGTACAAAGCTTTTCCCTGGTTTTGATGTTGAAGAAACTCTGCTCTTTAAGGTAACCCGTGATGCTGATTTTGCTGTAGATGAGGATGCGGGAAAGAACTTTATTCATGCGATGGAAGATGTTCTGATTCAAAGAAAATCTTCGTTCCCTGTTCAAATGACCTGTAATTCTTCGAGTCAGAAAATTATCCGTTTTCTGATGGAAAAACTTGAACTTAAAGAAGATGATGTTTACCGTGTAAATCAGATTATAAATCCTGCAGATCTTATGGAACTTCGCGATGCAGATGAGGCTCCGGCTTTGAGTTTTGAAAGGTGGGAGCATTTTTATCCGGCAGGCCTTCCGGAAGAAGAACCTTACTGGGATTCGCTTAAGATGCATGACAGAATTCTTCATGTACCGTATGAAAGCTATGACCCGGTTGTTAAATTTCTTTCTGATGCAGCAGATGATGATGATGTCCTGGCAATCAAAATGACTTTGTATCGTACTGGCCGTGACTCTCCGATTATTGATGCTCTGGAACGCGCAGCTCAGCGTGGTAAGCAGGTTGTCGTACTTGTTGAACTTAAGGCACGTTTTGATGAAGAACGCAATATTGCCTGGGCAAATGAACTGGAACAGGCCGGTGTTACTGTAATTTACGGACTTGTAAATCTTAAAGTGCATGCAAAAATCCTGATGGTTATCCGCCGTGAAAGTGATACAATCCGCCGTTATGTTCACCTCGCTACAGGAAACTATAATACAAAGACTGCTAAACTTTATTCAGATATTTCTTTGTTCACTGCAAACCTGCAGATTGCAAATGATGCAACTCAGTTCTTTAACCTCGTAACCGGTTATTCGACATTGCAGAATATGAACTGTCTTTCTATGGCACCGGTAACAATGAAGTCTCGTATAATTGCGATGATAAATCGCGAAATTGAAAGAAGCACGGCTGAAAACCCTGGATTGATTATTGCTAAAATGAACAGCCTTACACATGAAGAAGTTATTTCTGCTTTGTATAAGGCGAGTCAGGCTGGTGTAAAGGTTCTTTTAAATATTCGTGGAATCTGTATGCTGGTACCTGGAGTTGAAGGTCTTAGTGAAAATATCCGCGTTGTTTCTATCGTAGACCGTTATCTTGAACATGCCCGTATTTTCTATTTCCAGAATGGCGGAACACCTGAGCTTTACTGTTCTTCTGCCGACTGGATGAACCGCAACCTTGACCGCCGAATTGAACTCATGTTCCCGATCTTAGATAAGGTTGCTTTTGAAGATATAAAATCAATCCTTGATACTTATTTTGCTGATAATACAACTGCAATGGAACTTCAGTCAAATGGAAGCTGGGAGCCGGTTGTTCGTGGCAAAAAAGATGAAGTAATCCGGGCACAGGAAGTTCTCTATAAAAAATACCGCCAGCTCGAGGAAAAAAAGCCTAAGAGCGAAGAAACCCGCTTTGAGGTCAGACGAAAATGAAAATTGCGGTATGCGATGATGAGAACAAAATTGTTGAAGAAATAACTTCCTTTATTAAAAAAGAATTTCCTTCAAGTGAGGTACTGACGTATTCAGATGGGGAGACTCTGCTGTCATCTTCTGATGAGTGGCCGGAAGTTTTGCTGCTTGATATTGATATGCCTGGTATCAGCGGAATGGAAGTAGCAGCTGCTCTTACTCGGGAAAAAGCTGATACACTTATTGTTTTTGTTACGGCACATGATGAGCTTGTATACGACAGTTTTAAATATCATCCTTTTGCGTTTGTCAGAAAAAAGTTTCTGGAAAAAGAATTAAAGGCAGTCCTGTCAGATTGTGAAAAGCAGCTGGTTAGCCGTAACAAAAATTTTGTTTTTCAGAATGCCTCTAAACTTGTGACTTTAGCACAGAGTAATATTCTTTACTTTGAAGGTCAGGCAAATTATCTTGCTATACACACAATTGCAGATGAATACAAAATGCGATCAACAATGACGGCTGTGGAAAAGGAACTTGAAGACAGTGACTTTCTGCGAATCCACAAGGGCTTTCTTGTGAATCTGGAACACATAAGAGTTTTGAAAACTGAAGAACTTGAGCTGGATAATGGAACTGTTCTTCCGATTGGTAAGTCTTATTCTGAAACTGCAAAGAAAAGTATTTTGCGTTACATGCGCCGATAAATCTGTGGCTGGAAAATAAAAATGTTTTGCAATAAGAAAAAAGAAATTGAAGAACTGACTCAGAAACTTCTCGAACTTGAAGCTCAGAATAAAGATTTGAAATACGAGCTTGATTCCTATAAATGGCAGATGGAAGAAATCAATAAGCAGGAAGAGGAAATCAGGCAGCTTCATCAGAATACAAGAAAGCTCAAGCACGATATGAGAAATCATCTTATGGTGATGACCTCGTACATAAACAGCGGCGATTACGAAAATGCCAGAAACTATATTTCTGAAATACTTGATAAATTGAATGCTGTACGAAGTTATGTTGAAACCGGAAATCCTTTGTTGAATCATATTCTGAATGATAAGCTTGAGATTTGTCGTCAGGAAGAAATAGACGTTAAGGCAGATATTGGAAAGGCTTCATTTGAAAAAATGAAGGGAATTGATTTCTCGGCGGTCTTTTCAAATGCAGTGGACAATGCGATTGAAGCGGAACGCATGGAAGAGAGAAAAGAAATCAGCATTAGCGTTTATGAGAAAAAAGGCTACGATGTAATTTCTATAAAAAACCGTATTTCAAAATCTGTACTTGAGGAAAATCCTGACTTGAAGTCTACCAAGACTGACAGCGAAAAACACGGCTTTGGTGTTAATCAGATAAAAGAAATTGTTGAGGCTTATTCTGGTATGACAGACTTCTATGAAGAAGACGGCTTTTTCATTGTGAATATGTTTATCCCTAAATAAATACTGTTTATCCCAACCTACTTGTTCCATAGAGCTTCCCGGAGTATTGTAATTTCAGAGGATGACCTATGGTTATTTTTGATTATGTAAATAAGTTTGTATTACACGATATTGATATTCATATTCCCCGGGGCGTTACAGTTGGAATTATTGGTGCGTCTGGTGCGGGAAAAACAACCTTTCTTAAGCTGGTTTCAGGACTTTTAAAGCCAGAACTTGGAAGAGTTCATACCTTACGGCAAAATCCTGTTGATAATAAATCTAAAATCGCAAAACGAATTTCAGTACTGTTTTCTGATATTCCTGTCTATGAAGATAATCTTACTATTATGGACCATCTTGATGAAATCAGAATTATGTATGGAATGAATAAGGTTGAGTTTGAAACCTGTCTAATGAAGATTTCACACGAACTTAATTTTTCAGAACTTCTCCATTCAAAACCGAAGAGTCTGTCACTTGGACAAAAAAGACGTGCAGAACTTGGACTTACTTTATTGCGTGATGCAGATTTATATATTTTTGATGAACCTTGTATTGGTTTGGATCAGAATGGAAAAGCCGCTTTTTATAAATTGATTGAAGACAAGAAAAAACAGGGCAAAACAATTCTTGTAAGTTCTCATGACATGGAAGATATTTCCAGAATTGCAGATAGAGTTCTTCTGCTGGATAAGGGAGCTCTTGCATTCTATGGTTCAAAGGAAGAACTCTATAAAAGTATGGCCCCGATGGAAGAAAGTTACATCGAGTTTGAAGGAACTATTCCTGATATTTCGGATCTCGAGATAGAACGCTACATTCTGGAAAATGATAAATTAACAATCCAATATAATTCCAATCACGTTTCGTCTAAGGAAGTGCTGGAACGAATCTGTTTACATTCCCGGGTAAAGTCTGTGATTGTTCGCAGAGCAAAACTGGGAGATACAATAAAACAATTGAACGGTGAGGTAAAAAAAAGTGAGCTTTATTGAAGTCCAGAATATCTCAAAAGATTTTAAGATAAACAAAAGAAGCGCTGGTATTCCCGGAATGATTGCAAATATGTTTGTTCCGAAATATGAAATCAAGCACGCTGTAAAGGATTTAAGCTTTACGATTGAGAAGGGGGAAATGGTCGGTTTTATCGGGCCGAACGGTGCCGGTAAATCTTCAACAATCAAAATGCTTTCGGGAATCCTCTGTCCGGATTCTGGTTCAATCAGCGTAAACGGCTTTATTCCTTACAGACAGCGAAAATCCTATGTTGGAAAAATCGGCGTTGTATTTGGACAGAAGTCGCAGCTGCAGTGGGATCTTCCTGTAATCGACAGTTTCGAACTTCTTCGTGCCATTTACCGTATTCCGGAAGAGAAATACAAAGCGAACCTCGATCGCTTTACCGAAATGCTTAATATGAAGGGCTTTTTGAATCAGCCGGTAAGACAGCTTTCACTTGGACAGAGAATGAGATCTGATATTGTAGCATCACTTTTACATTCACCGGAAATTGTATTTTTTGATGAGCCTACAATCGGCGTTGATATCATCGGTAAGGAGACTATCAGAAATTTTATCCGCGAGCTGAATGAGCAGGACAAAGTGACAATGATTTTTACAACACACGATATGCAGGACATCGAACAGACCTGTAAGAGAATCATAATTATTGATAAAGGTTCTCTGATGTTTGACGGTTCGCTTCAGGATATCCGCGGCAAGTATGGAACAACACGCCGTCTTATTGCGGAGTTCAATGAAGAAGTTACAGTTGAACCAATCAGCAAGGTTGCCATTGAAAATCTTGGTGACAGAAAAATGAGCTTCACCTTCGATAACAATGTTGTAGATGTAAATAAACTGATGCACGAGATTCTTGGAAAATACAGTGTACGTGATATAACCGTTGCAGAACCGGAAATCGAAAGTATAATTCAGAAGATGTATAACGGGGAGGTTTCTTAATGACAATTTCTCCTTATCTGGCCTTTGCAAAAAAGAGCTTTCTTCAAAAAAGTGCATACCGGCTGGATCACTGGATGGGTATTTTCAATACGCTTATCCGCCTTGTGATTTATGTTGAGATTTACAAGGCTCTGTACGGCGGGCGTGAGGCGGTTGATGGAATTACGCTGAGTATGGTAACGACAAACTTTGTTCTGTCGCTGGGACTGGAATCATTTTTTGTTGTAAATGATTATTACCTTTCTAGCAAACTTTATGATGGAAGTATTGCAACAGAGATGCTGCTGCCTGTGAGTTTTCACGGAAGAATGCTGGCAGATAATCTTGGAATTGCACTGTTCAAACTGATTTTCCACTTTATACCAGCGATGATAGTCGCTGTGATTTTTATCGGAATTGAGCGGCCGGCAAGTGCAGGTGCCTTTGGACTTTTTATTCTGAGTGCACTGCTTGGTTACGGAGTTCTCTGGAGCATCAGCTTTATGTTTCAGATGTTTTCGTTCTGGCTTATGAATGTGTGGGCAATCATGACAATCAAAAATGTTTTTATAAATGTTTTGTCCGGCTCAATGATTCCGCTTTGGTTTATGCCGGAGATTGTCAGAAAGATAATAGCCTTTACTCCTTTCGAAGGAATTTACTTTACGCCGGTTCAGATTTATCTTGGAAGCATAAATGGTAGCGAAGTTGTGGCAGGCTTTATCAAACAGTTTATCTGGATTGTCTGCCTTATGACCTGCGGATTTATTTTATGGAACAAGGGCAAAAAGAAACTTGTGGTTCAGGGAGGTTAATTATGAAATCTGATTTGTTTAGTCTTTCAGCAGTGTACACGCGGATGATTTTCCGGTCCTGGTTTCAGTATAAGGTTGATGCGATTCTTCGTTCGCTTGCAGTTTTTCTGCGCGAGTCAACGGCAATCATTGTAATCTTTTTTACTCTTTTGAAGTTTGATACTCTCAATGGCTGGAATATTTATGAGATGCTTTTCCTTTCAAGCCTGGTTTATGTGACTTACGGTTTTCTGATTATCTTCTTTACCGGGCTTCGTGATTTTGGTGGTACGGTAAGAAGCGGTGGCTTTGACAGATATATCTTAAGGCCACGTGGACTTTTGTATCAGTTGATTTTTGCAAATGCAGACTGGTTTGCGGCTGTCGGACAGGGCGGGCTTGGAATTGTTCTCTTTATTATTTCTGCTTCAAAGGTTGGAGTAGTGTGGACGCCTCTTAGAGTGTTCTATTATATTCTGACAATTACGGGAGGTGTTTTGATTCAGGGAGCAATTTTCTTATTTCTTGCAACACTGAATATTTATCTTTTGGAAACTAATGCGCTTAAGGAAGTTTTCTACTGGAACACACGAAGGTTCGCCTGCTATCCGATAAGTATTTTTCATAAGGCTATTCAGTTTTTGATGACCTTCGTTGTACCATTCGCTTTTGTAAATTATTTCCCGGCTCAGTACTTGCTGCGAAAAGAAGATATGGCTAGTTATCCGACAATCTTTATGTACATCACACCTTTTGTTGGACTTGTTATGTATCTGCTGGCATATGCCTTCTGGAGATTCAGTATTAAGTATTATAAGAGCTCAGGAAATTAAACTTTTGCGCCGGCGAAGATTAATCTACAATTCGCACTCCAAACATATCATCAATAATCACAACTTCGCCGCGGGCAACGCATTTTCCATCCTGAATAATTGCAATTGGTTTTCCTGGTAGACTGTCCAGTTGTAAAACGAATCCCTCATCAAGACGTGCAATATCTTCTTGAGAAAGATAAGTTGCACCAAGTCGCAGGGCAATATAGTGTTCTTCATCGTAACGGACAGGCTCTCCCTGCTTTACTTCGATTATTCTGACTCCAAAGTTTTCATCGACAATAACAGCCTCACCACCAAAGAGAACTTTGTTCTCAATAATAACATTCAAAGGAGTTCCGAATTTTTTATTGCTCATAAGAAGTGTGCCGGCTTCAAGTTTTACCGAATCAGAAATAAAACGGCCGAATTCTACAAGCACATTATTTTCACAAGGGCGTGCTTTTATATCAGTTAGATTTTCCAGCTGCGGATTATCTTTTCCAAAGAAACCTGCTTTACGGCAAAGACGTGATAAATAAGAATAATTCAACTGAATGTTAATCATTCCAGTGCAAACATCACTTGTAAGGGCAAGCGTAACAAGAACACACATCTCACTCAAATTCTGACCGGCAGACCACGGCAAAAGCGTATTTAAATCTTTTGTAAATGGCTTTTTAAAATCTTCCCATGGAATCGATTTATCGGTGTTTGAAAAAATCAGTTCCTGAAGCATCTGAGAGAACCTGTCTATGTAAGCAATCTTAAGGCAGTCACTGTCTGTCTGCGTTAGTTCGGGGTATTTCTTTAAATCATGCTTGAGCAGAACCTTTCCAATCTGAGGATCGATTTCAATTGCAAAACCGGAGTTGTTATAATCATAAGTATAGAAAAAAGTTCTCTGGGGAAGGCTTCGGATAAACTCCTCATTTGTAAGCTGATCCACAGCGCAAACTTTTATTCCAAGTAAATCATTTCTGTTACCTGCAAGTTCATTACGGAATTTTTCGCACAACATATCAAAGAAATTAAAGATTTTTCGAAGCTCGTACTTTCCAAATAGATCAGGACGCTTAAAATCATAGATACGAATTCGCGCTAAAGGATTTTTCAAAAGACTTGTATTATTATTCGGTTTTTCCAGAGTTCCGGCAGCTTCCATTTTTGCAATTTCAGCTTTTAGCTCTTCTTCAGTTAAAATTTTCCGTTCTTCAGCAACTTCTTTGAGTTCTCCTTTCAAAAGAGAATCTACATCTGTACCGAGAGCCTGTGCAAGGGCCGGTAAAGTTCCTACATCAGGGCACCCGTCGCCACGCTCCCATTTACTTACAGCCTTGTCACTTACATTTATAAGGTTCGCAAGCTCCTTCTGGGTTATCCCCTTTTTCGATCGTAAATAATTAATCAGTTTTCCAGTTCTCTGTGCATCCATTTTTTAATCTCCTGATGATAAGTATAGGTCAGGAATATAGCGTTGTCACTCGATTTATCGTAGGAATTAGTAGAAATCTTGATTTTTGAGTAGAATTCTACTACTACATAGTAGAGAACTTCCTGTTTTTACGCTTTATGCGCTGTAATTATCGTGTAACTGTAGGCATTTACGGTGATTATGCAGTCATCAATTTTGACATACCAGTTTTTCCCATGGCGTGTAATTACAGAGCGGATATCCAGGATTTTTTGGCGACAGAACGCAATGACATCTTTTTCATCATTACCAAGTGAGAGATTACGACGGATACGTTCCACGCCCATTGGTGTTGTGTGGAGTTTTTCGATATTTTCTATCAAATCATTTTTATTTCTTAACAGGTGTATAAACTTCAATGTGATTTCCTTCTGAATCAACAAATTCTGCTACCCAGTTTTTGCTGATTTTTGTAAGGGGGAAACAAATCTCTTTGTCAGAAATCTTTCTTTTCATTTCTTCCAGAGATGCAAAACAAATGCTCGGTAAACAGTTACTTCCATAAGTGTGTGACTCACTAACCTTTTTATAAGCAAACAGATGAAATCTGAATCCATTAATATTAAAATAACCACCGAGCTCACTTTTATTGAGAATCTTCTGTTCAAAGAGATCTTCATAAAAAGCAATTGCTCTTTCCAAATCATCAACAATTATATACAAAGAATCAATATGGCAAGTCATAGCAGTACTCCTTAAATTTTATTTTCAAATTCGTCTAACAATTCATGTTTAAATACTTTTTCTCTTGTTGATTCGCGCACTATTTTCCAGAGCCTGGCAGTAGTTTTTAGTTTATTCGGAAACAGGTATGCTGCTGGATCTGCACAGAAATCCTGAACAAACTTATTCCACTGCAAAGAAACTTTGTCGTATTTTTTATAGGTCTTTTTGCCGTAGTAGATGTCTAGCAAATCACCAAGGGTAAAGGTTGTGTCATTTGTTTCTTTTACCTTACGTGCAGTTGCAACCATATCAACATTGAATCTAAGGTTTTTGATTCTAGTCTGTTCAGAAAAGAAATCTCGGAAGCGCTGGTTGAAGCAGAAACGACATTCCAACAGACTTGTTTGCAGTGTGAGGTGAGTGGTGACAACGGATTTAGTATAGTGTATTCCCCTTTCTGTAAGACGATGTGATTTTACAGATCTTACCAGATTTCCATTGAAGTATTCTTCAATAGAATGATTCAAATCTGCCTTAAAACCAGATGAATCAAGTCCAAGCTGTTTACAGATTTTTTGAAGCTCTTCACGATACCAGTAGAATTTAGAGACTTCTTCGTATGATTTTATTTCTTTGAATTGAGGGCGGAGCATATAATTTCCTTATCATAACTATCAGTTTGATAAAGAAATTATACGTTATTAAATATGACAACACAGTGTCATATTTCTAGAATCCAAGTTTTCGAATTTCTTCTACGAGGTTTCGACCGTAAGTTTCTGTTCCAAGGCAGTTAGGATGCAGATTATCTAGAAAATATTCGCTTAAATGTGGAACCATCTTAAAGCCATCTATTACCTTTACGTTTTTATAACTTCCGGCAATCTTTTTTACATTTTTGCAGAAGCGTTCGAGTGTCGGAATTCCATCCATGTTGTCTCCACGCCACAAGGGAGAAATGCATAATACAGGAATATCATTACCATAAAGTGACATGAGAGTCTCGTAATACTCTTCTATATCTTTCATTGTTTCACAGCCATACTGATTTGTGCCGAGTGCAACAATGATTTTATCAGGACTATAACCTTCCATTTTTAGCAGAGATTTTTTATCGTAAACATAACCGCCGATTCCCTGATTTATAATTTCATAATTCAAAAGTCTGTTTGCAACACTAACATATGTTTGCGCAGAGCGAAGCGGTCCATAGCCTTGAGTGATAGAATCACCAAGCCATAATACTTTTTCATTTTTAGCAGGTCGTTCAGCAATTGAATCAATTGAGAAATTACGAATTAAAACAGTGGCATCTGCTGGAAGATAAATTACAATATTTTTCATACCAGAAGGAAGCGCCCATTCAAGTTTGCCTTCTTTTTTTAGATTCTTTACATATTCAATTTTTGTAATCAGTCCATCAATCATTAATTCAAAAGAATCGTCTGAGCCCTTCCAGAGAAATTTATAGTCAAAAGAAATAGCCTGTGCTTCAGTTTTCAACTCGATTGTTTTTGCATTGCTGGCCATACATCTGTCGTACCAGAAATCAAGTCCACTCTTAAAATATTCCATCTGCTCTTTTGTATATTGGAATGCCTGTAAATACCCTTCGTTAGTTTCTTCAAAACTATAAGCTCCAAAATAGAAGTTTTGTAATTCCTTGTTTGTTAAAATCATTTTAAGCCTCTGTGTTTTTTTTTGATTGATTATAACATGAGGCGGCATAGATTGAAAATTAAAACAAAGATATATTTTTATTTAAATTTTATTTTTGAGATACTAGTGTTATAATAATTTTGTGGATTTTAAATTTATCTACATTATACGGCTTGGAATTTGATCTTTCTGATTTATCAATTATGCCTGTGAGTCTTGCAAATGCTTAAGGGTGGAAATGAAAAATGTTTACAGAGGATTTTTATAGTATTATAGAGAAAGTTGAAGAATCATATAAAGGTTTTAATATCTTTAAGAATGGCTCTATTTTAGATAAAGCAATATACATTGTTTTCTGGGGGGGATATTTTTTAATCTCCTTTGTTCTATTCTATTTCAATGTACATAATGAATCTATTATTGGAAAAATTTGCTCTCTTGTTATCTTTCTTTTGTATTTTTTATTTTTTTATAACTATAGATTAAAAATTCAAAGAAGAGAAAACTTTTTTTATAAAAAAGGACAGAAGTATGAAGAAGAGTTTCTAAATCAATTTATACAAAATTTGGCAAGGAATAAAATAAAGGTTGAATCCTTTCCGCAAATAATTACTTATTTCAAAAATAAAAAGGAAAAAGAATCAAATAAGCAGGAGAATAATATTGAGAAATATTTGTCTATAGTACTATTGCCGGTTATTATATCTATCTTTTCAAAAAATGAACTTCTATCAAATTACCTTATTATTTTTTCATTTATAGGTATTTTTTTATTTCCATTATGTGTTCAGTTTTTTTCTATGAAAATTAACCGGAAGATAAATATGTATGAAAGTATTGCATATTATTTAAATCTATATCTTTTAATTTCTGAAAAACAATAAAAATGTTTGCAGAATTAAAGGGGTGTACAAATCTTATTTAATCTTTATATCAGAAAAATTATCTGCCGCAATTACGGTCGGAGATACAGAGTTTCCCTCCTGGAGATATTCGTTGAGTATTTTCAGTTTTTTCTTAAAGTGCTTGAATATCGGTTGGTTGCAATTATCAATTGATTCAAAAGTATTATTCAACGCTTCAATATCTTCTTTTTGAATCTTGCAAATGGAATTATCTCCCTGAAGCAAAGAAAAAATATTGAAGGTAGTTTGCGGCATAAAAAAAATAGCGGCTGATGTTTTTTTATTTTCAATTGCTGCTTTGAGATTTTTAAGAATTTCATTTACAGCAGTCTGTTGATTTTTATCAGTAATCAGCGGGCAAATGTTTTCTTCGATAAAGGATAATTCATCGTAAGAGTAGGCTTCGTCTTTTTGTATAATTGAGATTTTTCCGTTCATAGCTTTCTTATTTAAAATTATACTTCTACGCTGCCTTGACGCAACACTTTGACTTTACCGTTTTCGAGCATGACGAGGGTAGATGGCAGGGCACCTTTTTTGTCGCCGTCATTGATAATCAGGTCAACCTCGTTCTTGAATTCACTGGAAATGGCGTCAGCTGTGTCCAGAACTGGCTGGCCGCTGCGGTTTACGCTGGTGCTGAATATTGGAGCCCCGCATTCGGTAATTATTTTTCTTAGCCATTCGTCACCAGGACAACGGAAGGCTACTGTGCCTGATTCAGGAATCGCTGTGGCAGCAAGTGGCGAGTCTTTTTTTATATGAACAATGATTGTGAGGGCGCCCGGCCATTTTGAAAGGAGTTCTGCTGGAAGGGCATCATCAGTATAAAGATGAATATCTTCTGGCTTTGCAATCAGTTGAATGAGCGGTTTTGTTTCTGCCCGCCCTTTGATAGTCCGAATTTTTGCATCGGTTTCGAAGTTTGAGGCTGCGTTTTTGAGATCAACGATTCCGCTGAAACCGTAAACTGTATCAGTTGGAATTATTACGATTCCACCGTTTTTGAGAGTGTCGGCGGTGGTCTTTATAGATTCTTGATCATTTTTATTTTTGATAAGGGTTTTCATGTACTTCATCCTCATGAGTCTTTGTCCACTTGTTGCCATCAAACTGATAAACAGCTTCTTCACAGTTTCCTTTCAAACCACTTCCCCAGAAATTATCAACACCGTGGCCTTCGAGATAACACATCATTCCTGCCAAAAGAGCTCCGTGAGCAACAATCATAATGCGTGAATCTGGCTGGCTGTTCTGAATCGGTTCGATAATAGTCTGAACAAATTTCTTTGTACGGTCACAGACAGACTGGAAAGTTTCGCCGCCTTCCGGTGGAACATAGCTTCCCGGTTCTGTGAAAAAATATTTTCTTGGGTGGTCTGTGTTTATCCATTCATTATACGGAAGGCCTTCGAGTCCGCCAAAACTGATTTCTGTAAGAAGCTGATTTCTGATAATCGGATAAGTTTTGTGTCCACGGATAAGGCAGGCTGTTTCATAAGCGCGGATTAGCGGTGATGAATAAATACAGTCAAAGTCTATACCAGACTGGTCGAGACGTTTTCCAAGTTCTGCTGCAAGTCGGCGTCCGTTTTCATTGAGTTCAATATCTTTTGCGCCCTGGAATTTTTTTTCTGCATTCCAGTCGGTTGTTCCGTGTCGTACTATATAGAGTTCCATATTAAATCCTAAAATCTTAATCTTCTTAAATGTGTAATTCTGCTTACCAAAAGGTTTTCGATGTCTTTGGTCGGTTCAATCTGAATACGCATAACTGCTTCTCCAGGCTGGCGGGAAATGCTGAGTGGTTTTCCGACAAGTGTGAAAAACTCGCCTTTTCCATCTGCAGCAGGAAGTCGGATTTCCATCATATCTTCTTCTTTTACTGCAGCTTCAATCAGATGTACTTTACCTGCAAAATCCATACCATCAGCTTCTAAAATCTCCGTACGGATTGAAGCATTTTTAAGCTGTGCTTCGGAAAGAATCAGTCTGCTTGAAATTCTGTGTTCGAGGCTTTCCTTCTGAGCTTTATCCATATCAAGTTTTTTAAGACTTGCCTTTAGTGCCTGAAGGATCTTTCCGGCTTCTGCAATTGAAGTTTTCTTTGATTCTGTTTTGCTGCGGGTTTCAAGTACCATTGGCTTACGACCTGGACGCAAAAGAGGGAAGCTTGTGAATTCTGATTTTGTTGTTGAAGTTTTTACATTGCCCATAAAATCAAGAGAACTTTCTTCAACAAATGTAGAAATGTCTGTGCCGGCCGGGAGATTCAAAAGATAAATGCCGTCGGCCAGTTTTTCTTTTATGTATTTTCTGATGTTCGGATTATTTTCTGCAAATGAAATATTGTTGTCTGTTACTTTCAGAATATAACCGTAATAAAGTGTTGCAGAAGAATAGGAATTATACCATTCAGTTATATTTATTTTTAGGTTCTGAGGAATCTGATAATTAGAATAGCTTTCGAGACGTTCAAAAATACTGTCTGGTGAAAGTTCGTGATCAAAGCCTTCTGATACTGACTGTTTTGTTATTTCAAATTCAGTTACGACTCCGCTTTTCTTTACGAGCATAAAATCTGTAAGAGGAAGCAATTGTCGGAGTGTAAGTCCCGGCATAAGAGTAACAGTGAAGGTTGAATCGATATTCAAAACTTTTGGTATAGAGTGATTGATGAGCGGGGTTGAAACAACCTTTAATAATTCGTTCGAGCTTTTATAAAGTTCAACACCATCTCCAGTTTTTCCGATTTTCTGTAGCAGTCCAAACTCCAGAGCGCAGTCAATCATCCGGTCTAAAAGTTCTGCATTTTGTTCTGGCTCTGCACCGGCTTCCTGTCGCGCAGCAGCAAGAATCTGACTGAATCTGCTTTTTCGTACAGATGTGGTTCCATCTTCAGTATAGGTACCGGCAAGGAATGCAAGACGTAGAATAGTTTCGAGAGTGCAGCCTGTTTCTGGTACAGAAGTAAGACAGTCAATCAATAACTGAGCTTCTTTTTTTAATCCATCTTTACTGAAACGTGAAACAGCTGCGGCACATAAAAGTGCATACTGTTGAAGTTCCGGAAGCTCAGAAAATTTCTGCAGCCTGGAAATATCTATGACGTAGCAGGTTTCTTTTTCATCTTCATAAACCAATGAAAGATTTACAAAGGCATTCATCAAAAGCTGAATGAGTTTTTCTTTTCCCGGGAAAATTTCAGAAAGTCGTTTCTGATCATTCTTTTTGATTGTTCCGTCTGATTTACAGGAAATACCGCGGATACGTATATAAGTTATGAAAGCAGCAAGAAGATTTGGAGATAGGGTAAATACATCTTCAATTGAAGTAATTTCTGCTTTGTAATTCGGGAAAATCAAAGAAGCATCGAGATATGGAATAAGATTTTCACGAAGGAGTGGATTTATTTTTATATATTCTTTTTCTGAATATTGAGATTTTTCTTTATAGATTAAAAGACGTTCTGTAAGGTTTATGACTTCAGCATAGATTTCTGTAACTGAAGTTTCACCATGAAAAAAATCAGCAAGGCTTTCCTGTGAAGCGTTTGGAATCATTGAAATTGCAGTGAGCACTTTTACATCAAAAACATCAAGGAGAGTGAGAATGCTTGTAAGATTTTCTTCTTTTCTTATAAAGCCGGCAAGCTGTTCTGTGAGTCGCTGTTTATTATATGGAGTTTTTATTTCTCCAAGATAGAGACGGACTGTATTAAAAAACTGTTTGTCTGGCAGGGAAGAAAAAGCTTCTTTCCAGCTGTTGATTTCATTTTCATTCATCTAAGTTAAGTTCTCCGTCGTATCTTACAATTTTATATTCATAGCCCTGTTCGGCAAGGAACTTCTGGCGGTTTGAACCGAATTCCTCTTCAACAGTGTTTCTGGTAATCAAAGTGAAAAAGCGCGACTTTCTTTCTTTTGGACGAAGAATACGACCGAGTCTCTGTGCTTCTTCCTGACGGCTTCCGAATGTTCCGCTTACCTGAATTGCAAGTGAAGCATCCGGCAGATCGATTGCAAAGTTTGCAACCTTAGACACAACAAGTACGCGGATTTTTCCTTCGCGGAAATCATTATATATGCGGTCACGTTCGGTGTTCGGTGTTTTTCCTGTGATTATAGGACAGCCCAGATCTTTTACAATTTCGTCCAGCTGCTGAAGGTACTGACCTATTACAAGAATTTTATCTTCAGGATGACTGTCAATAATTTTCCTAACTACCGGTAGTTTGTCAGAATTCATACTTGCGATTTTATGTTTTTCACGGACTCCTGCTACGGCATATTCAATTTCCTGAGTGGCAGGAAGGTCTATTCGAACTTCAATACATTCTGCACTTGCAATCCACTGGTCACGCTCAAGTTCTTTCCATGGAACATCATAACGTTTTGGTCCAACAAGACTGAATACATAACCTTCACAACCATCTTCACGAACAAGAGTTGCTGTAAGTCCAACACGGCGCACTGCCTGTAAATCTGCAACTACACGGAAAACCGGAGCCGGCAGCATGTGAACTTCGTCATAAATAATAAGTCCCCATGGACGTTCATGGAAAATAGAGAAGTGTGGGTAAGGACCTTCTTTGTCCGGTCTCCAGGTAAGAACCTGATAGGTTGCAACTGTTACCTGCTTAATTGTTTTTGATTCACCAGAGTATTCTGCAATCTGATCTGAAGTGAGATTTGTTTTATCAAGCAGTTCATCAATCCACTGATGAACTGCAGAAATATTAGTAGTAATAATCAGAGTAGAGGTTTTGAGCATGTCCATAATTGTCATGCCTACGATAGTCTTACCGGCACCACAAGGAAGAACAATTGTTCCAAAACCTGTACCAGGGCCTTTATCTCCAACAAGGGCGTTTGCAGCTCCTTTCTGATATTCACGAATCTGAAGAGGACGACCTGCGCTTGTAGTTTCCCGTAAAGAAACATCAAGAGGCTCTCCATCAACTAATGCAACTTCGTCTTTTACAGGCCAGCCAGCCTGAAGCAGCAGCTGTTTGATTGTACCGCGGTCTGTAAGTTTTAGCAGGAAGGAATGCTCAGGAGCTCCATTGTCTTCAAGTGTATTTGTGAGAAGTTTTTTTACAGAATGATTTGCACCAATCTCCTTAAAAACGGGAAGGCTGTCGGCAACAAGATATAAAAAGTGTTCAACTATTTTTTCAGCTGAACCTTCTTTTACAGGAACTTCAATATCAGGACCTGCAATAAGTTTAATCTTTCCAAAACGGCTTTCAGTTTCTTTAATCCAGGCAGTAACAGACTGAGGAACATCATAGCGTGCAAATTTCTGGAGAACTTCTACAGCGTCATCGGCAGAAAAACCCGCACTGGCAGCGTTCCAGAGAGAAAGGGGAGTAAGTCGGTATGTGTGAAGATGTTCCGGCGATTTTTCAAGCTCAGCAAATGGGATAAGTGCATTTCGGCATTCCTCAGCAAGAGGGGCATGTACATCCAGTAAAAGCGAGCGGTCGCCTTGAACAATTAACGGGTTTTCATAATTCATCGCAAACGAGAATTATATCAGAAATCGTTTTTTTATAGAATAAGAATGAAAAAAATAACTATTTCTTCACGTATTTTTCAACCAGTTTTGCCCATACTCGAACAGAGATAGAATTATTCAGATGTTTCTGAAGCCATGCAATGTAGCGTACAGAAAGCTTGTAGATTGAAACAGGCTTTCCCCGTCTTGCATCTTTGAGTGCTTTTGCGGCTACCTTGTCGGCAGTTGTGAGAAGCGGAAAGTGCACTTTTTTGCCGTTTAAGCTTTCGACAATAAGACCGGTTTTTATCCAGCCTGGGCAGACTGCAGTTACAATAATTCCTGAGTCTTTAAGTTCTTCACCGAGTGCTCGGGTATAACTGTAAACAAAAGCTTTAGTTGCAGCATAAAGGTTGATATATGGTAATGGGGAAAATGCTGATTGTGATGCAATATTTACAAGATGATTGCCTGCCTTCATATAAGGAATACAGATATTACAGATTGAAGCAATGGCAGTACAGTGGCAGGTGATGCTGATATTCAGTTCTTCAGTTGAGAAATCTTTTGAAGGACCAAAACGTCCGGCACCGGCATTATTTATAAGCCAGCTGATTTCAATACCATCTGTTTCGTTTTCTGAATGCAGTTTTGAAGATAGAATATCAAAGGATTTTATGTCAGAAAGGTCCATCTGGAGCGGAATGATTTTTTCACCCTGTGAACCGTTTTCATTTTTCAGAGCTTCGAGTTTAGAAACATTGCGTCCAATAGCCCAAAGCTCATCAACCTCAGAAATAAGGCGGGAAACAAATTCTTTACCAAGCCCGCCTGAAGCACCAGTAATAATTGCAATCTTTTTCATGCTTATATTGTTACGCTTAACAGGCAGTCTGTAAAGATATTTATTAAAAGTTAGTTCAAAGCGAGATCGCCTTCTTTAATCCAGCCGATTTTGCGGAAAAGAAGTCCGAATGCCCAGCACAAAACTGCAGGAAGAACAAAGCAGATAAGTACAAGACCGAGCCAGTCAACGAAACCTGGCTGAATTGCAACTGCACCATGTCCAACAGCAACTTCACTTGGTTCGAACCAGCCTGTAATTACACCAATCTGGCCTACGAGACCACAGGTACCCATTCCAGAACTTACGGCAGCACCGTTCATTTCCATCTTAAAGAGACATGTAGCGATTGGACCTGTAATCATAGAAGTGAGGATTGGTGGAATCCATGTTTTTGGATTTTTGATGATATTAGGCATCTGGAGCATAGAAGTTCCAAGACCCTGACTCAAAATTCCACCCCAGCGGTTTTCGCGGAAGCTCAAAACTGCAAAACCAACCATCTGAGCACAGCAGCCTGCAACAGCAGCACCACCAGCAAGACCTGTGAGACCGAAAGCAGCACAAATAGCAGCAGAAGAGATTGGCAGAGTCAAAGCAATACCAACTACAGCTGATACAAGAATACCCATCCAGAACGGATGAAGTTTTGTAGTCCAAACGAGGAACTTACCAACTGAACTTGCTGCAGCACCAATGTACTTAGCAGTCAAAACTGTCAAAAGTGCACCAATAAGAATTGTAACAGCTGGAGTTACGATGATGTCCACCTTTGTCTTTTTGCTTACGAGACAGCCCATTTCTGCAGCTATGATTGCAATAAAGAGAACTGCGAGTGGGCCACCAGCACCACCAGTTACGTTAGCGGCACTTCCAACTGCTGCGAGAGAGAATAGAACGAGAGCTGGAACTCCCATTGCAAAACCAATACCGATTGCCATAGCGGCACCAACAACATGTGCGTCTGTTGCGAAGTTTCCAGCGTTTACGAGGAACTGGAAAACAGCATTCTGGTTCAGGCGAAGAAGCTGCTGACCTAAAGTCTTAATAATTGTTCCAATCAACAGGGATGCAAAAAGTCCCTGAGCCATACCTGACATAGCGTCAATAAGATAACGCTTTGCATAACGATTCATAGCGGTTATAACCTCTTGAGAAAAAAATAATGATGTTCAGTAAATTACTTGGTAGATGTGATACGCGGCGCGCCGTGGCGTCACCGGTAAAGCAGGACTCTATGGACTCTGACTATCCAGTCATCTCAAACGTAAAATCTTCGAATAAAATATCAGAAAAGTTGACGAGGTGCAATATGTGGTTTATACTAGATTTAGGCAACCGGTTGCCTAAAAACTATTTTTTCATATTTGCGGGTTCCTCCTGTATGTTGTCCTGCAGATTGAGATTTTTTTGCCGACCTGGGAAAGCCGTATTCCTTTAGGTCGGCGTTTTTTTTTTTGAGGGATTTATGGTCACTATATACGACATTGCTGAAGCTACTGGATATTCAGCACCTACTGTTTCAAAGGCCTTAAACGGGCTCGGCTCTCTAAGTGAGGAGACCAGACAGAGAATTATAAATAAGGCTAAAGAACTTGGTTATGAGCCGAATATTTCTGCCCGAACCCTTACAACCAAAAAATCCTATCTTATAGGCGTAGTTTATGATGATACAGGAATGAATAAAGGCTTTTCACATCCTTTGTTTTCTCCTGTTTTGAACCGGTTCCGAGAAAAAATAGAAGCTGCCGGTTATGATATTATTTTCCTTTCGCGTCATTTTAATATGACATATTTTTCACATGCAAATTTCCGTTGTATTGACGGTGTAATTATAATAAACCCTGCTACAAACAATGCTTCAGATTTTGATGATTTTATAAGAACAAATCTTCCAAGAGTTTCTACAAACACCATTTTTAAGGATATTTGTACGGTTATTACTGCAAACGAACAGGGTGGATACGCCGCTGCAGAGTATTTTATAAATCATGGACACAAAAAAATTGCATATATTTCAGCACCAGTGGATGGAATTTCTGCAGCTCCAACTGAGCGTTATGAGGGTTTTAAATCAGCTCTTAAAACCTATAATCTTTATGATGAAGAACTATATGAATTAAGCGCAACCTGGGATAAAGAAAGTGCCTACGAAGCATTCGGCCGTCTCATAAAACGCCGAAAAGATATCACAGCCGTTTTTGTCACTAATGATCAGCTTGCTTTTGGTGTGTGTGATTATGCAAAAGATCATAATATAAAAATTCCGGAAGATATTTCAGTAATTGGTTTTGATGATGATTTTGCTGCAGAATACGCCGGCCTTACAACATTCAGACAGAGTGCAAATGAAATTGCAGAGATTTCTGCACAGATGATGCTGGATCAGATTGATGGAAAAACAGTTCCGTCAATTATTCGCTGCCGTCCTGAGCTTATAGAACGTAATTCTGTAAAAACAATCAGAGGTTTCAGATTATTTTAATTGATTGATGGAGTAATTTAATTTGGCACAGAATTTGAAAATCAGAACCTTTGTGAATCAGAGAGCCTTTTCCTGTAATGTTTATGTCTGCTCAGCCGGGGAGTGCAGTTTTATTGTAGACCTCGGTTATTATGATTCTGAATTTGAAAATTACTTAAAGACAATTCCTCCTGTAAAATTTGTCCTGCAGACTCATGGACATTTTGATCACATAATGGGGATAAATGCTTTTGCAGAAAAAAATCCTGGAGTTGAATATTACTGCTTTAATGATGAAATTGAGGTAATTACTAATTCAAGAAAGAATGGTTCAATTCTGGCTGGCACTTTCTATCAACCGAAGGTGAATTTTAAAACCCTTTCTGAAGGTAAAATAAATCTTTTTGGTTTTGATATTGATGTGATTCATACTCCAGGACATACAGCAGGAAGCTGTATGTTTTATTTTGAAAACGAAAAGGTTGTGTTTACCGGTGACACCTTAATTGAAACAAACATAGGCCGTACCGACTTGCCAACCGGTAATGAAAATGATATTTATAATAGTCTTAAAAAAATAAAGGCGCTTACCTTTTCCGATGATACTGAATTTTATTTTGGTCATGGTGCCCCATTTAAATATGTTGAACTTATAAAATACAACAGTTTTCTCAGCTAGGAGGAGAAGCCAGTGCCATATAAACGACGTCGCGGAGACAGAAAAGACGGTAGATTGATTCGATCAATGGAGCCGATGTCCATATTTGCCTTGTATGTAATGGAAACCCGCAACGATGCAAATAATTATATTTCTGATGGTGTGGAACTGGATGCAATAGAATCCTATATTCATAAGAAACGTCAGGAAGGTTTTGACGGTTTTAATGTAATGTATGTTTTTGCTGCTGCATATGTACGAACTGTAAGTCAGAAACCAGGTATAAACCGCTTTGTTAATGGTTATCGTGTTTATGCAAGAAACAATATTGAAGTGAGCATGGCAGTAAAGAAAGCTCTTACAATGAATGCTCCTGAGACCATGATAAAGTTCTTCTTTAAGCCGGAAGATACAATCAATGATGTTTATAAACAGATGCATGATAAAATAACCGAATATCAGCAGCAGACAGATCCTGAAGATGCAAGCGACATGGATAAATTCCTTCGTTTGATTTTTAAGCTTCCACGCTGGATTTTGCGTTTAATGATGAAGTTTCTTTATCATCTTGATTATAATGGACATATTCCTCAGTCACTTCTGGATATGAGTCCTTTCCATGGTTCACTGGTAATGTCTTCTATGGGATCTCTGGGAATACCTTCTGTATTCCATCATCTGTACAATTTTGGAAATGTTCCAATGATAATTACATTCGCAACTAATCGGCATGAGAATGTAATTAAACGTGATGGAACAATTACCAAAAAGCATTTCCTGGATTATGTAATTACAACTGATGATAGAATTTGTGACGGACAGTATTATTCAGAAGCCCTGCACGAATTACACAAATATCTTAAAAATCCGGAATTACTTGAGCAGCCGCCTAAACAGGTTGTTGAGGATATTCCTTAATCCTTTGACTCCGCTAAGGAACCGTAGTCGGGCGGGGTCTCGGCGGCGGCCAGAGCCTGGCTTGCAAGATCAGCAATATAGCTTGCCTCTGCTGCTTTTTCTTTTGTAGTGCCGGCGGCGCCGAGCGATAATCTCTGTAAATCTTTTTTCTCTTTGCGCTGGGCGTTGAGGTCACGGGCCTTAAGGAGAATGTCGGCAGCTTCAGCAGCCTTTACGTGCAGACACTGAGCAATAGCACTTTCTTCGGCAGCGGCAAGGGCCTCCAATGTCATAAACTGGCGCTGTAACTGCAATGCACGCTTTTCGCCAACACCCGGAAGTTCCAGGAAAATGGACTGAGTATTTTCTTTTGTTCTGAGTCTCTGGTTACGGCTTGTGGCAAAGCGGTGAGTCTCGTCTCGTACGCGCTGGAGAAGTCGGAGAGCATCACTCCGTTTTGGAAGACAGATTGGCGTACTGTTTCCCGGAAGATAAATTTCTTCATCACGCTTAGCAAGACCTGCAACCGGAATATCCAGTCCAAGGGAATTTAAAATTTCTTCAACAGCATTTACCTGACCGATACCACCGTCTATAAGAATCAAATCAGGCAAATCTGTCTGTTCGTTTAAAAGTCTTGTGTAACGGCGTGAAACAGCCTCTTTCATGGAAGCAAAGTCATCTATTAAACCGTCTGTAGTCTTAAGACGGAAATAGCGGTAATTCTTTTTATCTGGATTTCCATTGTAAAAGCTTATCAGTGAAGCAACCGGCCACTTTCCGCCGATATGCGCAATATCAAAACCTTCAATACGGATTGGAAGAGTATCCAGTCCAAGTTTAAGTTTGAGTTCTTCCATTGCAGGAATATCGCCTCTGTCGCGAAGACGTCGGACAATATCTTCTTTTGCATTTTGTTTTGCCATCTGAAGTGCAGCAACATCACGTGGAAGATCATGAGAAGATACCATAATAACCTGCGAAGTAGCTTTTTTTTCTTCATGAAGCCAGCGGGCAATGTGATCAAACTCTTCGGTGGCAGGAATATAAATCTGCGGTGGAATATTTACAGCATCATCATAGAAAACTGCCATAAACTCGGCAATTAAGTCATCATCATCGTTGAGAGATTCGGCGCGGTAGTTTTCACGACCGAGCAGTTTACCCTGGCGAATCTTAAGGACAGTAAAGCTTACAAGTTCGCCTTCACTGTGGTAAGCAATATAATCACGATCATCCGCTTCAAAGCTTTCTACTATATTCTGATTCTGAAGAACCATGAGTGCTTTAATGCCATCGCGTAAACGGGCAGCCTTTTCAAAGTCCAAAGCGGCGGCTGCAGCCTTCATTTCGGCATTCAGTGCTGCAACGGTTTCTTCACCTTTTCCCTCAAGTAGTCTTTTAATTTCACCGATGTATAAATTGTAGGACTCTTTAGAAATTTTACCACAACAGGGAGCGCGACATTGCTTCATGTGATAGTATAAACAAGGGGTATCCCGCTTACGGAGAGTTCTGCAATGACGAATCGGATACAGCTTGAAGATAGTTTCAAGAAAAGTTTCGAGAGCCGTTACATCAGGAAATGGTCCAAAATAGGTTGAGCCATCCTGGAGAATGCGGCGGGTCTTAAAAATCTTAGGATAATCCTCGTTGGTAATCCTGAGAACCGGGTACGATTTTCCGTCCTTCAGACAAATGTTGTAACGGGGATTGTATTTTTTAATAAGGTTGTTTTCCAGCAGCAGAGCTTCATACTCATTTGCTGTTGTGATGTATTCAATAGAGTTGGCGTGGGAGATTAAAAGCCTTGTTTTTACGCTCTGTTGTCCTGAAAAATAGGAAGACAGGCGGCTCTTAAGGATCTTTGCTTTTCCCACATAAATTACGGTGTTTTCTGCGTTTCGCCACAGGTAAACACCACTAGATTGAGGAGCTTTCAGAGCTGTTTCGTGTAGAACCTCGCGGATTGTTGCGGGGTTTCCACCGGTAGTTTTGGCTGTCATGTTATGTTAGGAAATTGTATCAAAAAAAGACTTCTTATTATAGCGGTTTCGGCTGTGATGTGTGCCTGTGGCGCGGCTGAACTTTTTGCTAAGGAATATGTACTTGGTGGAAAAGGCGGCTGGCCTGTTTTTCAGCAGCAGGAAAATATAACTACTGGAAAAGGCCGTTATGGCTATGACTGTATTCAGCTCGCTTCTAACTCTTTTGTATTTGATGAATATACAGATTTACTTATAGATTTTGAAGATGCTCAGATGCCGATTTCTAACGGCGACTATACTATCAACAGAAATAACTTCCAGCTTACAAATCAGACAAAAAATGAAAAAGCTGCAGGTCTCAGCCGAAATATGGGGGGGCTCAGCATTTCCGGACAGCCGGGAAGTTTCTTTGGATCTGAAGGTTTGATGGGCTCATTCTCAATTGAATTCTGGCTTTGTCCTTCAATTGCAGAAAATGGTGAAATAGTTTTGAACTGGGAATCTTCTCGAAATGAAGACGGACGGCTTGCATTCCAGGTTATAAGCGGTACTTTTGATAAAGGTCATCTGCGCTGGGAATTGAACAATATTTTTGATTTATATGTGAATGAAGCTGGCCGTAATGAAGTTGAACTGAAAGGCTCTTCAAAAATCATACCTGATGTCTGGAGCTATCATGTACTGTCGTTTGATTGTGAGACGGGTATTCTTGAATATATAGTTAACGGAATTACAGAAGACCTTACATATATAACAACAACCCGTTCAGAAGGCGGAGATGTAAGTCTTGTTTATCTTGGAACTCCTTCTGAACTCGCAATCTGTTCGGAATATACAGGAAAGATAGATGATTTCAGAATCCTTCGTCGTCCTTATACTCCACCAGATTTCCAGTCAGCAGAAAATGCAGGAAGAGTTGGACATACACAGTATCTCCCAAGTGGCGGCCGTTTTGTAACTAAGCCTATTATGGTTTCTACAGGTTCTGTATTAAATAAGCTTGAAGCAGAAATGAATGTTCCTGCTCAGACAGAAGTATGCTATTACGTGCGTTCTGGAGAAAACTTTTATGGCTGGAACGAAGAATATCCTGAATGGAAGCCTGTAGAAAGTGGAGAGGAACTTACAGGAATTACAGGCCTTTATTTCCAGGTTGCAGTTGAACTTATGCCTGATGGAAACGGTGAACAGACACCTGCAATTACAACTATTAAACTTGATTTTACAGAACTACCTGAGCCATTGCCTCCGTTTATTGTAAAGGCAGTTGCTGGTAACGGTAGTGTTACAGTTTCATGGAATTACTCTGTAGATGATACAGCCGGCGGTTATTATCTTTATTATGGAACCCGTCCCGGAGAATATCTTGGAAGAATTGCAATAGAAGGTGAATCACCAATCAATGTTGGAAATACAAGCTCGTTTACAGTTACAGGATTGGAAAACGGTAAAATATACTATTTTGCAGTGGCAGCCTGGTCAGCGCTGGATATGAGGGTAGTCGGAAATCTTTCTAAGGAAGTTTTCGCAAGACCATTGGCACGGTTAAAGTAGGGAAGGGAGAAGGTATATGGCAAACAGTTTAAATTTAGCAAAGGCACAGAATGCAATTACAGCTCATGACTGGACAACTGCAGCAAGGCTGTATAAGGAGATGCTGCGTGGAGATGAAGGAAATGTAGAATATCTTCAGCAGCTTGGAAGCATTTATGTGCGTGCAGGTCAGGATGAAAAAGCAATTCCTTATTATGAGCAGATAATTACCGTGAATCCAGAAAATACCGATGCTATGGTCAGCCTTGGAGGAATCTTCCGCCGTCTTAAGCGTTACGAGGATTCTGTAAACATTCTGCACAAAGCTCAGGAAAGTTCTGCTAATAATCCATCAGTAAATTACAGCATTGGATTTACTTACAAAGAGATGGGTGCTTATGATGATGCCATTGATGCCTTTGAATCTGTTATTTCCCGAAACCCTGATGATGTTCTTGCCCATAATCATCTTGGTGCCATTTATTTTGCCAAAAAAGATTACAATACCGCAATCGCAACTTATAAGCGTGGACTTCAGGTAGATCAGAATCATCCTATTTTGAATTACAATCTTGCTCACGTTTATGAAGATATTAAAAACTTCCCTGAAGCAGTGCGCTGTTATGAAACGGCCCTTAAAACTCGTCCGGGCTGGCTCGAAGCAATCCGTGATTTTAGTGAACTTCTCATAAGATGTCAGGAAACAAAACAGGCTCAGGAACTTGTTGAGCAGTCAATTAAGCTGCATCCGGATGATGTAGATCTGCTATGTATTCTTGGACGAATCTATCTGAATCAGTTTGATTATGACAATGCAACTAAAACTTTTAAGCGTGCAGAAAGTTTAAAGAATAACGACATCAACATTCTGCTGGGACTTTCTAAATCTCTCGAAAAGGGAATGAAGATTGAACCTGCAATGGAAAAGATTGTAGATGCAGTTGGTATTGAGCCGGAAAATCTTGATGTTTGTAAGCAGTATTCTCATGTGCTGCTTTCTGCACAGCGCTATGACAAAGCTCTTGATGTTATTAAAAAGATTGATGAAAAGAGCGACGGAAAAGACCTTCAGATTCTCGATCTTTACGGTCAGTATTTTGTTTGTCGTGGAGATGAAGAAGCTGCTGAAACATATTTCAATAAAATCAGAAAAATCAATCACCATTATAAGGATTATATGATTAACGCTGCCGACCGTTATATTCAGACTGGCAATTATGAAAAGGCAGAAGAAATGGCTAATAAGTTTGTTGAAAGTCGTCCGAATATGCCGGAAGGTTATAATCTTCTTGGAACTATCAGTACAGCCCGCGGTGAATTGAATAAAGCAAAAGCAGAATATGAAAAAGGCTTGTCTTTAAAGAATCCGAATATATATGCAGTTAAGCAGCTTGAAAAGATTCATTCAGAAATGGAAGCAAATAAAGAAATCTATAATGATGAAGAAATGCCAATCGCTGTTGATGCTGATACACTTCCAGAGGAAGAAGGCGGAAATCTTACAGAGAGTGGAAGTCTTATAGATAACGATGAAAATACTGCAGACCAGGTTGATGCACTTTTGTCGAGCGGTAGTGATGAGGAAGATGAACTTCCTGATATCGGCAGCCTCGAAGCAACTCCTCCTATTGAACAGGCACTTTCTGGCGAGGACGGAGAGTTCTGGGAAGATTTTGATGATGATCCTGATGCTGTAAACAAACCTCTTATTGATGAGGAAGATGAAGCTTACGATGAAAATTCTGAAGATTCAGATCTAATGACAATGATGACTCCTGATGCAGCAGAAACTGGAAACGACTTGAAGAGCGGACTTTCTGAAGATGCTGGAGATTTTGATTTTGGTGATTTTGAGGACGGTGGTATCGTTGATCAGGAAGAAGAAACTGCAGCAGAGCCGGAAGCTTCAGATGTTTCAGAAGCTGAACCAGAAATCCCAGAATCAAAAGCAGAAACTTCTGTGCCTGTTGCAGGAAATCCTGTGGTAAGTCCTGAGGCTCCAGCAGCTGAATCTGAACAGCCGATGTTCGAACCTGACAGCAGTGTTGTTGAGCCTGAGTTTGCTGAGCAGAACGCTTCATCTCCGGTCTCTATGCCTGAAGCACAGCAGATGATGCAGGATCTAAAAAATCAGCAGAAAGAACTTGAACTCCAGCAGAGAGAGCTTGCACTTCAGCAGAAAGAACTTGCTGATGAACTTAAGCAGGAAAATGAAAAGATGATACAACAGACTGTAGAAAAGGCCGTTGAAGAAGCTGTGGAAGAAAAACTTTCCGCTTATGATTTACAGCCAGAACCTGTAGCAGATGAGACTGTCGTAGAGGAACCTTTTGTTGAAGAGCCTGTTTTTGATGAAACTGTAACTGCAGAAGAGCCAGTTGTTGAAAATGAACCGGTTGTAGAGGAAGATGCTGTTGTTGAGAACGAACCGGTTTTTGAAGAATCAGCGATTGATGATTTTGTAGAAGAACCTGTGTTTGAAAAAGAATCAGTTGTCGAGGAACCAATTGTTGAAGCAGAATCAGATGCTGAGAATGAACCAATTTTCGAAGATTCGATAATTGAAGAAGAAAGTGTTGACGAAACGCCTGTTGTAGACGAAACTATAGAGGACGATATGGATATACTTACCAGTGACCCATTTGTAACTGTAGATGAAATGTCTTCTCTTTTTGGTGATGATTTTTACCAGAGCCCTGCTCCGGTAATTGAAGAATCAAATGATGAACCATTAAGTGATGAAAATTTTGTTACAGCTGATGATATGATTGATAAAATTGGCCGCATCCTCAACGATGACGAGATGAAGAAATCTTGTTCTGCTGAGCTCGAACTGTTTAAAACTCTTCGTACCCTTGCCGGCTTCCTGCCGGAAAAGGAAAAGAACTCGTTCGACTGCTGCCGTATGCGAATGGTTATCGAGTACATCATTCAGAAGATGTCTGGAAAACCTGGACTTCTTATTACAGCAGAGTCACTTATTAAGTCCGGAGTTCTCGGCGAAGAATACAACCGCCAGCTCGAAGACTGCTGCGATGAAGAATTAAGCAACGATCTTATCCGTCACGTAATCACAGATATGAAAAAACTTGCACAGGGCCTTGAAGACAGGGAGCTGTGCAATGCGTTGTGCGTAAGTGCCGATGGTATACTTGAGCAGATTGCTCTTATAGACCAGAAAGTTGCTATATTTTAATCAATTCTGATAATTCTTGAATGAGTAATTACCTCATTGCCGTCTTCGGTGATGAGGACATCATTTTCGAGCCGGGTACCACCGATTTCAACATCGTAGAGGCCCGGCTCACATGTTAAAATCATACCAGGCTTAAAAAGCATTTCCGGTGTAGCGCGCAGATTTACGCGTGGCAGCTCATGAATTTCCAGACCAACTGCATGACCAAGTCCGTGAGGCATTTTACGTTTCGCAGCGGCGAACACAGCATCACATTTCTTTGCAGCGTCGATGATTGGGCGGCCAGGTTTATATAACTTGAGCGCTTCATCATAAGCCTTCTGCACAAGATCCAGCTGTTTTTCCTGTTCCTTTGTTAATGGACCTTTTGCAATAGTCAGAGTTGTGTCACTTGTGTAGCCGTTATATACAACACCAAAATCAAGAATAGAAAGCCCCTGTGCAGGCCATTCTGCAGCAGTGTATCCAGGGAATGCATGAATTGCAAAACTTCGGGAAGGACCTGCAGCGAGAGTATCAAAACCAGTTCTCTGACAGCCGTGCTCACGGAGACGTCTTTCAATCAAAAGAGCAACATCAGTTTCAGTTTTAATCTTTCCTTTGATAACCTGCTTTTCAATTTCATCGATTATAAGGTCGCCAATACGGGCAGCTTCCTTTGTACATTCAATTTCGTATTCGTCTTTAATCATGCGGCAATCAACTACGAACTTATGAATGCCGTCTTCCTTACAGCGGCAGTCATAGTTTTCAAGCGCATCAATAAACTTAAGATAATCAGGATAAGTAAGGTAAGGAGGAAGTTCAACCTTACTGTTTTCTCCATGTGTATAGCAGGCATTAAGAATTGCCTTTACAGCATCTTTTGCTTCATTCTTATAGCGCATGAATGGAACGAGCTTGTCATAGAATGCATTCTGCTTTGCAAGATTTTCATCCCAGGCAATAAGAACGCTGTAGCCGTCGCTGAAAATTACGAGAACAGCATCGTTTGCATGATTTGTGTAGTAAGCAACTGCAGGATCGCGATGTTCCTCGCTGTCTACAAAAACACAGGCTCCGGTTTCAGTTTCGCGGAGTTTTGCAGCAAGAACGTTGCGGCGTGCTTTGTAGATTTCTTTCAGTTCTTCTTTAGAATATTCTTTCATTTTTTCACCTTCTTCAAAATAACGCTGATAACTTCATCTCTTGTAATAATCAATTCGAGTACACCTATAGTCGCAAAAAGTAAAGCAGAAATAAGAACAGGTGCACCGTATGCAATGAGATTTCCGTGACCATCAAATATACCGCACAAAGCCTTGTGTGCAAAGTAGGTCGGCACAGAGGCAATCACAGAAAGTACGCACATCTTAAGCGCATAAAGCAGAGTGCCCCGTGAAAGTCTGCCGACTTCAATCGCTTCCATTTTTTTCATAAAGATAAAAAGGAAAACTGTGTTTAAAAGACTTGCAAGGCTGAGTGCCAATGCAATTCCGTTTCCACCCATTGGTTTTGAAAGTATAAAAACCAGCAGAATATTTGAGACGAAATTTATAAGTCCTGCAATAGTAGGAAGCTTTGGTTTTTTCTGTGCATAGAAGGCCGGTGCCATAATTCGGTTAAGTGCAATAAAAAGCAGTCCCAGAATATGAAAGCGGAAAATACCCAGTGTCATAATTACAGATTCATCATCAAACTGATTTCGTTTATATAGCAGTGAAATCAGTTCTCGGCCGGAAATCAGAGAGTAGGCTGTAATTGGAATGGAAATCAAAGTCATAATTTTGATTGCCTGAAGCAGCATTGAATTAAACTGAGTCCAGTCTTTTTTATTTGCAAAACCAGAAAGATCAGGAAGGATTACAGTTCCGATTGAAACTGCAAAAATTCCGAGAATCAGTTCCTGAAGACGGATGCTGTACTGAAGGCTCGAAGCAATTCCTGGGCCCACGCGTTTTGCGAGTGCTGTAGAAACTGTGTCATTAAGCTGATAGGCTGCAATACCGACAATTGTTGGTGCAAGCAGAGCCATAACCTTTCTTGTTCCCGGATTTGTAAAAGCCTTTTTCAGAGAAGCAAGTCCAACTTTCCAGCCTGTTTTGTATACAAAAGGCCACTGGAATACAGCCTGTACAGAACCTCCGATAATTGTACCGATTGCCATAGCACGGGCTGGATTCGAAGTATGAGGAGCGAGAATATAAGTTGAAAGAACTACAATTCCGTTGAACATAACCGGAGTAAAGCCGGAAGGTGCAAAGATTCCGCAGGTGTTTAAAACACCCTGGAAGAAGGCTGCAACAGAAATCAAGAAAAGGTATGGGAACATTATTCTTGTGAGCACGGTAGTTTCATCGAACTCAAGAAGGTAATATTCCATTTTTGCAGCAAAATCAGCTACATCTGGATTTGGCGCCTTACAGAAAATCGGGATGATAAATGGAGCAAAAAGAATTCCAAGGCTAACAACACAGGCTGTCATAAAGGTTACAAGAGTCAGTGTAGCATTAAGAAATTCCTGGGTTGTCCTTTTATTTTCGAGGGTATCTTCCTGTGCAAGATAATCTTTAAAGGTTGGAATAAAGGCAACAGATATTGCGTTTTCGGCAAACAACTTTCGGAACAGGTTAGGAAGCATAAATGCAACAGAAAAACTGTCTGCATAAAGGCCGGTACCGAGAAAAGACGCCTTTGTCATTTCGCGGATAAGTCCCATTATGCGGGAAGCAAAAGTCATGAGGGTAAGAAGCAGCCCGGATTTTACAATAGATTTAGATTTTTTTTCACTCATGGAACCATTTTAAAAAAATTGCGTTTTTTATTCAATTCATTTTATTTTGTAGTTGGAGAAGACAATAAAGGCAGCAGAACAGAGGTAAATTTCGAATCGGTGGTGCCAGGAACCCCTGTGAAAATTTTAAGCAAGTAATTGAGACTTTCTGCCGATAATAGAAGATATGGAAGAGGAAAAATTTAGGCAGGAGCTGCAAACGGCTCTTAGTCAGAAACAGGAATGGTATAACTCAGAGTGTTTACAGGAAATGCTAAGTCAGTATCGACTTCTGCATACCTGTGTTCATAATTTGTATGAGAACTTTGTAAAAAAGTCCCTGATTGTACCTGATCCGTATCGTCTTGATAAAAAGATTTCCAGTATCGTTGTACCAGACTCAACTCCTTTTGCAGAAAGCGATATCCCAAATATTTTCGGAGAACGCTTTTCAGATTATGAAACCATGCTGGATTACATCTGTACCTACTTTCGTTTTTCAACAGAATCTTTCACTCTCCAGAATGTAAAAAAACTGCTCGATTTTAATAAGGTCTTTGAATGGGATGACCTTTCTATGAACAACGCAAAAATGAATACAAGAGCGCTGGCTATTACTGTTAATGGTGCTAAAAACGGAGCTCCAAATGTTGTTCAGAGTATGATTAACGACAGCGTTGCAAAAAGCGCGCAGGCATCAAAAACTATTGAAAAGATGCTTACAGAACTCGGCGTGTTCCAGCGGGAGCTTTATAAGGGTGGCCTTCGAAAAGATTTATTTGAACATCCTGATTTTGATAAGGCAAAAGCTGCAGAGTCTGCAGAAGGTGAGCTTTCAGAAATTAAGAGACTCTATTCAAAAGTAACAGGAAAAAAGAATTTTTATAATGATCTTGTAAATGAAATTATAGAAGAAGATCATGGTCCTGATAAAGAAAGAAAACAGGCTGCTGTATTAGAGAAACTTGCAATTAAGAATGCAGCAAAAACAGCTGCTAAGAAAAAGACTGGTCCAGATACAAAAGAAATGCTTATGCAGACAGTACTTGCACTTGGAGCAACGGCACCTACTTTAATTCAATTGCATACAAAACTTACAGATAATTTTGATGTGCTTTATACACGTAAAGCAAACTTCTGGAATAAGTTTATGGCTTTGCTTAGAAAAGCCTTTAATCTTAAAGAAAAAGAAAGAATCTGCCAGCTTCCTGTAAAGGATGCAAAAACTGGTGTTGAACGAGTTCAAAAACTTAATGTCAGTGATTTCCTTTCAGATCTTGCAAAGAAAGAACGTATATATAATGGAATTGCTGCAAAGGGAAATGAATATCAGAAAATTGAATCCGTTCAGGAAGATATGATTTTAAGCTTTGTAAATAAACAGATTTCTGAGCTTCAGTCAAAATTTGTCATAATAAATTCTCTTGATGCATATTTCAAAAAGGAAGTTCAGAATGAATTAAAAGCCCATGTAAAGGGAATGCAGATTGAACTTTCTGCCTTGCGCAATTCCATAATAAATGCTAATAAGAAACGCAGTGATTATGTTTCTTATAAAGAAGAATCAGAACAAATGCAGAAATTAGGAATATCAAATAATGCTTAAAAAAATCAGAAAATGTGCTGCAGCGTTTTTATTTGCCGCACTTATTATATCTCCATGTTTTGCCCAGAATAATTCTGAAGAAAAATCTGAAGGACATGGAGAACTTACTCCAGAAGAACTGCTTGAACTTGAAAATGAAGAACAGCGTGCTGCTGAACAGAAGGAAAAATTACCTCAGGAACTTCAGCAGAATTTTATAATCGTTGAGTCTGTTCGCGTTCATGAACTTAATCCACAGGTTACAAATTACTCAAGTGATTCACAGCTTTTAAACGGCCTTTATGAAGGACTCTTTACAATCAGTCCTATTTCGCTTGAGCCACAGTATGCAATTGCAAAAGAGTTTAAGATTTCCCGTGATAAAAAGCGCTGGACAATTACCCTGCGTGATGATGCCTGTTTCAGTAATGGAGAAAAGATTACCGCCGAGAGTGTTCGTGACAGCTGGCTTCGTATGCTTGCAAATCCTGCAGCTCCTTATTCTTCTCTGTTTGATATTGTACGCGGTGCCGAAGCTTTCCGTAACGGCCAGGGAAATTATGATGAAGTAGGCATTTATGCAACTGCAGAAAATGTGCTTTCTATCTATCTGAATACACCTGCTAACTATCTTCCTAAGATTCTCTGTCATACCGCTTTTTCAATTACTCACAGTAACCCGGAAGTTTACAGCGGTGCCTACGAACTTGAGATTATTGCCGACCGTAAATATATCCTGAAGAAAAATCCTTATTACTGGGATCACGAAAAAGTTACTCTTGAGCGCATTACTTTTGTTCAGTCAGAAAATGCAGATGATAATACTTACTATTTTAATACAGGCGCGGTAGATTGGGTTACTGCTCAGGTAAATCAGATGAAACTTCTTGATCTTTCTGCAATTCAGGTAAATGCTTCGTTTGGAACAGGATTCCTGTATTTTAAGATGAGTTCTAAAAAGCCTGCAGAAAGCAAGTGTTCTACGGTCTGGGATTATCCTGAATTCAGAAATGCTTTGCTCGAGGCTTTTCCGTGGAATCATATGCATAAAAAATATCTGATTCCTGCAACTACACTTGTTTATCCGCTTTCTGGTTATCCTCAGATAGATGGTTTTGATTATACTGATGCAATTGAAGCTTCTATGAGAATGAAGGATGCCCGTGCAAAATACGGTGTTTCACAGGAAGAAATAATTCCTCTTGTGATGCACGTTTTTGAAAACGAGTTTACAGAAGAAGATGAAAAGCTTTTGAGGGAATCTTTTGATCCTCTTGGAATTGAACTTGAAATCAGAAAAATACCTTCATATCAGTATTATGCCTCTATAGGTTCTGCAGATGCAGATATTTTTGTTACTTCATGGATTGGAGATTTTGCTGACCCTCTGGCCTTCCTGGAACTTTTCCGTGGTGGTTCTACAATGAATGAATCTGGCTGGAAGAATGAACAGTTTGATAAACTTCTGGAACAGGCTGCCACTGCAGATGAAACAGAGAGAATGAAACTCCTTGGTCAGGCAGAAACAATCCTTCTTGATGATGGAATGGTGATGCCGCTTTATCGCTCTGTTTCTTCGAATATTGTAGATGTAAAGGAAGTAGGCGGCTGGTACGTAAATGCCTTCGATATTCATCCGCTTAAGTATCTGTATAAAAAACAGCCTAAGTTCAATTCTGAAAATATTGTTATGAAATAATTGAAAATCGCTTTGAATTTTTTTATAATTAAGATGGTGGTTTACCCTTCGACTCCGCTCAGGGACCGAAGAATAACCACCATATTTTTTTTGCATTCAATTTTTAGGAGATATCAATGGTAATTCTTACATTGAACTGCGGATCATCATCTGCAAAGTACCAGGTTTATGACTGGGACAACAAAGAAGTAATGGCTAACGGTGTTGTAGAACGCATCGGTATTGAAGGAAGCTGTATTACTCACAAGGCTAAGGGAAAGAAAACAGAAATCGAAAGTCCTTGTCCAACTCACAAAGAAGCAATCGAACTTATTATTAAAGAAATCACAGATCCAGAAGTTGGTGTTATCAAGTCTATGGACGAAATTGGAGCTGTAGGTCACCGCGTACTTCATGGTGGCGAAAAGTTCACAAAGTCTGTACTTATCACTCCAGAGGTTCTCGACGGATTCCGCGAGGTAGTAGACCTCGGACCTCTCCACATGCCAGCTAACATCATGGGTATTGAAGCTGCTCAGAAGGTAATGCCAAACGTTCCTCACTCAGCTATCATGGATACAGCATGGCACCAGACAATGCCGGAAGAAACTTTCCAGTACGCTATTCCACGCGAATGGTACGAGAAATATGCAGCTCGCCGCTACGGTTTCCACGGAACTTCATTCCTTTACACAGCAAAACGCGCTGCAGTTCTCCTCGGAAAAGATCCAAAAGACTGCAACCTTATCATCTGCCACATTGGAAACGGTTCTTCTATGTGTGCTGTTAAGAACGGCGTTTGCTACGATACAACAATGGGTATTACTCCTCTTGAAGGTCTTGTAATGGGAACTCGTTCCGGAGACCTCGACCCAGCTCTTCCTTTCTATATCATGAGAAAAACTGGTATGTCAGCTGATGAAATGGACAAGGCACTCAACAAGAAGTGTGGTTGTCTTGGTATTACAGGAAAATATTCTGACCGCCGCGATATCGAAATCGACGCTGCAAAGGGTGACAAGCTCTGTCAGCTTTCAATCGAAATGGAAGCTCTCCGCATTAAGAAGTACATCGGTGCCTTCATGGCAGAACTCGGCCACGTAGATGCTATCGTATGGACAGCAGGTGTTGGCGAGCGTGGACCAATCACTCGTATGAAGGCTTGTTCAGGTCTTGAAAACTACGGTATCAAGATTGATGCACAGCGCAACGAATGGTCATTCACAGGTAACGCTGAAACATACATCCACGCTGATGATTCAAAGACAAAGATTTTCGTTATCCCAACAGACGAAGAGCTCGTAATGACAGAAGATGCTTACGCTCTCATGAAGGGAACTTACGATGTTCATACAAACTTCAAGTACAGCTTCCAGGATCCTAACTACGTAAACAAGGCCCGCGAGGAAGGCTTGAAGGGCGACCTCGTAAAGAGACCAAACATTGCTAAGATTCTTGCACGCGATTTGTTGAAGTAATTTATCTGCATTATTAGCAAAATCAATCCTTATATATTTGTCCCCGTAATCTTGTTACGGGGATTTTTTTATTTAAAAAATTTTTTACTTAATTCTTTCCCTGTTGTATAATTAAATGTATGAAAAACATTGCCGTACTAGTGTATGACCTGACAGTAGAGTACAACATTGTTGTTGTAGATGGCATTATTGATTATCTCAGGGACAAAAACGATGTACACGTAATTATTTCAACAATCAACGCGCCTCATAACGAAGCCTTTCAATATGATTATCAGTATTGGACAGCGCTCGAACTTATAAAATCAGAAAATGTAGATGCAGTAATAGTTGTTTCAAATTCTTTTTGTCATGACATGACGTGTGAAGAACTGGCAAAGGCTTTTGAGTGTCTTATGCCGAAGCCGGTAATTTCTATTTCAAATCCTCTTGATTTACCGACAAATCATTATACCTGTATTTCGTGCGAAGATGCCTATGACGAAATAGTCGGGCATCTTATAGAAAAGCACAACAGGAAAAAGATTGCTTTTATGTCTGCAGCACTTACACATTCGCCTGAATCAGAAGGCCGTGAAAATGCTTTTCGTGCTGCAATGAAAAAACACGGACTTGAGATAAATGAAGACTGGATTTTTGCCGGAAATTTTACACCCCGGTCTGCCTATGACTGTATCAAAGGAAAATATAAATCACGCGAAGAAGTGCCGTTTGATGCAATTCTTTGTGCCAATGATTATATGGCAGCAGGAGTTGAAAGTATTTTTGCAGAACTGGAAGTAAATGTTCCTGATGATGTCTGTGTTTTTGGTTTTGATGATGCGGAGGTTGCAGTAACCTGTATACCTAATCTTTCAACAATAAGTCAGAAGGTTGCTCAAACCGGTTATGATGCTGCCGAGCTCGCCTATAAACTTCTTTGTGGAGAAGATGTTCCTAAAGTTGTAAAAACTCAGGCTTATCCGCTTTACAGACAGTCGTGCGGCTGTATGGATCTTAAACTTAAATCTTACGGTTATTACGATAATGACGGCGGCTATCACGATCGTGATACAATGGTAATGACAGAGCTGGATCTGTTTGGAAACGGCTTAAATGATATGGCTACCATTTATCACGTTCTGAATATGACGGACTCCGTTACCTCAATGAATGAATACTTTAAAACAGTTGTGACAAATCTTAAGGTTGTTCATATCCACATGCTTGCCATTTGTGTTTACGATGAGGCAATAGAACTTTCTCCTAGTGATGATTTTGTTATGCCGGACAAGGCAAAACTTCTCATGCTGATAGATGAAAATCGTGACCTTGCAGAAAACTATTATGATGAAGGTGGAATAGAATTTAATCCTCATAAGAAAATTCTTCCTGATGGATTTGAAGATCTTTACAGAGGAAATTATTATCTGCTTCCAATTTTCTTACAGGGCACAAATTATGGATACCTTGTCTGCAGACTTCCTACAAATAAATATCCGATTTATACAATCTTCCTTAAGATTCTTGTAAATTCTTTTGTTCATTCTTTTGTATATTCTGTGAAAGAAGCAGAACATGCAAAGTTAGCTGAAAAAAATCAGACCCTTAATTTCCAGTCAAAAACAGATGAACTTACGCAGCTTTTTAATCGCCGTGGTTTTATGGAATACGGCCAGCAGTTAATAGACATTGCTACAATTTCTGATGACAAAGGCTGTGTTTTCTTCTGCGATATGGACGGCCTAAAAACAATGAACGATACCTGGGGACATGAAATAGGTGACCTTGCAATAAAAACAGAGGCAATGGTATTAAGGGCAGCCTTCCGTGATTCAGATATGGTCGGCCGTTTGAGTGGAGATGAGTTTGGAGTTGTTGCTCCACGTTTCCCGATGTACAAGGTTGATGATTTACGCAAGCGCCTGGTTATTCTTAATGAACAGTTTTCAAAAGATGCAAAGCTGCCGTTCACCTTATCAATAAGTATTGGTCCTGTAGAGTTTGATTCAAAAAACTCAGACCTTCATGAGCTGTTGAAAGAGGCAGATAAAAATCTCTATGAAGAAAAAAAGATTAAGCATGCCCAGCGTGATGGTCAAAAGAAATAAATAAGGTTCAAATTATATCTTGCATTTTTATTCAAAAAATATCATAATTCCTGCATATTTATACAAAGCGAGGCGATGCTATGGAAAAGAAAATTGTAAACAACTATGGCTCTTTTGACGTTATTTTTGAAAAATCAAAGGGTTCAACAATGTGGGCGGCAGACGGTAAAAAGTACATCGACTTTATTGCCGGTATTGGAGTTAACTGTCTTGGTCATAATTATAAACCGCTGGTAAAAGCAATTTCTCGCCAGGCACGTCGCCAGATTCATATTTCAAACTATTATTTCTCAGATGTAGGTCTTGATTTTGCAGAAAATCTTCTTAAAGTAACAGGCTTTGAGCGCGGTTATTTTGGAAATTCTGGTGCAGAAGCAAATGAAGCTGCTATTAAACTGGCTAGAAAATATGGTCAGCTCAATGGTGGAGATAAAAGAAAAACAATTGTAACTCTGGAATCATCATTCCACGGAAGAACTCTTGCTACTCTTACTGCAACTGGTCAGGACCGCTTCCATCCGGATTGTTTTGCTCCTTATCCAGAGGGCTTTAAGATAATTAAGGCAAACGATTTTGAAGCAATCAAAACTGCTTTTGATGATACAACTGCTGCACTCTTTATTGAATGTATTCAGGGTGAGGGTGGTGTAAATCTGATAAATCCAGAATGGGCTAAGGCTGCTGCTGATGCTGCCCGCGCTGCCGGAGCAATTGTAATGGCAGATGAAGTTCAGACTGGTGTTGGTCGTACAGGTACTTACCTTGCAAGCGACTGGCTTGGCTTTAAGCCTGAGGTTGTTACTCTTGCAAAGGGAATTGCAGGCGGTGTTCCTATGGGAGCTTGTCTATTCCGTGGTAAGGCTGCAGATGTATTTGTTGCCGGTGATCATCAGTCAACTTTTGCAGGAAATCCTCTTGCCTGTGCTGCTGGTCTTGTAGTTCTTGAAACTGTAAGTGATCCTGCTTTCCTCGACAGAGTAAATCATGCAGGTGATTATATTCGTGGAGCAATTGCAAGCTGGAACCTTCCAATCGTTAAGGATGTTCGTGGAAAAGGCCTTATGATTGGAACTCAGATTGATTCAAGCATTAAACCTTTTGATATTGAAGTTCGCTGTCTGGAAAAAGGACTGTGTACTACAACAGCAGGCAGTGATGTTGTTCGCTTCCTGCCTCCTCTCAATATTTCTGATAAAGAAATAGATGAAGGTCTTGCAATTTACAAGAGTGTACTTGAAGAATTCTGTAAATAAACTGGCAGGACTGTTTCTTCTGCTTTTATTCTGCGCGCAGCCTTTGTATTCTGCAAATGTACTTGGGCGGCCGCGCAGAATGTCTCTTATAAAAACAGAGTATTTTGATATTATTTATTCAAAAGAAAGTAAAGATACAGCCCTCTTGCTTGTTCAAAACGTCGACAGACTTTATCAGAAAGCCGCAGATGCTCTAAACTCTCAGCACAAACTTCGTATGCCGGTAATAATTTCTCCGGACTCCGATGTTCTTTCGGTAGACTATACACCTTATCCTTATAACAGAATTATCATTTTTGATTCTACGGCAGATTATGATACCGCAGTTTTCAAAGATTCTATGCTCGGACTTTTTTATCGTGAGATTTATAAAGCTCTGTCTCAATCAATAAGAAGTCCTTTTAATCAGTTTGTTGCAAAATGGATTGCTGGTGATTCCTATCAGCCGGTTGCACTTTTTAATCTTCCTTATTCATTTATTGAAGGAAACGCATATCTTGCGGAAAGTTCTGAAGGGGAAGGGCTTTTAAATGATGGATATTTTCTGCAGCTGCTTTCACAGGCAAAACTTGAAGGAAAATTTCCTCAGTGGAGTCAGGTAATAACAGTTCGTGATACGTACCCGGGAGAAGAACTTGCACTTGCTGCAGGTACCGGCTTTTCTGCTTTTTTGATGAATACTTATGGTGCAGAAAAATATGCCGAGCTTTGGGAAGAAAGCGGAAAAATAAATCCGCTGCTTACACATGGAGTTTTCAAAAATACATATGGACTTACGCTTACAGAACTTTGGAATCAGTTTGAAGAATCTGTACCTCTTCCTGCCAGTCTGATGGTTCTTGAAAGTTATGAGAAAGAAGGCGAACTTGTTTTTCCAAAAGATAAAGATGCAAATTATGAACATATTCTGATTACAGATTATGGAACTGTCTGGTATGACAGAATCCGTCATGAGGTTGATATTTTTGATGAGCACAGTCAGCTGAAAATGAGACAGATTCTGTTTCTTGCAGATAAAATTGAGCGCATGGCACTTTCGCCAGATGGACGTTTTATTGCAGTTACAAATATTCAGCCAAGATCGGTAGAAGGACTTTATTCGGTCTCATCCAGCATTTATGATTTGAAGGAAAGAAAATTTCTGGATCAAAAATATCAGCTGCGGGATGCTGCAATTGTATTAACAGAAACCGGAGATTATGCTGTTGCCGGTGTAAATATTAAGGACGTTACTCCTGCGCTTGAAATCCATACAATGCCGCTGGATGAAAAGAAGAAAGAAAAAACAACTCTGATTTTCAGACAGGATTTTGCCCGAAATACAATTCCTTTTTCTCCGGTATATAGCGGAAACGGATTTGTTGCTTATATCCGCGCAGAAGGAACTGAGCGTTATTTATGCAGATTGAATTTTGGGAAGTCGCAGAATAATTCAGAAGAACAGAATCTTATTGAACAAAGCTGGCTTATAAAAGCCGACGGACAAAAAGATTCTGAGCCTCCGCTCAAAATCCAGCACCTTTCCTGCCAGCGCCGCGGCGGCAGTCCGATTTACACATTCACGTACACACAGCCAGGTGACAGTACCTTTACCAGAGCCGGTTTTATTTTCCTCACAGATAAATTTGAACCAGCGGCAGTTAGACTAACTTCTACAGATGTTTCCGGCGGTATTCATTATCCTTTTGTTTCTTCAAGGAACGAGCTCTTTTATAGTGCAAAAAAATATTCTCAGAATCAGTTGCGTAAGGTTGATTTATCTGCAGTTGAACTGGAAAACGGATATTTACAGAAGGCAGGAAAAGAAAATCTGGCGTCAGCAAATAATGAATCTGGCAATCACAGCCAGTCCTCTCTTTCTGATTATAATGTACGAAATTACAATCCTTTTAAGTACATGACAGACCTTTCCTTTACACCGTTCTTCCCGATTAAGATTCTGGATTTGAATGAAGGAAATCTCTACTGGCCGGGACTAGGCGTTTCAATTGAAAACCAGCCGGATCCATGTATGAATACACAGGCAGTTTTATCTCTCGGCTGGACTTATCTACCTCTGGATTTTTCATGGACAAAGAATATGCCTTCTTCATATCTGGCAAGAATCAGGTCGGAATCCTTAAATCTTAAAAAAGATAAATCGGCAGCGTTCTATATAGAAAATTCTTCAACACCGGTAAAAATACGGGCCGGAGCAATTTTCAATTTCAATCTTGATGGAGAATATAATTTCAAAATACTTGCCGGTACACAGTGGAAGATTCCTCTGGGCCTGGCTTTAAGACAGCTTATTTTTGACATTCAGGGAAGCTATACAGTTTCTACAGATTATTACGATCAGACTAAAAGCGATATACGCCCTGGTCTTTCAGCCTGGCCTTCTTTCAGGTCTGCTTATGAACTTTATGAAATCTCTGCAAAAGTTGAATATACGAATATCCATCAATATGGTTATTCTACATTTGAGCAGCGTGGGCTTTCTGTAGGTGTCAGGTCTTATCTGATGTGGGATATGTGTGAAGTCAGATTGCTGCAGGAAGCCCGTAAGAATCTCGCACCGAATAATAGTAATCTTACAAATGCCGAAAAGAAAAATCTTCTTTCAGAAACTATTTCTGATATTACACAGTTTAATGTGGGCTGGTTTGCAACCATTGCAATTCCACGGCTACTTCCTTTTTCTATGAAAGATAACTGGATTTTTAGTATGCCTGGAGTTATTAACGCAGAGTTTGTAAATAAACCTGGTACTGCGTTGGAATCAAGTTTTAAAGTTCTTTTAATTGGCCGTGAGATTCATAACAGTGTAATTCCATATGTTTTGTATTCACGAAGGGCAGGGCTCTGGTTCGGGTATAATATGGCCCTTGTTTATGATACCTCAGAAGTTCGGCTTCCGGATATTCGTCATGCAGATTATCTTGCAGAGGTTTTCCAGGGTGTTTCATATACTCAGGCAATTTATCTGATTCTTAATCTCGATTTGAATATTACAACCGGTAAGCTTGCAACTGTTCCAATCAATACCACTCTTACCGGCACCTATTATCCGGAGAGCCACGGTTATGGAATCAGTCTGGATGTGCGTTTCCATCTGTAAAACGGCAATAAATCAGTAAAAAATCTGTGATTTTTCTTATTTAACTTTTTCCATTTTATTTGTTATATTTAATATAGACAAAAAAATTGGAGGACATCTAAAATGATAGAAGTTTCCCACGTTTCCCGTAATTTCGGGGATTTCCGTGCGGTAAATGACGTCAGCTTTTCTATTCCTACAGGTCAGATTGTAGGACTTCTTGGCCCAAACGGCGCTGGCAAAACCACAACAATGCGAATGATAACAGGCTTTCTTGCCCCAACTTCTGGTTCTGTGAAGATTGATGGCATTGATATTTGTGAAAATCCTGTTGAAGCAAAAAAGAAAATCGGCTATATGCCTGAATCAGCTCCACTTTATGGAGAAATGATAGTTGAAGATTATCTGGCATATATTGCAAACATGTATGGTCAGAATCCGGTAGAAAAAGTTCCTGCTCTTTGCAAGGAATGCGGACTTAAGGAAGTAATGAGCAAGAATATCTCTGAACTTTCCCGCGGTAACCGCCAGCGTGTTGCTCTTGCACATGCACTTATGAATGATCCGGAAATCCTTATTCTTGATGAACCGACTTCCGGTCTCGACCCTAACCAGGTAGAGGATGTTCGCGCAATTATCCGCGAAATCGGTAAAACCCGTACAGTAATTGTATCTACTCATATTTTGAGCGAGGTTGAAACAATCTGCAGCCGCGCAATTATTATTTCCGGCGGTAAGCTTGTTGCAGACAGTTCAATTGAAGAACTTAAGAACAGCATTGGAACTTCATCTACAGTTTATATTACTGTTGGTACTGAAAAGGCAGAAAGTGCTGCAGAACTTGCTAAATCAATTACTGGTGTAGCAGGTGTAACAGTTGGTGCTAAAGATGGTGAAACTGGTCTTTCACAGCTGGTAGTTTCTGTTAATGGAGAGGCTGAAATCAGACCATCTCTTATCAGAAAACTTGTTGAAGGCGGAATTGATTTGTATGAAGCTGCTATCAACAAGAATTCTTTGGAAGATGTATTCCATACTTTGACGGAGGCTAAATAATGAGTGACAATAAATCAGCAAAAAAACAGTGCCCCGCAATCATTATTATGAAGCGCGAGCTTAAGGCATATTTTACTTCGCCGGTTGCTTATATTGTAACTGCGCTTTTTCTTATAGTTACAGGAATCCTGTTTTATTCAGTATTCTTCCTTTACAACAGAGCAGAACTCCGACAGTATTTTTCTTTACTGCCTGTTCTCCTTTCTCTTTTTATTCCAGCCCTCACAATGAGGATTTTTGCAGAAGAGCGTCGTGTAGGTTCTATCGAAACTCTGATGACTCTCCCTGTTACAGAACTTGATGTAGTTGCAGGAAAATATCTTGCATCTTTCTTAAGCACTTTGATTATGCTTGCTCCAACTCTGTTTTATATTCTTCCGACAGTGATTTTTGGTTCTCCTGATTTTGGTCCTATTGTCGGTGGATATATCGGTGCAATCTTCCTTTGTGCCTGCTTTACTGCAATCGGAGTTTTTTCAACCTCTGTAACAAAAAATCAGATTATTGCGTTCTTCACAGCTATGATAATCTGTATGGCTCTTACAATGATTGATACATTCCTGATTTTCCTGCCATCACAGATTGTAAGTTTCTTCAGTTATCTTTCTGCAAGCGGACATTTTACTTCTATTTCGCGCGGAATTTTTGACACAAGGGATTTGATTTATTTTGTTTCCCTTACAGCACTGTTCTTTACTGCAACAGTAAAAGTTCAGCAGAACGCTAAAAACTAACGGAGTAAAAAAGATGAAAAAAATATTACAGTGGCTCAAAAGTCCAAAATCAGATTTTATTCTTTTTGTAATCTTCCTTGTGCTTTTGAATCTTGCAGGACACAAAGCATTCCTTCGTTTTGATTTAACTGCACCAAAATCATATTCACTTTCAAAGGCAAGTAAAACTGTCGTAAAGAATCTGGATGCGCCTCTTTCAATCCGTGTATTCTTCAGCGACAATCTTCCTTCAACTTACACAAGTGTTTCTCAGTATGTAAAAGATATTCTTGTTGAATACAAGGGTGCGGCAAATAAGAACTTCTCTGTTTCTTATATGGATATGTCTAAACCTGAGAATGAAGAACTTGCACGTGATCTTGGAATTCAGCAGGTTCAGATTCAGGAACTTAAAAATAATGAAGTCGGTCTTAAATCGGTTTACATGGGAATTGCTGTTGCCTATGGCGACAATATTGAAATCATGAATCCGGTTCAGACTTCAGATGGTTTTGAGTTTAATCTTACCTCAAAGATTTCTCAGATGATTTCTATGGCTGACTCACTTGCAGGTCTTGGAAAGGATGAAAAAATCAGCCTGACCCTTTACTTGAGTGAGCCTCTTAAATGGCTTGGAATCAGCGGGGCAGAGGAGGCTGATCAGATTGTTCGTCAGGCTTTTGATTCAGTAAACAAACAGAATCTTGGTCGTCTTGAATATAAGCTTGTAAGTCCTGATTCTGCTGATGCAGCTGCTCTTTCTGCTAAGTACGGTATTCAGACAATTACTTATCAGGATTCAGGTGTTCAGAAAAAGGCTGCTATTGGTCTTGTTCTCGAACATGGCGAAAAGATTTATGCCCTTCCACTTGGTGTTCAGCGTTCTTTCTTTGGTTATGCTGTTGCTGGTCTGGAAGATGTTGAAAACACAATCAATGAGGGACTTCAGAGTCTTTTCTCTAATACAAAGGCAATCGGTTATATTACAGGTCATGGCGAAGTAGATCATACTGCTGCTGATAAGGCTGCTAATTTTGAAAAGCTGATTTCTGGAATGTATGAGTTGAAAGATATCGATTTGAACTCTGAAGATATTCCAGCCGGAATGAATGCAATCATCATCAATGGTCCAAAAATGGATTTCACAGAAGAAGAACTTTACAAGGTAGATCAGTTCCTTCTTCGTGGTGGAAACGTAATGCTCATGCTTGACGGTGTTGTTGAAGCAGGAAAGGATCAGATGTATGGAATTACAAACTTTGCACAGAATGATTCAAATCTTGAACGCCTTCTTACAAAGTATGGTATTGAACGCAGTAAAAATATGATTATGGATAAGAACTGTTTTAAGAGTCTTAATAACCAGTACGGTGAACTCAACTATTACTGGGTTCCAGAAATCCATAAAAAATATCTTGCTAAGAAAAATGTAATTACAAACAATCTCGGTTCTCTTTATCTTCTTCAGAGCGGTTCTCTTAATGCAGCTGCTGCTAAAGAAAATAAGAATCTTAAGGTAACTGAACTTGCAAAGACTTCAGAAGAAGCCTGGGCTGTTTCTGAAAGTATTATGCTTAATCCTTTGATGATGACAACTCCTTCAGATGCTTCTGAATATGCACAGTACAATCTAGCAGTTCTCCTTGAAGGTAAGTTTGACAGTGCCTTTGATGAAGCTCCTGCAGGGGCAGCTTCAGAGGATTCTTCAGAAAGTGCCGGAGAACTCGAAACATCAAATTACATCAAAACAAGTGTAATGCCTGGTAAGCTTTTTGTTGCAGGTTCTTCTGAAATTACAACAAGTCAGGTAATTGATGAAAACGGTCAGAGCCCTGTTTCAATGTTCCTTATGAATGTTGTTGATTATATGAACGGAAATGAAGATCTTTGTACAATGCGTACCAAGAGCCTTTCTGTAAACAATCTTACAATTAAGACTCCGGTTGCAGTAAGCTTCTGGAAACTTTTGAATCAGTATGGACTTGCAGTTCTTGTTGCTCTCGTTGGTCTTCTTGTTTGGAGACTTCGTACAGCACGTCGTCGTGCAATCAATAAGAAATATAATCCAGACGATACAAGAACAATTAGTAAGTAATTAGAAGGTAGCGATATGAAGACAAGAAAACTAGTTTTGATCATTGCAGATGTTGTGCTGCTTGCTGTTTGTACAATCCAACTTGCTCTTGCTGCGCGCGATACAACAAAATATTTTACACTCAAAGATAAGCCTGATTCTCTGGAATTTGTTACTCCAATGGAAACCTTCAGTGTTTATAAAGATGGCGAAGAATGGTTTGTAAGTGATAAAAAATATCCGGCTAGCCAGTCGATGGTAGATTCCTATATTGATGCAATTTCTAATGTTCGTGCCCTCGATAAGGTCGGAAATATTTCTTCTGGAAATAATGCAGAAAAATATGAACTTGCAGATGGTAAAACAATTACAGTAACAGCAAAGCTCGGCGACAAGGTTTTACGTACAATTACAATTGGTAAAACTGCAGTTTCTTCTTCTCAGTGTTATGCAACAATTGATGGTGGAAAGGATATTTATCTTGTTTCTGGTGGAATTAATGATACTCTGGATACAAGTATTGCTGCTGCTCGTACTACAATTGTTTTGAATCTTGATTCACCTGATATTACTAACGTAGCAATTACAGATTACGCTTCTGGTAAAAACTGGGCTGTTTCTAGAATGGGAACAGGTGAAGATCTTGCATGGAATGTCAGCGGTGCAGAAGAGGGCTATGAGCTTGATACTGGTGCTGCTGCAAACTGGCTTAATTCCTTTGCTTCTCTTTCTACCCGCGACTGGTATGATGATAGTGAAGTTCTCGAAGGAACAAAAACAGTTACTGCAAAAATCACTTGTGCATATAAAGATATTACAGTTGAGTTCTTCGCAATTCCTAAAAACAATGAGAACGATCTTCAGCAGTATTATGGAACCTGCAGCGAAACTCCTTACCGCTTTAAGGTAAACGAGAGTTCTGTAAAGCAGTATCTTAAATCTCTGGACGAGCTTTCAAAATGATTAAACTCGTAGCATTTTTAGGAAATTACGGCAAGGAATATGAAAAGACCCGCCACAATGTAAGCTGGTATTTTGAAGATTCCCTGCCATTTGCTAACCGCCTCTCATGGCAGAGTAAGTTCAAGGGTGAGATTGCGTCGTTTACACCGGCGGAGCTCGCCCAGTGGGCCTGTGATACAAAAATCTGTTCAAAGAAAGACGGCTCTCCGGTTCTTGTACCGGAAGAGGCACCGGCTCACATCTACTTCCTCAAGCCAATGACTTATATGAATCTGAGTGGCGACAGCATTATCGAAGTTGCAAACTTTTATAAAATCCAGCCATCTGAAATCATGGTAGTTCACGACGAACTCGAACTTGCTCCGGGCTTTGTAAGTCTTAAGTGGAGCGGCGGCCTCGGAGGTCACAACGGTCTCCGTTCAACTAAGGCCGTACTGAATACTCCAGACTTCTTCCGCCTGCGTTTTGGAATTGGCCGCCCGGACAACGAAAACATAGGCGTTGCCGACTGGGTATTAAGCCGCTTTACAGCCGAACAGCAGGAAATCATGCAGAATGTATTCAGTCAGACAAATCTGCTGCTGGTAAAACTTCTTCTTTCTAAAGAACCCAAGGATTTAATACAAAACTGGGGTAAAAAAAATCTCATATAATAAACTGCCGTCATGCTGAACTTGTTTCAGCATCTTTTGGCTCCCGGTTGTGATTCATGAGGTAAAAACGCGCAATAATGCGCTAGACGTTGTTTGTGGCATAGAAACTATTATAATGCCGCTCTCGCGGCATCCACAAACAAAGTCTTTTTACCTCATGACTCACGCCCTCGCGCCAAATTTACTGGTAACACTTTATTCTTTCTCAATTGTTAAAATAATAATGAATCTATTGACACGTTTAATGTATTACTGTATTATTCAACTAATACACTAATACGGTATTAAATACAATATAGAGAAAGGAGTATATAAAATGGCAGTTGTTAGCTTAAAAGACGTGCACAAATTCTATCCTCTTGGAAAAGAAAGGATTGAAGCCGTTCGTGGAGTTTCCTTCGATATTGAGAAGGGAGAGTTCGCCGCAGTTTCAGGACCTTCAGGATCAGGAAAATCAACAATTTTGAATATGATAGGTCTTATTGATCTTCCTAGTAGTGGCTCAATCGTAATTGGTGACACAGATGTTTATAACGGTGTAGATCTTGCTGATGCAGAAACCATTAACACAAGATGGGCATCAGCTGGTCCAGATAAAAAAGACGGAAAGAAAAAGAAGGTTCGTGTTGCAATTCCTTCAAAGCTCGACCGTAGAATTACTGCTCTCCGCCGTTCTCATCTTGGTTTTATTTTTCAGACTTTCAACCTTATTCCGGTATTGAATGTTTATGAAAATATTGAATTCCCTCTTCTTCTTGAATCAAAAGATAAAAATTCCAAGAGCCCTGTAGATGAATTTACAAAAGCTCAGAAAGAAGAATGGATCAATTACCTTATTGAAAAGGTTGGTCTTACAGACTGGAAGAATCACAAGGCAAATGAACTTTCTGGTGGTCAGCGTCAGCGTGTTGCTATTGCCCGTGCTCTCGTAACAAAGGCTCCTGTAATTCTTGCTGATGAGCCTACAGCCAACCTCGACTCAAAGAACTCAGAACAGATTCTCAAACTCATGAAATCTTTGAACAAGGATCCTGAACTTCAGACAACCTTCATCTTCTCTACACATGACTCTCGTATTGTAGATATGTGTGATCATGTTGTTCACATTCTTGACGGTCAGGTAATCAACGACGAGCACAAAGAAGGTTCGGACGTTTATAAAATTTAAGCTTGCGGTTACAGGAGATCTAAATGAAAGACATAATTAAACTTGCCCTCCGCAACCTCAAGGAACATAAATCTAAAACCATTATTATTTCGATGTTTATCCTCTTTGGTGTAGCAATCGTTGTAATGGGAAACTCGTTCCTTGAATCTGTAAACCGCGGACTTGAAAACGACTTCAGGGCAAATGTAACCGGAGATCTTGCAATTTCGGTTATCCCTGAAAAAGGTACAACAATAGATTTATTTGGAGTGAACTCTACAAATATTACAACTGAAGTTCCTCAGATTCCAGCTCTTACAGATATTGATAAAATCGAAAAGATTCTTGCAGAAACAGATGGAATCAAAAAACAGTCAAAGCTTATTTCAGCACAGGTAATTCTTTCAAAAGATGCTGAAATTGATTTCTCTGTTCTTCAGGATGATGATAAAGACCTTGGAATTATGGACCTCCCGATTTCAATGCTTTTTGCCGGTGAATCAGGAAGTTACTGGGAGCTCTTCCCGGATTTGAAAATGATTGAAGGTCATTATCCAACTCCAGGTTCAAACGAGATTATCGTAGATACTCGTGTAATTGAAGGTTTTTATAAGGCCTGGGATAAAACTCTTGAAGTTGGAGACGATGTTCTTCTTGCCAGCATGGGTGGTGTAATCCGTGAAGGTAAGGTTGTTGGAATCTTTAAGCCTGCTAATGAATATTCTGCTATGTTCCAGAGTGTTTATTGTGAGCCTGGACTCGCACGTTCTTTTGCAGAACTTACTTATGCAAATTCGTTCAGTCAGGAATTGCCAGACTCTGTAGACCTTTCAATTTCTGAAATGTCAGAAGACGATTTCTTTGGTGGTGATGATTTCTTTGATGATTTTGAAGAAGATACAAGCATTCTCGGAAGTACATCAGATTTCGACAGCATTCTTGGAGATACAAGCCTTCGTGATGAATTGAATAAAACTGATGATGGTGCATGGCAGTTTATTGTTGCTAAGCTCAATAATCCGCATGCAGACAAAAAACTTGTAGCACAGCTCAATAAACGCTTTAAGGATGAAGGTGTAAATGCTCTTGCAATGGACTGGAAAAAAGCTGCTTATTCTTATTCAGCTTCAGTTGATGGAATTGGCTTTATCTTCAACCTGCTTATCATAATTCTTGCGATTGTAGTATTCATCATCATCATGAATACAATGGTAGTTTCTGTAATTGAACGTACAAGTGAAATCGGTACAATGCGTGCTATTGGAGCAGAAAAGAAGTTTGTAAAGAAACTCTTCTATTCAGAAGCAATAATTCTTACAACTCTTTCATCAATAGCAGGTGTCATCTTCGCCTTTATCTGTATGATGATTTTCAACTCGTTCAACATCACAATTACAAACACAATTGCAAAAATGATTCTTGGTGGTGGTTTGCTTCACTTCAGCCCAACTCCAAAAATCATAATTATAACAATTGTAATTGCCCTTATCGGAAGTATTATCAGTAACAGATACCCTGTAAAATCTGCACTCAGAATTACACCGATTAAGGCACTCAGCAAGGAATAGGAGGTACGTAAAATGAAAACAGTATCATTAGCACTTAGAAATCTTACAAGAAATAAAAGACGTAACGCCATTCTTGCAGTAGCAATTGCCTTCGGATTTTTTGTAGTAACTGCAATTGACGGTCTCACAACCGGAATGGTAGGAAACCTCGAAAATCAGATTACTCAGCTCATTGGTGGAAATGTAATTACACAGGGATTGGAATGGCTTAATCCGGAAACTCCTGGTGGAAAAGTTAAGCTTGTAAATATTGTACGTGACAGAGATTACGTAAAAAATATCGTTGATGAGCTTAACATCAAATATGATTATTATTCATGCTATACAATGTCGAGCGGAAACATAATCTTCAACGGAAAGAAATCTGTGCTTCAGCTTTATGGTCGTGACCTTGAAGAAAAGCAGCTTCGTGAGTCGTTCCAGTTTGTTAGTGGTGGAGTAGACCCAAATGTTGAAAACGGACTTATCATAAGCGAGAAGGTTGCAGAATCTCTGAATGTTCAGATTGGTGATGAGGTAATTTATTCAACATATACAGTTTATGGACAGAACACCTTTGCTGATATGGTAATCACTGGAATCTTAAAATCAAACAGCTTTATCAATACAATGCAGGCTTATGCAGATATTGAAGATGTAAACAAGATTATTGAAATGCCGGAAGGCGGTTATTCAATGTTCTCAATCTATCTTCGTGATAAAGATCAGCAGACTAAAGCTGCCATGATGATTGAAGACAGAATCAGAAAGGATCATGAAAAAAATCCGGAGATAAACGTAACTGACCGAAGACTTGCTATGAAAACAAATCCAACAAATGTTGGAAAAGGTCTTGAAAAGCAGATTGATACAAGGAAACCGGAAAACGAATGGAAGGGTGTAAAGTATGGAGTTGAAACTCTGTACGATGAAATTCCACAGATTAAGACTGTACTGAACATTGTACATATCATTACAACTGTAATTCTTATTGTTATTCTTCTGATTGTAATGGTTGGCGTTTCAAATACTTACCGTATGGTTTTGTATGAACGCATCCGTGAAATTGGTACAATGCGTGCACTTGGAATGACTGGTAAAGATACACGCCGTGTATTTACTAATGAAGCCGTTATTCTTTGTGTTATAGGTGCATTTGCAGGTTTGATTTTTGCAATAATTGCTATGGCAATTGTGCATTGCATTCCAATCGCAAATGAGTCACTAGCGTTCTTCCTGCAGAAGGGACACTTCACATTTAAATTGTCTGCATTATCAATTATACTTCAGTATATAATTCTGATTGTGCTTACAACTTTTGCAGTAAGAGGCAGTGCAAAGCAGGCCGCTCGCATGAGCCCAGCCGAAGCACTTCGAACTGTAAAGTAACCAACAATCTAAAGAATGACTCAAGCGGCGAAACTATGAGAGCCGCAATAACCGGAGGTTAAAAAAATGAAAAAAATACTTTCAATAATCGTAGCAGCAGCAATTTTTACAGGTGCACTTGCTGCTCAGGTTTCTGCCGATGTAGCAGATAAGTGTTATAAAATTCTGGAGGAGAGTCAGGATATTCAGGCTTATCACGGTGATTATTCTGCAACAATTTCTCTTGTTGTTGAAAAGCCTGGTAGACCAAAAGAAAATATCCAGTTTAAGGTTTTTGATCGTACAGACAAGAAGCTTATGACAATTGTTCAGCTTTTCCCTGAGGCTGATAAAGGAAAAGGTTATCTTCGTAATGATGAAAACATATGGTCATATGATCCGATTTCCCGCAAGTTTACACATACTTCAATTAAGGAAGCACTCGGTGATTCAGACGTAAAACTTGATGATGTCGAAAAGAACAACAAATATTGGCGTGAGAATTACGAAATATTTTCTTATGAAGAAGGAACTCTTGGAAAATACCCTGTAGACATTATTGTCCTCCAGGCTAAAACAAAAGAGCCTTCTTATGCAAAAACAAAATTATATCTTCGTAAGGATATTCCTCTTCCTCTTAAGCAGGAAGATTATTCTGGTTCAGACCGCCTTATGCGTACAACTCTTGTTCCAAAGTGGTCAAAGGTTGAAGTACGCGGAAAAGTTGGCTATGTAGCAACACAGTTAATCGTGCGTGATGAATTGAACAAGGGTGAGCAGACACAGCAGGTAATTTCTGATCTTACTTTTGATACTCTCCCGGATAAGATTTTCACTAAAGCATATTTGGAAGGATTGAACTAATGAAAAAACTGATATTTTTATGCGGAGCGTTGCTGCTTGCAACTTCCGTTTTTGCACAGAGCGATGATGACCTCTTTGGTGGCAGTGATGATGATTTCTTTGCTGACGACAGCATTGTAGAAGTTGATGACGTTTCTGCTAAAACTGATTTGAGTAAGGGTGTTATTTTTGATTCCGGTACAGTAAAAGTAGGCGGAAGCCTTACTGCCAGTATAGGAACAAACACAATATTGTATTCACCAGATTCAACTGATTTTGGTGAGAATCTAAAGAATACAACTCTTAAGCCGGAATTAAGTGCTTTGCTTTCTGTAGATGCACGTCCATCTCAGAATCTTCGTATGTATACTAAGTTTGGTTTTGCTTATCCGTTTGAAACAAATGCTATTACTTATTTAGATCCTAATTCTTCAATGACAAATCTACAATTTGTAACTTCTGTTTCGGACTGGTTTAAACTCAAAGAACTCTTTACAGATTTCTCTATCAAAGATACAGCTTTTTTCCGCTTTGGTATTCATACAGTTACCTGGGGAACAGGATATTTCTTTAGTCCTGTATCAGATATGATTAACACAAGTTCAATTGATCCTGAAAATCCTGAATTGCAGGTTGATGGAGCTTTGAACCTTCGTACTCAGATTGTATTCCCTGACAGTCAGAACTGTTTGTGGTTATATGTAATTCCTTCTACAGATTTTGCTGGCCAGACTGCAGAAACATATCTTCGTGATACAGCATTTGCTGCAAAAGCAGATGTTCTTCTCGGCAACTGTGAACTTGGAGTAGGTGCTTTCTATAAATATCAGAATGCACCAAAAGTAATGCTTACTGCTACAGGAAGCCTTAAGAAAGTGAGCTTCTTTGGAGAATTTGTATACAGCTATGGATCTTCTACAGAATGGACAAAAAACACAGACTGGGATGATAAATCAAATATCTTCCAGGCAACTGCCGGTCTAAACTATTACTGGAAAGAGCCAATGATTTCTCTTGCTGCACAGTATTATTTCAATGGTAATACAAAAGATCTTGAAGGTTATGTAATCGGTGGTCATAATATTGCTGCAATGGTTGGTTTTGGAAAAGTTTTTGGAACAAAAGATTTTTCTGCAAGCCTTTTTGCAATGGCAAATTTTGGACGTGAAGAATTTACAGATGAAGCACTTGCAGGTATGAAAATGGCTGGTGTAGATGATGCAACTATCGCAGCTGTTTCAGGAACTTCACTTACAACAACTGCAATGCTGTTCTATTCACCAATCAATGAATTAAAGGTAGGTATGGGCCCATCTCTTACTTTTAAGAGCTTTGATAAGAATCCAACAATATCTCTAAAACTTTCAGCCACACTTGGCGGCGGAAACTTCTAGTTTTACCATTTTCCATTTATACAGGCTGCGGTTTTATGACGCACGCGGAACTGAACAAAACAGCCGCAGTCTGCACAGGTCATGCCTCCGATTAGTCGGGGGCATTTTTTACATATTGAAAGTCTTTTTTCAACAATTTCATCACCGACATAATCAGCAACCTCTTCCTGCTCGGCCATTTCCTGCACGAGCTCTGGAGTCATATCCATAGTGGAGAGGTGCTGCATGTTTTCACATACTGGACACGGTTCCACGATTATGCCTGGATCTGAACAGTAACAACGCTCATTGCAGGAACTGTAATGAACATTTCATTTGCTCCGGAAAGTTTAACTTCAAGAGCTTTTTCTTTGATTTCGTTTGGTTTATCAAAGCTGTTGCATACATGCATTTCTTTAGAAGTAAGGATTGTAGCAGATGCTTCCTTAATCTTACCTTTAAGACCTGCAAGAGTAATGTTGATTTCTTTCTTGCCTTTGAGTTCTGCGTTTGTAAGAGTTACTGTATAAACATTCTTCTTGTGAGAAGCAGAAGCAGATACAGAATCAATACGAGCATCCTTTGGACCAATCTGATTAGAAGCAACGCGGGTAGTAAGGCTTGTAGCATCCATGTGTGGCTTGTACATGTGGAATACGTACCATGTTGGAGTCTTAATCATCTTTGTACCTTCAGTAAGAACAGGAGACTGAAGAACGTTTACAGCCTGAGCAATATTTGCAACACGAACACGGTCAGAGTGATTGTTGAAGATGTTCAATGTAATTCCGGCAACAAGAGCATCGCGGATTGTAGACTGCTGATAGAGGAATCCAGGGTTAGTTCCCTTTTCTACAGCGAACCATGTACCCCATTCATCAACTACAAGGGCAACACGCTTATCAGGATCATACTTAGTCATGATTTCATCGTGATGGCGTACGAGTGTTTCCATAAAGCCTGCATTGCGCATTGTGAGGTACCAGTCTTTTTCTGTAAAGTCGCAGGCTGGTTTTCTTCCGTTCCAGTCTGGTTCTACTGTGTAATAGTGAAGAGAAAGACCGTCCATAAGAGGTGCTGATTCGCGCATAAGAACTTCTGTCCAGTTAAAGTCTGCAGCATTAGGTCCACAGGCAATCTTGAAAATCTTATCTTTGCCGTACTGGCGAACGTATGTCTGATAGCGGCGGTAAAGGTCTGCATAATATTCAGGCTTCATGTTTCCACCACAGCCCCAGTTTTCATTACCTACACAGAAAAGAGGAAGTTTCCATGGCTTTTTATGGCCGTTTGCTTCACGGAGTTTACTCATTGGGGATTCTCCGCCGAAAGTCATATATTCAACCCATTCAGACATTTCCTGAACAGTACCGCTTCCTACGTTTCCATTTACATAAGGTTTACAGCCAAGGAGTTCACACAGTCCAAAGAATTCATGTGTACCAAAGCTGTTGTCTTCTACAACTCCACCCCAGTGAGTGTTAATCATGCGCTTACGATTTTCATAAGGGCCAATTCCGTCTCTCCAGTGGTATTCATCTGCAAAGCATCCGCCCGGCCAGCGAAGGTTTGGAATCTCAAGCTCTTTAAAGGCTTCTACAACATCTTTTCTATAACCGTTAATATTTGGAATCTCTGAATCTTTTCCAACCCAGAATCCGCCATAAATACAACGACCAAGATGCTCGCTGAAATGACCGTAAATGTCGCGGCTGATCTGACTGCCGTCGAGGTCTGCATTAACAATAATTGAATCCATGATAAAATCCTTCTGATTTTTTTTTGTTAGTTAAACGTTTTACTAATTGTCATTGTAACACGCAAACGTTTTCATTGCAATTCAATTCTGCATAAAATGAAGATTTTTTGTTGTATGATTCTCTAAGTTTATATGAAAAGTGTATCATTCCGAACTTGTTTCGGAATCTTTTTTTAGAGATGCTGAAACAAGTTCAGCATGACACTATTTCTTGAAGATAACCAAATCTTTCATTTTGAGAGTGTAGGTAGAATCAAGAGTCTGGCGTACACACTCTTCACTCATAATTGGAACTTCAAAATGATATACAGATTCAGAATAGCCTTCTGCTTCAATTTCAATGCTGAAATGGAAGTACTGACGTTCTCCGCTTTCTTTTGCAGGTAAAGATTTAACCCAGAAAGAATAAACGCCCTTTGTGCTTGGAACAAGATGGAACGGGTTAGACCAGGTTTTATCAACCATTTCGGCTACCTTGCCATCCATTTTCAAAGTGATTGTTGCATTAGTAACAGGTTCAAAAGTATTACCGTCGAGAACAACACCCATAAATGTAAAGAAGTTAAATGCCGGCTCTGCCTTTGCTGAACTGCCGTGAATTTCACAGTCCTGTCTGTTTTCATTATGGAACGGACGCTTTGTAGTACTTACAGTTCGCATTCCTTCAAGAGCCATGGAATCAATATCAGCAAGAAGCTGAGAACTTGCAAGATATTCAACATTGTGAGTTACACCACGGCCTGAAACAACGTATTTAGGAGGAATTCGGTTGAGTACATAACTTACAGTATCCAGACGGCAGTTTTCACAGTCGCATGTAAGCCAGGGAACGTTTTCACCCTTAACACGGTCATAGAGAGTATTAACAGCCTTTATTACTACATCTTCCATTAAGTTATGTACATTCATAATCCTTTCTCCTAGATAAAACGTTTTCGTTAATTATATATTATAAGGGAGAATAATAAATAAAACAATTTTTTTTTAAATTTGGTCTAAAGTTTTTTCAATTGAAAACTGCCGGATTTTCTAGTATATTTATGTTATGAACTTAAAATCTATTTATACAAGTCCTCGTTTTGATGATGAGGAAGAAGAAAAAAAAATGAAAATGCCAGATCCTTTTTCGGACAGATTCCTTAAGACAAGACAGATTGTCCTTACTGGCGAAGTAAATAAAGAACTTGCAGATGCAATTGCTAAACAGCTTCTGATTCTTGATGCAGAAGATTCAAAATCTCCAATTTACATGTATATTGACTCACCAGGTGGAGATGTAGACGCAGGTTTTGCTATTTATGATGTAATTCGTTTTATAAAAGCTCCAGTTTATCTCATTGGTATGGGACTCATTGCTTCAGCTGCAACACTTATTCTTGTTTCTGTTCCTGCAGAGCGCAGACTCGGACTTCCAAACAGCCGCTATCTTATTCATCAGCCGCTCGGCCAGATGCGTGGAGTTGCAACTGATATTGAGATTTATGCTAAGGATATGGAAAAAATCCGTGCTAAGTTGAATAAACTTATTGCAGATGCAACTGGAACTTCTCTTGAACAGGTTACTAAAGATACTGACCGCGATTACTGGCTCGATGCAGATGAGGCTGTAAAGTATGGCCTTATCAGTAAGATTGTTTCAAAACGCGAAGAACTTCCTTCAAAATAGTCTATGCAATTTGAACTGACCGATTCGCTCACAGACGACATAATCTCTGCTATGGAAAATCAGGATGTTGAATATGCCGTCTCTGCACCTGAAGGTCAGCTCGTTATTTCTGATTCAGATGGTAATACACCAGATGATGAAAAGTATTACAGTTTACCTGAGTGGGGGCCATCAGATGGTTTTGATTTGCGTGAAGAATTTGTAAATAATCTTCATGCTCCATTGGCCCGTGAAGAGCTTCAGAGTGCTCTGCATTCAGGAAGGGGGGTATTTAAGAATTTTAGAAACGTATTAAAAAACTATCCTGAAATTGATAAACGATGGCATATATATAAGCACAGATTTATGTCGGCACGTATCAATGAATGGTATAATTCACTGCGAGAAATATGGGGATTAGAAAAATTAGATCAGTTACCAGAATCGGATGATACCTTAGTGCATGATGATTTTTCGTTCAAGGAATATGATTCAGCTGCTGATAAGAAAACAATCCTTTTGAATATTACTGCAGATTCCTGCGAGGATGAGACACTGCCACTGGAATTAAACAGAGCATTTTACGGATTATGGCGAGCCCAGTTTGAAGGGGCCGCAGAAGAAACTCAGACCGGTTTTATTTGCTCAAGTCTTTCAGATGATTTTGCAGGTTGTATAACAGCATCTCCGCTTTTACAAAATCAGGAAAAGATTGTTATGATTACAAGTCTTTTTGTTCCTGAACAGTTCCGGGGACTTGGAATAAGTACAGAACTTATTAATATGTGTATATCCAGCCTTAGAAACTGTGGAAAAGAATGGGTTATTATCCCGAATACTATTGCACCGGATATTTTACAGCCGTTATTAACACGTACAGGCTTTAGAAAAATCAACTCCGGTTACATTTTGTCTTTAATAGGAGAATAAAAAAAATGGCATTTAATCGTGATTTTGAGCTTAACGAAGCACAACTTGAAGAATTTCTTGCAAATGCAACAGAGAGAGTTAGAACTTCAGAAAATGTTGATTTGCTTTCTGATTTAAACAAATTATTTAAGAAGAATGTTCCACTTACAGTTCGTAAGTATGTAATAGCATATCTGCTTAAAGAAGCATTGAAGCACTATCATCCATTTAATAACCGCCGTGACCGTTTTGAACGCAACGAGCGTAACGAACGTAATGACCGCAACGAAAGAAATAACCGTAACCGCCAGGAAAGAAATTTCCGCCAGGAACGTGCAGAACGTGTTGAAGAGCCGGCAGAGGCTGCTCCAGCTACGGAAGAAGAACGTCCACGTCATCCACGTGTAGAGATTCCTGAAGATCAGGCTACATCAATCTTCATCAGCATTGGTAAAAACCGCCGTGTTTACCCACGCGACCTCGTAGGTATTCTTATTGCAATCGCTGGTATTGACCGCGAGCGTATCGGTGATATTAAGGTTCTTGCAAATTATTCTTTTGTACAGCTTTATACAGAAGATGCTCAGACTGCAATTGATAAACTTAACGGTTATGACTACCGTGGCCGCAAGCTTGCTGTAAGCTACAGCCGCCAGAAGTCAGATGCAGAAGGTACAGAAAATGCTGAAGCAGAGACTGTATCAGTTGAAGCAGAAAATCAGACAGAGTATGCTGAGGAAGTTGCTCAGATGAGCGCAGAAGATGCTGCTGCTTACGCTGCTGCAGAAAAAGCTGCCGCAGATAAAGAGCCATTCGGCATGAACTAAAATACCGGTGGTTTAGCTTGTCGAAACCACCATCAATATGGGGACCATAGAGAATACTCTGTGGTCCCATCATTTTTTAACGTCATTTTTATAAACGCTATATCAACAAAAGTTTTTTCAACAGTAGCAATTGCAAAGCCAGCTGGCTGGCCTCCCCGAGGTCTTGCACAACTTCCCGGATTCACAATCTTAAAATTCTTGAACGTATCTTCGTGAGCAATATGAGTATGCCCGTAAAAAGCAGTGCTGCATTCTGAAACCTGCATTTCAAGACCGAGAGTTTCTAATCCAAAATCAACACCCTGGTTATGGCCGTGAGTTACGAGAATGCCGCGGCCGTTTACCTTAAGTTCAATCAGCTCTGAAAAATAAAGGCTGCCTTTATCTAGCGGGTAGCTGGACGGATCACAATTTCCGCGTACGGCTGCAATCACCGGCGGCACACACTCTGCCAGTTTCTCATCGATTTTCTGTTTATAAAGCAAAGTTGCGACATCACTCACGCCGTCGCCACAAAAAATCAGCGCGTCACATTTAGCTCCATAGCCGCGCACAATACTCTCGAAAACCGGGTAACGTCCGTGCGAATCCGAAATAATAAGTAGTCGGGCGTGATCCTTCGTTTCGAGCGCAGCAATAGCATCTCGTGATCCGATTATATTCTGGGTGTGCTGTGAAATTTCTATCATACTAATTCAATACAAAATGATTTATCGACATCAGCCCGGTTTCCGGGTCCGTGTAGTGGTGGAACTGATATCCTTCGAGCATCTGCTGCATATGCTTCTGCAGAGCCTTCGAACGCTCCGGGGCACCATCCAGCAGCTGAATATATTTAATTGTTTCTACGATAATTTCCGGCGCATTCTGATGAATCTGACCGTCAGTTTCTTCAGGAGCGATTTCTCCGGTAAGTCCTGCAGTCTGTCCCTTATCAACAACAATATCGCAGGTAGATTCAATACCAAGAACATCATCCTGAGGAAAAAGTGCAATTACAGGGTAAGGAACTTCCTGTTCCCATTTATCCTGATTACGGGCAAGTGCAATATGAGTATTTTCAGGTGCACCAAGAAGTACAACACCGCAAAGGTCCAGTTCTTCAGTCTGAAGGGCAGCAGTAAAATCAGAAGCATAGCCTTTTACACCGTGCTTAAAATCTTCCGGATAGGTAACCGGGTAAATGAGTCCGCCGTCTTCATCAAGACCAAAGTTTTCTCGAAGAAGTGAGAGCAGACTTTCTTTTATTTCGGGATTATTAAAATCATAACCAAAAAGCACCATTACTCTTTTATTGGTAACGTGCCATTTTTGAGGTGCCGACTGAATCGCAGGTGAATCAGCCTGATTTAAAGTCAAATCTACGCTGTTGGGATCATTATCTTTCTGATTTTTTTTACAGCCTGTAAAGCCTGCAGAAAAAACAGCCAATATGCAAACTGCAACGCCAGTTTTTGTAAGAAATCTGCGGATAGCAGTATGTTTTCTTTTCATTTCCACACCCATTCTTCTATTTTACAGCATTTTATTTTTCTTGAAAAGGAGGGGCTATTTCGGTATCATAGGAATATGAATGTCATACAGCCCGTTTTAGAACTTGTTGGCAGCCTTGGATTCCTTCTTTATGGAATGAAGCTGATGAGTGACGGTATCCAGAAGAGTGCTGGAGAACGCCTGCAGCGTGCTCTCTCTGTTCTTACAGGAAACCGTTTTGCTTCCCTTTTAACCGGACTTTTCGTTACGATGATTGTTCAGTCATCGGGTGCCACAACTGTAATGGTTGTTACCTTCGTCAATGCCGGACTTATGACTCTTGCACAGTCAGTAGGTGTAATTTTTGGTGCAAATATTGGTACTACAATCACTGCATGGATTGTTGCAATCTTCGGATTTAATTTCAAAATATCAGCATTTGCCATTCCGGTTTTTGGTGCCGGATATTTTCTTTCAATTCTAAGAAAGGGCCGTTACAGAAACTGGGCTGAAGCTCTCATGGGATTCGGTATGCTCTTCCTTGGTTTGAGCGGACTTTCTGATGTATTCACTCCTGAACAGCTTGGATGGCTCTTTAAGATTCAGGGTACAGGTCCTGCTGCAATTTTAATTGGCTTTGTAGTTGGTATTCTGATTACAGCACTTCTGCATTCTTCTTCAGCTTTTTCTGCAATCGTAATCACAATGGCTTATAACGGACTTGTAAGCTGGGATATGGCTGCTGCTATGACACTTGGTAGTAACATCGGTTCTACTATTGATGCGGTACTTGCTTCTCTTGGAGCAAATGCAGATGCACGCCGTTCAGCTATGATTCACGTTATGTTCAACGTGTTTGGTACTGTACTTGCACTTATCTTCTTCCATCCGTTCCTGGATTTAGTGATGATGCTTACACCTGGCGGACAGCATTCAAATATTGCAATCCGTATTTCAATGCTGCATACAGTTTTCAAAACTCTTTCTACTATCGTTCTTTTACCGCTGCAGAATCCGCTTATCACACTTGCAAAAAAGATTATCAAGGACGATCCGGAAAAAACTTCAAACGTTTACAAACTCGAATTTACAGGTCTTGTTTCAAAGGACAATATTACAACTCACATTATGCAGGCAGAAAAAGCTATTGCAGATATGACAGATGTTGTAACAGATATGTTTGATAAGATTCAGATTGGTGTTACAAAGCGTAATTCTGATTTTATAGAAAAGCATGCAGAAGCAAGTGAACTTGCAGAAGATTATGCAGATCAGATGCATGAGCAGATTACTCACTACCTTATTAAGTGTGAATCACTTCAGGTTACAGAAAAGCAGTTGAATCACATTTCTAATATGATTCAGATTGTTGATGAACTTGAGAATATGAGTGACAGTTGTTACGGAACAATCATGTTGATTATCCGCAGTATCGAAAAGAAGATGAAATTCCAGAGCGAAGATATGGAACGTCTTCTTCCGTATATTGAGCTAGCCCGACAGTTCCTTCAGTTTATCCGCATAAATATCAACAAACAGCTTACTGCAGAAAAACTTGAACTTGCCCGCGAACTTGAAGATGGAATCGATGCTTTCCGTAAAGACCTTAAGAAGGTTGCCCGCAAGCGTCTCGAGGGTGGTGCAGATGTTAAGTCTGAGCTTCTCTACATCGACATTGTCCGCACAATCGAACACATTGGTGACAACTGTTTTAATATTTCAGAAATTCTGACTAATGGATAATTAATTTTTCGCAAAGTTGAATATTAAATTCTTATAAGATATAATATTTTGAAATTAGTTTTGGAGGATATAAATGAATACTTCTTCAAATAAAAGAACTAACTCTAAGACAAAAACTGTAGCAGGAGTATTATCTGCAGCTGTATTAGCTTATTGCGGTTACAAAATTGTAAATAAACAATTAAGTAAATCAAAATACGATCCTGATCCAAATAAGAAATGTACAAAGTAAAAGAGAATTTAATTTTTGGTTTTCATGGTTGTGACCAAAGTTTGTGTGATTCTTTGGTGAACGGAACATCTAAAAAGTTGAATTATAGTGAGAATCAGTACGACTGGCTTGGAAAGGGAATGTATTTCTGGGAAAACGATCCTGATCGGGCATTGCAATGGGCAATAATGCTAAAAGAACATTCTCAAAATTCAAAACAACAAATTGAAAAGCCTGCAGTTTTAGGGGCTGTTATTTGTCTTGGAAATTGCCTTGATTTTACTGAACAGGAAAATCTTCAAAAACTTAAAGAACATTATGAAAATCTTAAAAATTCTGGCTTAGAATTACCTGAAAATAAAATTGGAAAAGACAGACTAAAAAGGGAATTGGATTGCTTTTTAATTAATTCTTTAGTTGCGCAGCAAAAAGAAGAAAATCCCGATAATGCTTATGATTCAGTTCGGGGTGTGTTTTTTGAGGGTAATGAATTATATCCTACTGCTGGATTTCGTGAAAAAGATCATATTCAAATCGCAATTTTAAATCCGAATTGTATTAAGGCTTTTTTTAAGGTCAGAAAAGAAGATAAAAAATATAAGATTTTATAGTAAAACTAATAGGGAACGATATGAAAATCATTTCATGGAACGTAAACGGTATTCGTGCTGTAGAAAAAAAAGGCTTCATTGACTGGCTGCTTGGTTGTGGCGCAGATGTTGTATGTATTCAGGAAACAAAGGCTAATCCCGGTCAATTGTCGCCTGAGCTCTTAGCTCCTGGCGGTGTTTATAAATCATACTTTTCAAGTGCAAAACGCCCAGGCTATTCTGGAACTGCAATCTTTACAAAAACAGAACCCGACAGCGTTGAAATTATGGGTGATGAACGCTTTGATGATGAAGGCCGTGTAACAATTGCCAAGTTCGGAAAACTTGCTGTAATTTCTGCCTATTTTCCAAACAGTCAGGATGCTGGTGCACGTCTGGACTACAAGCTTGCTTTCTGTGATACCATGCTTAAAAAATGCGACCAGCTTGTTGCAGATGGTTTTAATATCGTACTCTGTGGTGACTACAATATCGCTCACAAACCTATAGATCTTGCAAATCCTAAAGCAAACGAAGGAAATGCCGGCTACCTGCCGGAAGAACGTGCCTGGATGGATAAGTTCACCGGGGCCGGTTATGTAGATACATTCCGCCATTTCTGTGAAGAGCCAAAACAGTATACCTGGTGGAGCTACCGCTTCCATGCCCGTGAAAAGAATATCGGGTGGCGTATAGATTACCAGTGTGTAAATCCATCATTTATTGAAAAAGTAAAATCCTCAACAATTCTTGCAGATGTCCTTGGATCCGATCATTGTCCGATATCAGTTGAAATTGAATAAAAAAAACTTGTGGACTGATTCTCTGTTATGTTATTATTAAATTAATATTTGTAATTTAAAAAATAAAAGGAGAAAAAAATGAAAAAAATTACAAAAGTTTTGGGGTTGATCGTTGTTGCAGCAATGTTGTTTGTTGGATGTTCTCCATCTACTGGAAATAACAATGGTAATGGTGGTAACAATGGTAATGATGGTAAAGATTCAGCAGATGACGTTGTAAATGATTCTTCTTCAAAAACAGTTGACTTTGATACTGCATTGTTCGATGAAAACAGTTTAACAGTAGATGTTGATGCAATTGAAATGTCAGATGGGACATGGAATTACAGACGAATCGATGACTATTATGATTGGGAAGATCGAATTGTAAAATATCAGCTCAATTTTTCGTATAAAAACGGACAGATTGATAAGACGGATAAAGGAATTTATAACTTTAGTATAACTATTTCTGGAACTCTTCCGAATGATACATCTGAAGAATTAAAAACAAAACTTAAAAAATTAGGCTGGTTAATTGAAGAAAATAATTATTCAATATCAAAATACTATGACAAAGCTCAGCTTGCAACGCTTAGCGATGATTGTTACAGATTTATAACTAGCATCTCTTATGATGATGATTTATATGATTATTACGTGGATTTTACTGCAGAGAATGGATTAAGACGTTTATTGTGGGACGTAGAAGATTCTGGCTTTGATTCAATTACTGACAAATTTAAAACAAATGCAGATAAAACCCAGTATTACTGGAAACCACATGACAAAGAAGCTTTAGACAAATGCTTTCTTGTTAAGAAATAAGATTATTCATTAAATTGAAAAAACAGCCAGATACATCTGGCTGTTTTTTTTTCTTTTCATAAAAAAAGCAATAATAACAAAACATTATTTATGTTTCTATTGACAGAAACGTATTTTATACTGTAATGTTACTATAAATAGAAACATTACAGAGGTAACAATGACGCATTCAGACAACGGATTTTTTAACAGTTTTGGCGGTAAATATGTAGCGGAAGTTTTAAGAGGTCCGCTGGATGAATTGGAAATTGCTTTTAAGGAAGCAATGGCAGATCCGTCATTTATAAAAGAACTTGAAACAATTCAGAGGGATTATATTGGTCGTGAAACTCCGCTTCTTTTTGCAGAGACAGCAACAAATCTTTTAGGTGGAGCTCAGATTTATATAAAGCTTGAAGGCCTCGCAAATACTGGCGCACATAAAATCAATAATGCAATTGGACAGTGTCTGCTTGCAAAGCGCATGGGTAAAAAACGAATTATTGCAGAGACAGGAGCTGGGCAGCATGGAGTTGCAGCTGCAGCTGCCTGCGCAAAACTTGGCCTTGATTGTACTGTTTACATGGGCGAGGTTGATGTTCGCCGTCAGCAGCCGAATGTTGCAGCAATGGAACTTTACGGAGCAAAGGTACATGCAGTTACAAGTGGTAGTCGTACCTTAAAAGATGCTGTAAATGAAGCAATGCGTGACTGGGCCGCAAATCCTGATACAACACATTACGTTCTGGGTAGTGCCCTTGGTCCGGCTCCTTTTCCAGATATGGTCAGAGAATTTCAGAGTGTAATTGGACGGGAAGTTGAAAAGCAGGTTAAGGAACGTGGTCTTGATGTTGCTGCAATGATTGCCTGCGTAGGCGGTGGTTCTAATTCTATAGGATTCTTTTCACCATTCATTGATAAAAAAGAACCTGTTCTTATTGGGGTAGAAGCAGGTGGAATCGGAGATGGAGTTGGTGAGAATGCAGCCCGTATGACAGGAAATGCAGGTCGCGAAGGAATTATGCATGGTTATAAATCACGATTCCTTCTTGATGATGATGGACAGGCCTTACCAACCCGTTCCATTTCTGCAGGTCTTGATTATTGTGGAATTGGACCACAGCTTGCAGCTCTAGGTTGCAGTGGCCGTATTAAGTTTACTTCAGCGCGAGATGACGAAGCTCTTAATGCAGTTAAATTTTTTGCAAAGAACGAAGGTGTTCTTTTCGCAATGGAAAGTGCACATGCCGGAGCAGAAGCAATTCGTCTTGCACCGACACTTCCAAAAGATAAAGCAATCATCATAAATATGAGTGGACGTGGTGACAAGGATGTATTCATTACATCACCAGTTTTCCGTAAAACAGAATGGCTTTCATTCCTTCATTCAGAAATAGAACGACTTGAAGCAAATGAAGATATTCATACAGCACAGATAATGGGGAAGTAAAATGAAAGACAATAAAATAAAACTTATGAGTCATCTTGTTGCAGGTTATCCTACAGATGAACTTGCGTTTACTGCAGCGCGGGCACTTGTTGACGGTGGTGCTTCTATCCTGGAAGTTCAGCTTCCATTTTCAGATCCTAGTGCAGATGGTCCTGCGATTCAGGGCGCATGTACAGAAGTGCTTAAGCGTGGTTATAAAACAGAAGATGGATTGATCTTTATTGCAAAACTTCATAAGGAGTTTCCCGAAGTTTCAATTTATCTTATGAGCTATGGTTCTCTGGTTTATACCCCTGGAGTTGAAAACTTCTGTAAGAAGGCTGCAGCTGCCGGAGTTACCGGAATGATAATTCCAGATCTTCCTTTTGATTTTGATGAAGGACTTACAGCAGCCTGTCAGAAAAATGGAATGAATAATATTCCTGTAGCAGCACCAAGCATGAGTCCTGTGCGTCTTAAGAAAATGGCAACAGCAGGTTTTCCTTATATCTATGCTGCCTTAAGAACAGGTATTACAGGAACTGAAACTTCAGTAGATAAAGCAACTATTGATTTTCTGAAAGCAACTGGAGAAGGCGGAAGTAAGCTTTACGGTGGGTTTGGAATTTCAAATGGAAATCAGGCAAAGGCTCTTGCAGACAGTGTTGAAGCAATTGTTGCGGGCAGTGTTTTTGTCCGAATAATCACAGAGAATAAAGATAATTCTGAAGATCTTTATAAAGCAGTTCGTGCTAAAGCAGAAGAGCTGACAAATAAAAACAATTAAAAATCGGAGGCCGGAAATGAAAATAAGAATGGACTTAATGTACAAATGTATTCAGAACTCAAGATACACGCCGTATCTTCTTGCAAAAAAAATAGGAGCCAGTGCAATTCTTGAATCAGCAAGTTTTGCAAAAGGCCGTGAACGCTATTCAATTCTGATGACAGAAGAAGCTTTCAAAATCAAACAGAATGATGATGGAATCTTCTTTGTAATCGATGGAAAAGATATTCCTTTTGACCCGGTGGTTTTAGAGGGAGAAAAAAGTCTTGATGCTCTCGGCCGGGAAAAAGCACCTGATATTCTTGATGCTCTTTTATATGTTGCTCAGCAGAATAGAACTCCGGAAGGTCCTCTTTCTGAACTTCCGCTTCCAGCTTCCGGACTTGGTTATCTCAGTTACGAATTTGCAAAGCACTGTGACAATATAAAGTTCTTTGAACAGAAGGATGAATTAGATATTCCTGAAAGCCTTTTTGTTACCGGACATATCTATATTATCTTTGATCACTTTACAGAAGAAATGCATATCTTTGCTCTTAATTACAACGAACATCAGATTGATCTGCATGCAGCAATGGAACGTATTTTGAAGCGTATAAATGATATGGATTTTTCTTATGTTGAAGAAGACAATTTCAGTTTCGACTACAAAATGCTTACTGATCTGGAAGCTTCAAAAGAAGAATATGTAAACAAGGTTAATGCGTTGAAAAAGCATATTGTTGCCGGCGATATCATTCAGGCTGTGCCAAGCCGCAGAGTACAGATTGAATGTGATGCTCCTGCAATGGCTGTTTACGGAAAGCTCCGTAAAGTAAATCCTTCTCCATATCTGTTCTATATTGATTTTGGTTCGTTCCAGTTTACAGGTGCTTCTCCAGAAAGTCTTGTACGGGTTAGAAAAGGTAAGGCAACAATTCATCCGATTGCAGGTACAATCCGTCGCGGTAAGAATGAAGCAGAAGATGAAAAGAATAAACTCGAACTTAGAAATAATCCTAAGGAACAGGCAGAGCATCTTATGCTTGTTGATCTGGCACGAAATGATTTAGGCCGTGTCTGTGAAAAGGATAGTGTGAAGGTTCCACAATACATGGACTGTGAAGTATTCAGTCATGTCATTCATCTTGTAAGTACAACCGAGGGAACTGTAAAAGAAGGTGTAAAGCCTATTCAGGTTTTAAGAGCATCTTTCCCTGCAGGAACAGTAAGCGGTGCTCCAAAAATCAGCGCTATGCAGATTCTCAGTGGACTTGAAAAAACAAAGCGTCGTTTTTATGCAGGAGCCGTAGGTTATATTCAGCCTTCCGGAGATCTGGATTTCTGTATTTCAATTCGTTGTGCTTTACGCAAGGGAAATGTATGGAATCTTCAGGCCGGTGGTGGAATTGTTTATGATTCAACGCCTGAAAGAGAGTTCACAGAAACCTGTGAAAAACTTGGTGCTTTAATAGATACATTAACAAAATAGAGAGGTAAGAAATATGATTTTAGTTATTGATAATTACGACAGCTTTACATTTAATGTTGTGCAGTCTCTTCAGAATGCAACATCAGAAGAAATAAAAGTAGTAAGAAATGATGAGATGACAGTAGACCAGCTTGCAGAATTGAAGCCAAGCCATCTTATAGTTTCTCCTGGCCCTGGAAATCCTGTTGGAGCAGGAGTGAGCCTTGCCGCTATAAAATATTTCGCTGGAAAAATTCCTATTCTTGGAATCTGTCTTGGACATCAGGCAATAGGAGAAGCCTTTGGTGCAAAAATTGTTCAGGCAAAATTTATTAAACATGGAATCGTAGAAGAAATTGATCTGGACGGACGAGGAGTTTTCAGAACTATCGGAAAGAGTGCTAAGTTTACACGCTACCATTCGTTAGTTATTGATGAAGCTACTTTGTCTTCTGATTTTGAAATTACAGCTCGTGCAAAGGATGGAGATATTATGGGTATCCGCCATAAGACACTCGAAATTGAAGGTGTTCAGTTCCATCCGGAAAGCATCGCAAGTCAGGGCTGTCAGGAATTGTTCAAGGGCTTCTTAAATTACAGACGGGATAATCTTCCAGTTGCAGAATATCTTCGCCAGCTGATTGATGAGAAAAAGCCTTTGACTTGTGAGCAGGCTGCATTTTTTATGGAAAATCTTACTGATGGAACAATGGATGAAAAAATTACTGCTTCAATTCTTACTGCTATGTCAGCACTTGGTCTTCCGACTGCAGAAGAAATGGCAGGTTGTGCCGGAGCTCTTATGAAAAAGAAAACTCCATTCCCAAGAACTTTACAGGGGCTTGCAGAAATCGTAGGAACTGGAGGAGACGAAAAAGGCAGTTTTAATATTTCAAGTCTCAGTGCAATTGTTGCTGCTAGTTGTGGACAGCCAGTTGCTAAGCATGGAAACAGAGCTGTTTCTTCGAAGAGTGGTGCTGCTGATTTCTATGAAAATCTTGGAATTAAAATTATGGCTGAACCAGAAGTTACAGCAAACCTTTTGAAAGATACCGGTTTTGGATTTCTTATGGCTCCTGTGTATCATTCTGCAATGCGTTTTGCAGCACCTGTTCGTAAAGCCCTCGGAATCAAAACAATCTTCAATGTGCTTGGACCTCTTTTGAATCCGGCTGGGGCTGAGTATGAAGTGCTCGGTGTATATAGCAAAGACCTGATGGCAGATTACGCAAGAGCTGCTAAAGCTTTGGGGGCAAAGCGGGTAATGGTAATTCATAGCCGCGATGGTTTCGATGAGATTTCACCTTGTGAACCAACCGATGTTTTCCAGATCAATGAAGATGGAAAAGAATATCGATATGTAATTGAACCTGCAAAGTTTGGAATCAGTAATGCTGATATTGATGAGCTTGAAGGTGGCAGTGGCGCAGACAATGCTGCTCTTGCAATGGAAGTTTTGAATGGCAGTGGTCGTGCAACAATAAAGGCTGCAGTAGGTCTTAATGCCGGTGCAGTGCTTTATTTAAGTGGTAAAGTTAAAACCCTGAAAGAAGGATATGATATGGCTGTTAGTGCAATTAACAGCGGTACTGCACTCAGAAAACTTGAGCAGATTAAAACAGAAAGTTTAAAGGCGGCTTAATGCAATATGTGTGGAAAAACAATTGAGCGGGACATATTAAAAGAAATTGTAGAACGCCGGACTGAGGATATGAAGAATAAAGGAATATCCTTTGGCTTTAAGCTTCCTGAAAAACGTAACAGACCTGTGCATTCTTTTTTGCAAAGCAAGGGCGTTATTCTTGAAGTAAAAAGAGCATCTCCAAGCAAAGGTGATATTGCTCCTCAGTTGAATGCAGGAGATACTGCCAGGTCTTATGCGAAGGCAGGGGCTGCTGCAATTTCCTGCCTTACAGAAGAGAATTATTTTAAGGGAAGTCTCGGTGACTTAATGGAGGTTTGTAAGTCTGTTGATGAATATGAAGCTGAATCAGGACTTTCAGGGCCTGCTGTTTTACGCAAGGATTTTCTTATAAATGCTGAAGAGGTGGAAACTGCATATTTCGCTGGAGCTGATGCGGTACTCTTAATTGCTCGAATCCTTGATGACAAAACTATTCTTTCAATGGCAAAAAAAGCTGCTTCTTTTAATATGACTTCTCTTGTTGAAGTGCGAACCGATGCAGATATAAAAAAACTTTCTGCATTGGTAAAAAGCTTAACGGCAGAAGAACGTAAACTGATTGTTTGTGGTGTGAATAGCAGAGACCTCCGTGATTTTACAATTGATCTTTTGAAGCCTTGTGAACTTCTTTTTGAAATTCGTAAAATTATGGGAGATGATGCCAGAGTAGTTTTTGAAAGTGGAATTCGTACACCTCAAAGTGCTGCATTTGTAGGAAGCCTTGGTTTTGCGGGTATGCTGCTTGGTGAAGCTGCTGCAAAACAACCTGAGATTCGGGAAAAACTTGTTGAAAACTTCGTAAAATCTTCGGAGACTTTGAATTCAAAATTCTGGCTCAATTATTCACAGCGCCTGAAAAATAAGAATCATTCATTTATAAAAATCTGTGGATTAACAAATCCTGAAGACGTAATTTATGCAGATTCTCTTGGTGCTGATTTTGTTGGCTTTATTTTTGCTGCAGGTTTTGAACGTAATGTCTGCGGCGATAAGCACAACAGATTTGAAAAAATACAGCCGGTTCTAAAAAATATATCAGCAATAAAAGTCGCTGTAATTACAGATCCTGTTTCGCCAGAAGCAGAGGAAGCTGCAGAGCTTGTTGAACAGGGAGTTTTAGACTGCATTCAGTTGCATGCAATTCCTTACAGCAAGGTTCCGGAACGATTACTTACGCTGCCACATTATTTTGCCGTAACAGATAAAACTCTGTCTGCAGAAAAAGATATAGAAGAATTATTCTCAATGGGAGAACCTCGTTTTCTGATGGATTCTAAAGTGCATAATTATGGAGTTGTAAAAAATCATCTTTGGGCTGCAGGTGGAATAACTCCGGATAATGTGAAGGATATACAGGAAAAGTTTTCTCCTGAACTGGTAGATGTTTCCGGTGGAGTGGAAATTTTAACTGGAAAAAAGGATTCTGAGCTTATGAAGAAAATTATAACATCTTTACTCAATCAAGAGTTTTAATTATACTTAAAATATTAAATCTTTATAAGTTTTCAGAGGTTTTGTTATGGGAAACAACTATTTTAATTCAATTCCATGGAGAGAGGCACGTCTTCAGCTCGGTCACTGCCGCTCTATGGCTAAAGAAGAATTTGCTGACGGAGTTAACGCACTTAAAGGAAAGAAAATTGTAATCGTCGGCTGTGGTGCTCAGGGTTTGAACCAGGGTATGTGTCTTCGCGATTCTGGTCTTGATGTCAGTTATGCACTTCGTGAAAGTGCAATTACAGAAAAGCGCCAGTCTTGGAAGAATGCAACTGAAAACGGATTTAAAGTGGGAACTTATGATGAGATGATTCCAACTGCTGACCTTGTTGGAAACCTCACTCCAGATAAGCAGCATACTCCTGTAATCACAGAAGTTATGTCAAAAATGAAGAAAGGTTCTGCACTCTGGTACAGCCACGGATTCAATATGATTGAAGAGGGAATGCAGATTCGCCCTGATATCACTGTTGTAATGTGTGCACCTAAAGGACCAGGTACAGAAGTTTGGCACGAGTTCCAGCGCGGATTTGGTGTACCAGATCTTATCGCCGTTCATCCTGTAAACGACCCTGAAGGAAAGGGCTGGGCTTATGCTAAGGCTCTTGCTGTTGGTATGGGTGGTTCAAAGGCTGGTGTTCTTGAATCTTCATTTGTTGCAGAAGTTAAATCTGACCTTATGGGTGAGCAGACAATTCTCTGTGGTATGCTCCAGGCTGGTACAATCGTTTGTTACGACAAGATGATTGAAGAAGGTATCTCACCTGAATATGCTACAAAGTTCCTTATGCACGGCTGGAACGCAATTTGTGAAGCTCTCAAATGGGGTGGAATTACAAATATGATGGACCGCCTTTCTAACCCTGCAAAGATTAAGGCTAATCAGCTTTCTAAAGATATTAAGAAACTTCTTGCTCCTCTCTATCAGAAGCACATGGACGATATCATTTCCGGTAAGTTCTCTAGCACAATGATGGAAGACTGGAAAGCAGGAGATAAAGACCTTCTCGCTTGGCGTGAAGATACAGGTAAGCTCCCATTCGAAAAGAATGCAGAAGCTGCAGACGAAATCACAGAACAGGAATACTTCGACAAGGGTATTTTGATGGTTGCTATGGTTAAGGCTGGTTGTGAGCTCGCATTCGAAACTATGGTTGATGCAGGAATTAAACCTGAATCAGCTTACTACGAGTCACTCCACGAAGTTCCTCTTATTGCAAACCTCATTGACCGCAAGCGTCTCTATGAAATGAACCGCGTAATTTCTGATACTGCTGAGTACGGATGTTACCTCTTCAGCCGCGTTGCAGCTCCAATGATGGCAAAAGACCTTATGCCAAAACTCCATACAGACGTTATTGGTAAGGGACTTGATGTAAAAGACAATGCTGTAAATAATGCAGAACTCGTTGCAGTAAACGCAGAAATTCGCGAACACCCAATCGAGGTTGTTGGCCGCAAACTCCGCGCTTACATGACAGCAATGAAGCCTCTTCTGTAGTTTTTACAGGTCGTATATTAAAACCGTGCTCTTAAAAGGGCACGGTTTTTCTTTTTAACCACCTTTTTCTAATCATATAAAACGTTTTTTAATAGATTTATCTGATATTTGTGTTATAGTTTTTATTAGTAAGATTATACAAGAGCAAACTTAGGAGGCTAAAATGATTACTAACCTTATTAAGTTTAAAAAAGTCTTTTTATTATTTGTCGTTCTTTTACTGCCAGTTTATGGTAACTGTGATTCTAGAGAGAAGTCTGCGGTTTCAATAAGTCAGGTTTCTAGTATTGAATTTGCAAAAAAACTTGTTGTCGGATGGAATCTTGGAAATACACTTGATGCCAGTAATACTACTTCTAATAATTCTGGTTTAGCCGAAGAGACAAGCTGGGGCATGCCTCGTACTACAAAAGCAATGATAAAGGCTGTAGCAGAGGCCGGTTTTAAAACAATTCGAATTCCGGTAAGCTGGCATAATCATCTTACAAATACAACAAATTACACAATTGATTCAGAATGGATGGCTCGCGTAAAGCAGATTGTTGACTGGGCTATAGAAGAAGATTTATATGTCATACTGAATGTTCATCATGATAATCAGGAAGCAGGAAAACTTGGAAAAGGGGCCGGTTTATTTGGATTTGCCGTTTCACCTGATAATGAGTCTATAAAAATTGCTTCAAAGAAATATCTTGAAAGTGTCTGGAGACAGATCGCGACTACATTTAATAATGGTTACGGCGACAAACTGATTTTTGAGGTTTTAAACGAACCTCGTGCAATAGGTACAAATCTTGAATGGAATATAGATGATGCTCCAACAGCAAAAAAATATAGCGCAGTAATCACAGAGTATGAAAACGTATGTATTGCCGCAATTCGTGCAACAGGTGGAAATAATTCAAAGCGCTTTATTATGGTTCCAGCTTATGCTGCCACTGGAACTCACCCGGTTATGCTATCATCTTATAAGTTTCCGACAGATACAGCATCAGATAAATTGATTCTTTCAACCCATGCATATTCGCCATATAACTTCGCAATGGCTAATTCTGATTCTATATTTGGTATTGATGATCAGTCTACCCTTGATTTTAATTTTTCATACCTGAAAGCAAATTACACAGATAAAGGAATCGGGGTTGTAATGGGTGAGGCTAGTGCTTCAAATAAAAGCAATACTGCAGAACGCATAAAATGGTCTAAATACTATTTTGGAAAAGCAAAAGAAGCTGGTATTCCAATCGTTATTTGGGATAATATGGTTTCTGATGCAGATGGCAATGAAAATGTAAAAGGTGGTTTTAATGGCGAGCATCATGGCTGGCTGGATAGAAAATCTGGAAAGTGGTATTTTCCTTCAATCATAAAAGCTATGATGGATACTGTTGGTGTGAAAGGTTATAAAATTCCTGAATACATTCCTCCTACTCCAGTTACTATCGGCTGGAATGAAAAAAAAGCAATAACCATCAGCAATGAAAAAAAGACTATGAACTGGAAGAGTGAATATATACCGGCTGCTTCACTTTTTGCTGACGCTAAAGAGGGCTCTATTCTTAAGGTATCTTTTGATAATGGTGGTGCACTCTTACGTCTGACAAGTTCTGACTGGAAAACAAATTATAACACTGGTGATTTCTTAAACGGAAATGCCGGTGGAGAAAATATACATGTCTCTGGAAAAGAACTATATTACATTATTACTGCAAGTGATGCAGCTGCATGGAAAGCAAAAGGTCTTATAATTTCCGGTTCCGGAACAGTTTCTTCGATAAAATTCATGCCATAGTGGAAATCTCCGATTGGGGAAATCTCTTAAGAAAACATTCCTATATCATTTTCAGAATTATGCCTCATAATAAATGGTATAGGAACTTTATATCTGCAGATAAATGTTCAGAAAAAAAACTTCTTAGGAGAAATCCAATGAAAAAGTGTATTTTAATAACTGCTGTAGCGGCAGTATTAGGAATGCTGTGTCTCACCAGCTGTAACAATGCAGCTGGCGATGTAATCACTGACTCAGAAGCATCAAATGCTTCGAGAGCTGCTACAGTCAGTTGGAATAGTACAGGCTGGAATGGCGGAATGTATTATTCGTTCTGGACAGATGGTGGCGGAAACGTACAGATGACTCTGGGAGATGGAGGAAACTATTCTGTATGGTGGCAGAACTGTGGAAACTTCACAGCCGGAAAAGGCTGGAACCAGGGTTCTTATAGAAATATCAACTATAATGCAGGTGCATGGAATCCTTCTGGAAACGGCTACCTTGCAGCATATGGTTGGACTAAGGGAAGTAAACTTGTAGAGTACTACATCGTTGATACCTGGGGTAACTATCGCCCAACAGGTCAGTACATGGGAAATGTATATACAGACGGTGCTTGGTATGATATCTACAAGACAACCCGTTACAACCAGCCTTCTATCATTGGTAATGCAACCTTTGATCAGTACTGGAGTGTAAGACAACAGAAACGTCCTCAGGGACAGAACAATACCATTACAACTGCAAACCACTTCAATGCATGGGCAAGATGTGGAATGCAGCTTGGTAACCAGTGGGACTACCAGATTATGGAAGTTGAAGGTTACCAGAGCAGCGGTTACGCAAATCTTACAGTTTGGTAATATAAACTAAGCTGTAAACTGGCGCAGAAGAGAATCCATCACTTCGATGTTTTCGCGTGTATTCTGTGCCAGATCTGAAACACTTTGTGATGAAGTGGTAATCTGCTGTGAACCAGCTGCCATTTCATCCATGCTTCCAAGAATAACATCAGAAACCTGAGATACAACACTCATGTTATTCTGAACATCTTCAATACCCTTACGAAGATTTACAGACTTTTCATTTACAGAAACCGACTGGCCTCTCATATCTGCAAGGGCTTCAAGAATCTGAGTTGAAGCAGCGCTCTGTTCAGTCATTGCGTTATCAATCTGATTCATAATTGAATCTGTTACATTAAGCTGATTTACAATTGCTTCAAATGAGTTCTGAGCTTCATGTGAAAGACCAACTACATCATCAATAGAACCTGAGATTTCTTTAAGTTCGTTATAAATATTCTTTGACTGAGTTGCACTTGTTTCTGCAAGCTTACGGATTTCATCAGCAACAACACTGAATCCGCGACCAGCTTCACCGGCATGAGCAGCCTCAATAGCAGCGTTCATGGCAAGAAGGTTAGTCTGAGATGCAACCTGTGCAATCATATTGTTTGCCTGAATAAGCATCTTTGACTGAGCAGCCATCTGATTTACACGGGCACCTACGTTTTCAAGCTTCTGGTTTCCGTCGCCTACATTTGAGCCGAGAATCTTAAAGCTTTCAGACATCAGTTTTACTGAATTAGAAACTGCTGCAATATTACTGATCATCTCTTCAATAGCAGCAGATGCCTGTGAAATACCAGCTACCTGATTATTTACCAGATCAACAAGTTCACTTACATGTGCTCTTGAGTTCTCAAGTACGTTTGAAGTTTCTGTAACAGCAGCAGACTGAGTTTCTGCCTGCATTCTTACACTATTGATATTTGCAAGAATCTCAGTTGTTGCACTTGCAGTTTCCTGAGAGTTTACTCCGAGTTCTGCACCAATCTGTTCAAGAGCAGTCTGTGCTCCATTAAGCTTTTTAACAAGCCCCTGTAAAAGATCAATAAAGGTATTAACGTCAGATCCAAGTTCACTGAATTCATCATTTCCTTTTACCGGTACACGAATTGTAAGGTCTGCATTTCCAGAAGAAAGTGTCTTAATAGATTTTCCTACAAACTTAACTTTTTTCAGAACTGTTCTATATAATACTATAATCAGAAGAATAACCAGAACAATAGTAATTCCTGCAGTAATTAACAGTAATGGAACGATAATCTTTTTTGCAATGTCATAAGCATCACTTACAGGTTTACCAATATAGAAGGAAGTAAGAACATTTCCTTCTGCGTCTTTAATAGGGAAGTAGTAAGCAATGTAATTATCGCCTTTAACATTTACAGTTCCAAGAACAGGAGTTCCCTTAAGAACGCTGTCAATTGCTTCTTTATTCTGAATTTCACTTCCTGTCATAAGAGTGTAAGTAGAATAAACACGTTTATAACCAGAGAAATATTCTGCTTCAACATCATAAAGAGCTGCGATTTTTGCAACAAACTTATCATTTGTAATGCGCTGTTTTGTTACAGTTGCACCAACTATGTTTCCGTTTACAGTGAGAGGTGAGGCAACAACAGCATAAAGGTGTTTTCCATCAATAAATGTAGAAGCAACTTCTTCGCCTGCAACTGCACGCTTAATAAAACGGGTAAAATCAACAGATCCAAGACTTGTAGTTGTTATTTTCTTACCGGTTGAATCAACAATGATTGCACCTTCTGCATCAAAATATTTAATTATATTGTGACAAATATCGTTTACAAAGCGGGGGGCAAATCCTCTCTGTTCATAATCATTATAGAAAGCTTCTTTAAGGCTGGTAGTAGATCGCTGGAGATCGGCGGTTACTTCATCAATATAATCCTGAACGCCTTTGCTATCATATACAAGAGATTTTTCTATATAACCTTCAAATCCCTTGATAATCTGATTGTTAATAACAGTAAATAATGCAATGGAATAAACAAGCATTCCTACTACAATTAAACTAATCACTCGAACCGAAACGGATCCATTTCTTTTCATTTTTTTTCTCCAGAAAAAATGTCGTTCTACTCTCTCTCAGTGACTTTTAAATTGTGTACAATTAGAACCGATTGTACACAATTTAATATTTAAATGCAAGAGCATTATATATAATAAATTCTTTTTACATAATAGCTTTTTTTAAGATAAATATATTTGTACAACCAATTTAGACTTCTATACATTTAATGAAAGTTATAAATAATCGAAAACGTTTGCGTAAATAAACCAAATGGGTGTATTATATTAACTACAACGTTTTAGTGGAGGCGTGGATTTTGGTTACGCTTAAGGATATCGCCAGAGAATGTAATGTCTCATTTTCAACAGTAAGTAAAGCCCTGAAGGGGAGTCCTGAAATTAGTTTTGAGACAACAGATTTTATACAAAAGAAAGCTCGTGAAATGGGGTATCATCCGAATATAGCTGCACGAAGTTTACGTACAAACCGCACTTATGATATTGGTGTGATTTTTGAAGATAAAACCGGTGCTGGTTTTCAGCATCAGTACTTTGCAACAATTATCAGTGGTATTCAGAAGGTTGCCTTCAGTAAAGGTTATGAGATGACCTTTGTAAGTGGCGACTCAACTAAGAACTATGATTATTATGCACACGCGCTTGCCCGTAATTATGATGGAGTTGCAATTCTTTCCTGTGATTATACTTCTTCTGGGGTAAAGCAGCTTGTTCAGAGTGAGATTCCTACGGTTTCACTCGATTATTTCTATGATATGGATCATTCTGCGGTAATGAGTGATTATTCGGCCGGAATAGATGAACTGCTGGAATACGTAATTTCTCAAGGCCATAAAAAGATTGCAATGATTCATGGTGAAAAGACCTGGGTAACAGAACAGCGTGTCGAGGCATTCAAAAATATCTGCAAAAAACATGGAATAGAAACACCTTCTGAATACTTTGCCGAAGGTTTGTATCATGACCCGGTAACAAGCTCTGCTGCAACTGAGGTTTTGATATCTTTGCCGGAGCCACCGACCTGTATTTTTTATCCGGATGATTATGCGGCACTCGGAGGAATCCGTGAATTGAACAGCCACGGAATTGTTCCGGGAAAAGATATAAGTATTGTTGGTTATGATGGTATTAAACTCACTTCAATGATGATTCCTCCTCTCACAACCTACGAACAGAACGGTGAAATAATTGGACGAACAATGGCAGAAGCCTTGCTGGACAAAATCGAAAATCCTGAAAGCTTTGTTCCAAAAAAAGAAATGGTAACAGGTCGGTTAATTCATGGCGGTACTGTTGTAAAGCTTTGCTAAAATTCATTGCATAAATTTTATTCATACGATATACTTTTTACTACAACGTTTTCGCTATCTCGAAACACATACAGGAGATTATTATGAAGTTTGGACACTTTGATGATGCCAACCGCGAGTATGTTATTGAAACTCCTCGCACACCTTATCCTTGGATCAACTATCTTGGAACTCAGGGATTTTTCTCGTTAATTTCCAACACAGCAGGAGGATACAGCTTCTATAAAGATGCTCGTCTCCGCCGCATCACACGCTACCGCTACAACAATGTACCTATCGATATGGGTGGCCGCTATTTCTACATTAACGACAATGGAACAATCTGGAACCCTGGATGGTCTCCAGTAAAAGCAGAACTTGATGCTTACGAATGCCGCCACGGTATGGGCTACACAATTATCACAGGTAAAAAGAATGGTCTTAAAGCACAGGTAACTTTCTTTGTACCACAGGATTATGATGGCGAAGTTCAGCAGGTAGTTCTTACAAACGAAAGTGGTTCAGACAAGACTTTCAAATTCTGGTCTTTCGCTGAATGGTGTCTTTGGGATGCTCAGGACGACTGTACAAACTTCCAGAGAAACTTTTCTACAGGCCGCGTAGAAATCAAAGATTCAACAATCTACCATAAAACAGAATACCGCGACCGCCGCAATCATTTTGCATTCTACTCAGTAAACGACAAGATTGACGGATACGATACAGACCGCGATACATTCATTGGTCTTTACAACGGATTCCATAACCCACAGCAGGTTCTCGACGGAAAATGTGGAAACTCACTTGCTGACGGATGGTCTCCAATTGCTTCTCACTACAAGGAAATCACTCTTAAAGCAGGCGAATCAAAAACTCTCGTATTCATCCTGGGTTATGTAGAAATGCCAGTGGACAAAAAGTTCGAGGCAGACGGCAAGACAATCAACAAAGAAAAAGCTCTTGCTATGATCGAAAAATACAACACACCAGAAAAGTTTGCAGCAGGTATGAAAGAGCTCCGCGCTTACTGGGACAAGCTGCTTGGCATCCTCAACGTAAACACACCGGAAGACAAAGTAAACCGCATGGTAAACATCTGGAACCAGTATCAGTGTATGGTTACCTTTAATCTTTCACGTTCTGCCAGCTACTTTGAGAGCGGAATTGGTCGTGGAATGGGATTCCGCGATTCAAACCAGGACATTCTTGGTTTCGTACATCAGATTCCAGACCGCGCACGCGAACGCCTTATCGACATTGCTTCTACTCAGCTTGAAGACGGTGGATGTTACCATCAGTATCAGCCACTCACAAAGAAAGGAAATGCAGACATCGGTGGAGACTTCTCTGATGACCCGCTCTGGATGATTCTTTCCGTATCAGCTTACATTAAAGAAACTGGCGACTGGTCAATCCTCGATGCAAAGGTTCCTTATGACAACGATGAGTCTAAGGCTAAGTCAATGCTCGACCACCTTACAGTAAGCTTCTACCACATTGTAAACAACCTGGGACCACACGGACTTCCACTTGCAATGCGCGCAGACTGGAACGACTGTATCAACCTTTCATGTTTCTCTGACACACCAGGCGAGAGCTTCCAGACATATACAAACCCTAAGTTTAAGAACGAAGGCGGTTACTCAAAGGTTGCAGAATCTGTATTCGTTGCAGCACTCTTCACTTATGTTGGACCAAATTTCGTAGGAATCTTGAATCACTTGGGCAAGAAGGACGAAGCAGCAAAGGCTCAGGCAGAAATCGACAAGATGAAGAAAGTTATGATGGACAGTGCTTGGGACGGAAACTGGTTTATGCGTGCTTACGACGCAAACGGCCAGAAGATGGGGTCTAAGGAATGTGAAGAAGGACAGATCTTCATTGAACCACAGGGCTTTGCAATCATGTCTGATATCGACAAGGATGCAACAAAGAAGACTCTCGCAGCAATTGACGAACGCTTGAACACAAAGCACGGTCTTGTTTTGAACAATCCTGCTTTCTCTAAATACTACGTACAGTACGGTGAAATCTCTACTTATCCGGGCGGATACAAAGAGAACGCTGGTATCTTCACACACAACAATGCATGGATTATCTGTGCTGCTGCTTATGCGGGTGAGGGTGATCAGGCATTCAAGTACTACTCAGAAATCGCTCCTGCTTATACAGAAGAAACATCTGATCTTCACAAGACAGAGCCTTATGTATACGGCCAGATGATTGGTGGTAAGGATGCAGGTTCTGATATCGGCCAGACAGGCAAGAACTTTGGCCAGGGTAAGAACTCTTGGCTTACAGGTACTGCAGCATGGAACATGGTTGCAATCAGCCAGTACATCCTCGGTATTCAGCCAGACTTCGACGGACTCAAGGTAGATCCTTCTATCCCTGCTGACTGGGACGGATTTACAGCAACACGTCTTTTCCGCGGTTCTAAATACAACATCACAATCAAAAACCCAGGCCACGTATGCAAGGGCGTAAAGAGCATGGTTGTAGACGGCGCTGCAGTTGACGGATGTGTAGTTCCATACGTTGAAGGAAAGAAAGAAGTTAATGTTGAAATCACATTAGGCTAATAGATTTCTGGAAATCGATAAACTTAACAATTAAAAAGAGCGGTGTTTTGTAAAACATCGCTCTTTTTTTATTTTTTTCAATTATTTTTATACTAAAACCTTTTAGTATAAAAATAACCTAGGTTATTTGCCCTATTACACTTGACAAAACAAAATATAGGCATAAAAATCTTGTAGGATATTTTGAATTAAAAATATTTTTAAAGTTTTTTTATAAAAAGGAGAAACTATATGAAAAGAAAACATGTTTTTCTAGCTGGCCTATTAGCCTGCTTTTTCGTCTTTATGTTCACAGGGTGTCCTAGCCAGGTAAATCCTAGTAGTGTAACTATAACATTCAAAATTGGAAATGAAACAAGAACTGTAGATGTCCTCTATGGTGAAAAGTATTGGGGATACCAAAGTACTTCTGATGCGTATAATACTTTTTTATACTGGTCTAAATCTAATGACTCAATTGCTGCGGCAGAAGCAGGGAAAGTTGATTTAAATACAGCTACTTTTACAGAAGATGTTACTTTATATGCTATCTATGCTCCTGACTTATATACCAGTACCTACTATGATTCTATACAGGAACTGACAGCAACACAAATTACATTTAAATTAAAAGGTAAAGCTGTTTACCCATTGGTTGATGGTTCTTATGCGGGTATTACTTTTGAGCATTCTACTGATAATTATAACTATGAACCATTTACAATCTCTGAAATTCCAACTTATATAGATGATACAAATTTCAGATATCTGACATATACGTTTAATAGTCGTTTGTCTGAAGGAACTCATTGGATAAAAGTAATCAGTAAAAATGCATCTGATAAAAAGGAAGTGAAATGTAAGAATCTTACAAATCCAAAAACGGTTACTTTCTATGACAATGATACTTTTGTAACATCTGTAGAGGTTGAATCAGGAGATACTTTAGCTTCTCTAACTACTGATGAAATGCCTCCAAATCCGTCTAGATCATATAACTATTTTATGTACTGGTCTGATTCAAAAGCATCTCAAGCAAAAGCTATTGAGTTTGATAAAACAAAACCAATTACAAAAGATACCACTCTGTATGCAATTTATACTCCAAAGTTAGTCTCAATAACAGATGTTTCTGCAACAACTCTTAAGCTTCAATTATTTGATCCTTTAGTTTATCCTTTGGATGATGGCTCTTATGCAGGGGTTAAATTTACTCACTCTTTAGATAACGTTAATTATGAGGATTTTGATTTAAGTGTTCCTGTATCTTATGAAGATACAAGTTACTATAGATATCTTTTATATGAATTTGAAACACCTTTAAGCGAAGGAACACATTCTTTTAAAGTTACAAATGGTCATGAAATTTCCTCGAAGTCAATAACAATTACATCTCCAAAACCAGTTTCAGATCTGAATGCAACTGTTGCAGATTCTTATGTAAATGTGTCATTCTCTCCGGTAACTGGTTATTCTTCATATACGGTAAAACTCTATTTGAATGGCTCTGAACTTACATCGAAATCAGTTTATGCATCAACAACAGCAAATGTTGAATTTTTTGGACTTGAAAATGGAACAGAATATACAGTTGAAGTAATTACAGGTTCTAGCGATCAGTCTGCTACAAAAACAGTAACACCACAAATCACTAAAAAAGAAAGTGATTGGGTAGTAGCAATGTATATGGACGGAGATAACAACTTGCATCATCCAATCTTTATTGATATGAATGAAGCCGAATATGGACTTTATCAGATTCGTGATTCAAATGGAACTCCCAATAGTTCTTATGACTCAGTTAATGTTGTAGCTCTTTGGGATGGTGCAGTTAGTTGGGAAGATGAAGATGATAATGGAGATCCAATTACTGTGACACCTCAAATTGGTGAAACAGGTTCATACATTTTTGAACTTGGAAGTGACAGCGGATGTACGACAACATATACAACAAGTACAGGTTGTGTGCTTTCAAGCAATACAAAGAATTTGTCTTATACAGCACCATGGCTTGTAGGTTCAAACAAGCAGGTTTCTACTACTCAGCCAACATCTTGTGGTGAAGTTAATATGGGTAACAAACAAACTCTTATTAATTTCTTAAACTGGGTAAATGACCATTACACTGCAAATAAGGGTGTCATTCTTCAATTCAGCGACCATGGTGGTGGACCAAGAAATCAGATGTATTTAGAAACTGCGGATGGCAAAACACTGACACTTAGTGATGATAGACGTGCGCTTTGTTGGGATGAGTCATCTTCTTCAGATTTCCTTAAAACAAAGGATGTTTCTGATGCTTTAGCAACAGTTGGTTATGGGGCTTCAAATAAATTAAGCATGATTCTTATGGATGTATGTCTTGGTTCTTCTTTTGAAGACGCTTATCAGTTTAAGAATTATGCAGAATATCTGGCTGCTTCTCCAAATAATATTCCTGGAAATGGTTTGAATTATGTTGCTTTAATGAAATCTTTCAAGAAAGATACAACAATAGATGCCATTGGAAAACAGATTGTAGAAGATTATAAAGCACAGTATGGTGGTCAGTCAGACCGCTGGAATTATTATACACAGAATGCTTCTGAATACAATTATTACAGTAGCTTAAATGACAGCCAAAAATATAGTCTGGAGTGGCAGGGACATTTAGGAATGACTACCTTTACTATTACTGACCTTAATGAGGTTGATAATGTAAAAACAACTATTGATTCTTTATGCGATGTATTGTTATCTACTGAAGGAAGAGCAAAGAAAGTGAAACTTGCATCTAACGGATTTATTAGCCTAACAGATACTTCTAATGAAGCTGATTATGTTAAGTATTTAATGCGTTATACAAATGCAGAAAAACTGTTTGTAACAAATAATACTTCAACACAATATTATATAGATGATTCTATCTATTATATGGGATCGTATGTCTGGCTTTATGATATTGGCTACATCGCAGATATGATGAAATATTGTTCTGCAACTTCAATAAATGGTACGACAAATGTAAATGCATGGTCAGAGCTTTATACTGCGGCAGACAATGTAATTACTGCTTTGGGACAGGCTGTAAAATACAGCTGGCGAGACAGTATGTTAAATGATTCAAATGATTTTTATTCTTTGATTGAAGGTTCATCAACAAATGCATCTACTTATAATCATTATTATGGTCTTACAATTGGTGGTGCAGGTTTTGCAACAGTCAGTAAAAAAATTGTACAGGGTAAATTACCTGATTGGTATATGACAGACCTTGAGTTTGGAAAAGAATCTAAGTGGAGCGAATTGCTTTCTTATTGGTTTGGAGTACAGGAATGAAAAAGATTCTGATTCTTACTTTAATGCTTTTAGCAGCCGTTTTGACTTCTTGTGCTTCAAAAACAAATGTGGCACAAAAGAGTCAGAACGAACAGAAGTCTCAGAAAACAGTTGTAAAAGAGAATATTGCAGTTGATGATACTTTATCACTTCAGCCAAAGTTGTCTTTGAATTCATCATATCTTTCGCAGGAGAATGTTGGTGAAACTATTTCTGTGAGTGGTAAACTGCTTAATAATGGAAACAGTTTTACACTTGTAGAAAATGCAGATTCTAGAAGTCGTGTAACATTTATTCTCGAAGTAACTGATGCTGAGACAAAGAAAACTCTTCAGGAGTTTACTGGTAAGACTGTAACAGTAACTGGCGAACTCACCGACGCTTCTTCCACCTGGACCAAAAAAATGAAGGTTCTTAGTGTAGAATAAAGTCTAAAAAAATAAAAACCGGGTAGAAATGAAATCTATCCGGTTTTTTATTAGACTGAAAAATCCTTAGAAAGGAATAAAAAAATCACACCTTGAGAAATTCCGCAATTCACAATATATTTAATAAGTATGAAGTCTAGAACAGTGCCGGTTTTATTTGTGCTTGCGGCGGCTTTAATTGCAGGTGTATTCTTTGTTTCTAAAAAGATGCTGACAAAGGAAGATAAATCTTCTACGAGAGCACGCATCGTTACTCCAAAATCTTCTTCATCTGCTAATTCAGAAAATGAAGCTTCCTCTTCTTCAATAGAAACAGAAAAATATGAAACTTTCGTTCCTTTATATTCCGGAGAAACTTTAATCAGTGCACTTACAATAGATATAAATAATGATGGTTATGATGATGAAGTAATCATCGTTCGTAAGGCAAGTTCGCAGAATCTCTGGATTGTTGCGGCGCTTATAGATTCTGAATCTGGACTTTATGAACGACTTGAACCTATTGAGACACAGTTTACCCGAACCCGAACCTTCTCTTATATGGGAATGGATGTTACTGGTGAACATAAAAATGCCCTTATATATCAGGGACTTGCTGATGACGGCAATTATGTGATGAAAATCTATTTGTGTTCAAAAGAACATGGAAAAAATTATCTTAGAAATATTGGTGATTTTTCGTGTGATGGAACTGTGTTTATTCAGCAGACTGAACGTTCTGAATCATATGCACTTGCCATGTCAAAAGGTGAAAGTTTTTCTGTATGGGTTTATAAATCGGATATTCCAAAGGATGCTGCTAATGCAGATAAAGATAAGCCTGCAGTTGGCCAGAATCAGATCCAGCAGGAATATAAATGGAATCCTTCTTCACAGAAATATGAACTTGTTCGTGAAATAAACGTAACAGCCGGCCGTCTTGCTGCGACTGAGCTTTCCCGCATTCAGGATGGTACTGTAGAAACTTTTGCAGCCTTCCTTGACGGACTCTGGTATAAAACTTCAAATACAGACGGAAATATCCGTTATATGTATTTCAATTATCCTGATACAGAAATCATTCAGCTTTATAAAGATATTCAGGAAGTTTACGAGTGGGAAGACAGTAAGCTTCGCCATAACGGAATCTATCTGACTGCTGTAAATGCAGATATCATGAACCTTCACCGCCGTTTTGATATTTCTCTCATAAATACTGATGAAATCAAAATTACCCTGCGCGATGATATCAACCTTATTATCAGTGAAAATACACAGTGGGATGGAAACTATAAGAAGATGGCTCTTCAGGATACCTTTGGAGACTTTGCCGCTTCAACAGAAAAAGATAGTTATATGAAAGAACTTCAGAAGGGTGATAACTGGACTACTGCTGATTCTACTGTTACATTGAAGTTTGGAGAGTATAAATATTCTCTATTAAATGGTGGGCTTTCTGAAGCTGGTATTTATTCTATCGAAAAAATCGGCAGTTATAACGTAATTCAGTTCCGTTCGGATACAGAAGGTTCTATTCTTGCTGAAAATTATTCTATGGAATTTGGAACAAAGGTAATTACAGAAACTGTAAAAAGAAAAACTGTCGAAAAAGTTGTTACCGATTACAATACAATAACTTTTACTCCGGTTAAGCTTACTTCTACCGACTGCTTTGCGGTAGAGGGCAGGTCGTATGTACTCAGTAGAAACACCAGTGATTGAGTACCGAAGGTTATAGGCAACTACTTTTCAAATAACAATTTTTTCAATATAATACAAGTTTATGAACGCTAATGAACTTCGCTCAAAATATATTGAGTTTTTTAAAAGTAAAAATCATGTTGAGATTTCGGGTCAGTCTTTAATTCCTGAAAATGACCCATCTGTTTTGTTTACAATGGCGGGTATGCACCCTCTCGTTCCTTATCTTCTTGGTGAAAAGCATCCATCGGGAACCCGTCTCACAGACTATCAGAAGTGTATCCGTACAGGCGATATTGAAGAAGTAGGTGATCCAAGTCATCTTACATGTTTTGAAATGCTTGGAAACTGGTCACTTGGTGATTATTTCAAGAAAGAATCTATTGCTTATTCTTATGAATTCCTTACAAGTCCACAGTGGCTTGCCCTTGATCCTAAAAAGATTTCTGTAACTGTATTTGCAGGTGATGAAAACGCTCCTCGCGATGAAGAAGCAGCTCAGATCTGGAAAGATAATGGAATGCCAGAGGATAAGATTGCATATCTTCCAGCATCAGATAACTGGTGGGCAGCAGGTCCAACAGGTCCTTGTGGTCCGGATACAGAAATTTTCTACTGGGTTGGAGAAGGTCTCCCACCTGTAGGTTCAAATAAAGGTACAGACAGCGGAAACTGGATGGAAATCTGGAACAACGTATTCATGCAGTACAACCGCGTTGACGAAAAAACACTTCTTCCGCTCGAGAAAAAGAACGTTGATACAGGTATGGGACTTGAGCGTACAAACTGTATTCTCCAGGGAAAGACATCTGTTTACCTTACAGAAGTTTTCCAGCCAATCATTAAGACAATTGAAGTCCTTTCAGGCTACACATATGGTACAGACGAAGAAAAAGATAAGTCAGTTCGTATTATTGCTGACCATACTCGTTCTTCTGTATTTATCCTTGGAGACCAGAGAGGAGTTACTCCAGACCGTGTAGGTGCTGGTTACGTTCTCCGCCGTCTTATCCGCCGTGCAGTTCGCCACGGAATGAAGCTCGGTATCGAAAAAGACTTTATGGCAGAAATTGCTGCTACAGTAATCGAAAACTTCAAGGGACCTTACCCGGAACTCGAAGCAAACCGCGAAAAGGTTTACAAAGAACTTACTGCAGAGGAAGCAAAGTTCCGTCTTACCCTCAAGAAGGGTGAAGCAGAATTCCAGAAACTTCTTCCAAACCTTATGAAGAATCCTAAAAAGATTATCAGCGGAAAGGTTGCTTATAATCTTTACGAAACATATGGCTATCCTCTTGAGCTTACTCAGGAGCTTGGTGCAGAAAACGGATTTACTGTTGACGTTGAAGGCTTTAAAGAAGCTGAACGCAAGCACCAGGAAGCTTCAAAGACAGTTGATGCAGGAGCAGCTAAGGGTGGTCTTGCTGAACAGTCTGAAGTTACAACAAAATATCACACTGCAACACACCTTTTGCAGCAGGCTCTGGTAAACGTTCTCGGCGACCAGGTTGCTCAGAAAGGTTCAAATATCAACAACGAGCGTATGCGTTTTGACTTCACTTTCGAACGTCCAATGACTAAAGAAGAAATTCAGAAGGTTGAGGACATCGTAAACGAAAAGATTAAGGAAGACCTTCCTGTTACTATGGAAGTTATGCCACTCGACAAGGCTAAAGCAGAAGGTGCACGCGCTCTCTTTACTAACAAGTATGGTGAAGACGTTAAGGTTTACACAATTGGCCGCGACGCTAAATCAGACTGGTTCAGTAAGGAAGTTTGTGGTGGACCACACGTTCAGCACACAGCTCAGATTGGTGACTTCAAGATTCAGAAGGAACAGTCAAGCTCAGCTGGTGTTCGTCGTATCCGTGCTGTAATCAGCGGTGGGCTTCCTCTGGATAAGTAGTAACTTTCCGACAGTTCCATTGTTATATTATATGGACAAACAAAACTGATACTAAATATTTTAAGGATTATAAAATGAAAAAAATTATTTCAGTTCTTTCAATCTTAATGTTTGCAACTTTTGCAATGTTTGCACAGGCAGATTTGCAGCCTCTCGCAGTTGTAAAACTTAATAAGAATGAATCCATTACTCTCAGGCAGCTTAAGGTAAGATGTACAACTTATGAGAAGCAGATTAACAGAACTCTTACAGTTGAAGAAAGAAAACAGGTGCTTGATACATTGATTGAGGAAGCTTTGATTGTTCAGGCTGCAGCTAAGGCAGGTATTTCTGTAGCAGACAGCTCTGTAGATCAGTATTTTGCACAGTCTATGAGTCAGTCACTTGGTGTAAATGTTTCAGAAAAAGACCTTGAAGATATTCTTAAAAAGCAGCAGGGTAAAACTCTGGATGAAGTTCTTTTGGAACAGACCGGAATGAATAAGGCTGATTATAAGAAACACCTTAAGAATGTTCTTTTGATGCAGCAGTATGTTGTTCAGAAGAATCAGGCTGAACTTCAGAAGGTTGCAGCTACTGATGAAGAAATCAGAATGGCTTATGAAAGCAATAAATCTTCATTCGTATGGAATGATATGATTAAAATGCTTGTTGTAATCGTTCCAAAAGATAATAATCCTGAAGCTGCAAAGCAGAAAGCAACTGATTTCTATACAAAATACACTACTAAGGCTCTTACTGCAGAACAGATTGCAGTTCAGTCTCAGGCAGATAATTCTGGCTTCAAGGCTGGACTTGGTGTATTCCCTAAGACTGAAGCTGCAGCAAGTGGTTTGCAGATGCCTCTTCAGAATCTTATGTTGGTTTTCCAGCAGGGTGAAGGATATACCTCTGAGGTTGAAGAAACTTCAACAGATTATCGCTTTATCAGCGTAATCAAGAAATACGATGCAAAGATGCTTGCTATCGGTGATTTGGTTCAGCCTGAAACAACTGTTACAGTTTATGATTATATCCGTGCTAATCTTACTCAGCAGAAGCAGCAGATTTATATGAGCAATGCAGCTACAAATCTCGCAAAAGAACTTCACACAGCAGAAAATGTTGATATGAAGAAAACAGGTGCTGCTTTGGATAAGATTCTTGATTGGGGGAACTAAGTGTCCAGAAGAAATGGTAGAGTAATTGCTTTTCAGGCAGTTTATTCATGGGATGTAACTAAAGCTTCTTTGGACGACCTTCTTTCTTTTGAATGGTTGCAGAAGGATGTTGAGGTTGATGGAAGTATTGATCCGGCTGAACAGCCTGTTGTTGAACTTTCAGAAACTTCAAAAGAAGAGCGAACATTTGCAAGTTTGATAATTGCTGGTACAATAAGTCATATAGATGAAATTGATAAGCTTATTGAAAGTCATCTTTCTGCATCATGGAGTATGGAACGTATAAGCCGTGTTGCACTTGCAATTCTTCGTACAAGTGTTTATGAGCTTTTGTTCCAGAACGGCGCTGAGCCAAAGATTGTCATTGATGAGGCTGTAAATATTGCCAAAGACTTTGACACTGATGATTCCTATAAGTTTATTAATGCAGTGCTTGATAAAATAGGAAAAGATGAGCCGAAAAGAGCTTAAAAAAATAATTCTTACATTTATATTTTTTTCTTTGATTTTGTTCTGCTTTCCCGCTTGTCGGATGAGGGCAGAACAAAACTCGTTAACAAGCCAGTTTGATGTTATTGACGCTCTTGTAATGCAGAATCAGATGCAGTCGGCTTTGAAGGAACTCAAAAAAGTTGAAAAGCGGACTTACGATTCGTGGACTTACATCGGCATTTACAAAAGATATATAACTCTCGGCGAATCTGAAAAGGCCGAGAAACTCCTTAAGAAGTCGCTGAAGAAAAACGGCGGTAATCTTGAACTGCAGGCTGTGTATGCGGCATTTTTGTTGAGAGAAGGCCGCCTCGGGGATGCTGGGAAGGTTGCGGAGAAATTACGCGGAACTAAATACGCTTCCTTATATTCAGAGTATATTCTTCGGGATTCAGCAGAAAAGGCAGCAGCTTCAGGTGATAATGCTTTTACATTTTATACCCGAAAGGAATTTTATCAGATTTTCTTAGATGCTTATAAGACTTCAAAGAATCCGGTTTTATTACGTAACTGCGCAGCTTTCAATCTTATAAACGGTGATTACAACCTTGCAGCAAGCTTAAATCCTGCTTTCTTCCTTGATGCTGATGATGCATATTTCTGGGCTATGGTCTGCTATGATGCCGGACAGTTTTATGATTCAATTGATGCAATTGAAGAAGCCCGCCGTCTCATGACCGGATATCAGGGAACTGTTACTTTTAAAACTTCTCCAGTCCTTCTTACTGCACTGGAATCAGATTCGTATATGGCTGTTTCCGAAATGGAAGCTGCAGAAAATGCACGACGCGGTATTGTAATGAATCTTGATGAACTTAAGGTTCGTAAAAGTGATGAGGAATTTCTTTCTAATATAATTCTGAACAGTGCAAGATGGGCTCAAAATCAGGGAATGGATGACCAGAATGCTGATCTTCTTTTCTATGTTGTAAACCGCTGGCCAGACAATGTACCGGGTTTAATTTTATATGCAGATTTTGCTTATCGTTCTAATCTTGAGCGTGAGGAAGATACTGAAATTGCTGCTCTCAGAAAAGCCGGTATCTCAACTCTGGAAATGGAGCGTTATGATAACCGCCGTAAAATTCCAATGAGTGATGCTCTTTACAGAATTGACGAAGCTCTTCGCCGTACTAATGATCCGTATCTGAATATTGCAAAACTTGATCTTCGTTATAAAACAGACTCATCAATATCAGAAAAAGATAAAAACCGCGATCTCTGGAATATGCTAGAAAACAGTCTTAATGAAGACGGAGAGTTAAAAGGACTTCTTGTTCAGTATGCGCTTAATTTCCTGCTTAATACAAAGCAGTATGATGATGCCTGGAAGCTTTTTTATGATCATGTAACAGATATCAGTGAATATGATTCAAAGCGTGATTTCTGGGAACAGTTTATAGATAAAGCCCGTGGATATGATCTTTCTATGATGGAATTTGGTGCCTGGTTTGCTGCTTATTATAAAATGGCAGATGAAGCTCTTAGACTTCATGAATATTGTGTTTATGAGAGCGCAGGTCTGCTGGAAGATGGCTATATTTCTCAGTCTGTTTCTACATCAACCTGTCTGAATCTTGGAAGTATTTATATATCTCTTGGAAAAAAGCTTAAAGCCCTGGATTTGTATGGAAAGACTGCTGGTCGTGAAAGCAGTAATGCAAAGCGTTCTGAAATTTTGTATAGAATTGCCTGTATTTATGCTAGTGACGGGGATATAAAAAATGCCCTCCGTTCAGCAGAATACGCAGCTTCTTTGTATCCTGATAACGCAAGGGCATCCATGCTAAAAGATAAGCTTAAGTGGTAAACCTAAAAATTGCTTTCGCAATTTTTTTAACGGTTTGCTATTGAACAACGGCCGTCAGCGGTCTTACACATTACTCAATAACAGCAATGATATCACTCATGCGGAGAATGAGGTGATCTTCACCGTCAATCTTTACCTGAGTTCCGGCATATTTGTCGTACATAATTCTGTCGCCTTTCTTTACTGTGATTTTATTTTCATCAGTTCCAGGTCCAACTTCAACTACAGTAGCAGTCTGAGTTTTTTCCTGTGCAGCTTCCGGGATAATGAGTCCGCTTGCTGTTTTAGTTTCTGCTTTGTCGTTCTTTACAAGAACACGATCTGCTAATGGTTTGATTTTCATAATATTTTGTACCTCTTATATATAAAATAATAATTTTACTGTTTCTTCGTCAATAAAATTCTTTTGGTAATCAGCTGGTAAGCAATCAGAATTGCAATCATACTGAGACCAATAATATCTGACCTTGTTTCTGGAATTACACAAAGAAGTCCGGCAATTGCAAAAAGAACACGCTCAACAACATCAAAAGTAGTTTTTAATGCAACCGGTTTGTCAGTTCCATGAAGAAGTCCTGTGAAATTAAATCCATAGCCTTCAAGTGCAACGCTGATACCGAACATACCGATTAAGGCAGTTGCAATAATGAAAAGAATACGTCCAATTGATGCATCAATCATAAGCATCTGTGAGTTATAAACAAACATATACGGAATGATAAATGCTCCGATTGCAAGTTTTGTAGCATTAAAGGCAGTTTTCATAGGTCGTGCTTTTGCTATGGCGGCACCGGCAATGGCTGCAAGGGCAACCGGAGGAGTAACGTCTGCAATAATTCCAAAGTAGAATGCAAACATGTGTGCAGCGAGTGGCTGAACACCAAGCTGAATGATAGCTCCGGCAGTAATTGTTGAAGTAATCAGGTAGTTTGCTGTTGTAGGAGCACCCATACCAAGAATGATTGAAGCAAGCATTGTAAAAATCAAAGTGAGGAAGAGTTTTCCGCCTGCAAGTGCTACAAGACCTGCACCAAGCTTAAGACCAAGGCCTGTAAGAGTTACTACACCAATAATAATTCCAGCCATACCACAGGCAATCGCTACGCTGATGATATTTCGAGCGGCGGCACACATAACATCAATAAGGTCTTTTGAACCGAATGTTGGTTTTCTTCCTTTTGCCAGGTCTACGATAGAAACTACAATTCCAATTACAAGACAGGCTACAATTCCCATAAGGGCTGCGTAAACTGCTGTTTTTCCAGCACAGAGGAACCAGATGATTACAACTAAAGGAAGAATCATAACACCTTTGCTGAGGAACAAAGGAAGGAAGCGTGGAAGCTTATCTTTTGGCATTCCTTTAAGACCAAGTTTTTTAGCTTCAAGATGTACTGTAATAAAAATTCCTGTGAAATAAAGGATAGCAGGAATAATGGCAGCCTTTACAATTGTGATATATGGCATACCAAGGCTTTCTGCCATGAGGAAAGCTGCAGCACCCATGATTGGAGGCATAAGCTGTCCACCTGTAGAAGCAGCTGCTTCAACTGCACCGGCAAATTCTCCTTTGTAGCCGAGGCGTTTCATCATAGGAATTGTGAAAGAACCTGATCCAACAGTATTAGAAACCGACGAACCGGAAACTGTTCCAAGGAGAGCAGATGAAAGAACTGCAACTTTAGCAGGTCCACCGCTCGCACCACCGGCAATTGCGTTACAAAGATCAATAAAGAACTGTCCAATACCAGTCTTTTCAAGAAGTGCACCAAAGAGAATAAACAGGAAGATAAAGGTTGAACAGGCTCCGATAGGAGTTCCCATAATACCTTCTGTGTTATAGAAAAGATGACAAACTACACGCTGAAGGGAATAACCTCTGTGGTGAAGGAATCCAGGAAGATATTTTCCGACAAAAGCATAAATTACAAATGTTCCGGCAATAATCATAATTGGAAGTCCAACAATGCGTCGGCAGCTTTCAAAAAGAATCAGAATACCTATGATACCAATGATTACGTCGAGTGTTGTGTTATTTCCGGAACGGCGTACAAGCTGCTGAAAGTTAATTACGATATACATCCAGCAGCCGGCACCTGCAAGACCAAGAATTACATCATATAAAGGCAGGGTGTCTTTAGGAAGTTTCTTAGTAGCAGGGAAAAGCAGGAAGGCCAGAAATTGAACAAAGGCAAGGTGGCTTGCACGTAAAATCTGTGCTGTAATTGCACCAGAAAGAGTTGCATAAAGCTGGAAAGCAACGAAAATTATAGAAACAATAACAGTGATGTATTGTCGCCAGCATTTATGTTCACGATAAGCCTGCTCCCGGTCAAGATTCTGCATCAGTTTTTTCATTTCATCTTCATTTGAAGTTGGAAGAATGTTGTCAATCGCGCTGTGTTCAGCCGGGGTTTGTTTGTCCATCTGGACCTCCTTAAACTTAATTTATTTCATCTCATGTTTCAAATATGAATAAAGAGATACTTTTTTATACTCCAGAATTATACTCGTCTGAGGTTCGAAATAATCTGTAAGTATGAATTCTTTTGAGCCTATTGTAAAAGATGTATCAAATACAATTGTATGTCTTGCAGTAAGACCTACAGCCATTACAAGGCGAGGAACAATTCTGTTCAGGTTTTCAATTACATAACTGTCCTGGGTAACAGAAAAAACTGCTCCAGAGGTTTCTTCTGGTTCTGGAATTCCAGCTCCATAAGATACAAATGATGTTTTGTATAATTCAATGTTGTCATCCTCTGTGTGCTTATAAAAGTCATGAATACGTCCTTTATTTACAGAGTGTGTATATGAAATAACAAAACCTTTTGAGTAGCCTTCGATGGAATAAAAACGCTGGGGCTGACATTTTCTACTTTTTATAGAAAGTACATTGATTACCGGTGAAAAAAACACTGCGGCTACTAAACAACAAAAAATAACAATTATTAAACTTATTTTTATTACTTTTTTCATTATTTATTAATGTTTACAAACGGTGCCTTAGACACCGTTTGTATTTATTATAGAGATTTAATTTACACTCAATCCGATCTCATTATAATATTTTTTAGCACCCGGGTGGAAAGGTACTGAAACACCTGTGATTGCAGATGCAGCAGTTACTTCCTTACCTTTAGCATGTCCGCGTGCAAGTTCGTCGAGGTTTTCAAAGAGAGCCTTTGTCATCTCGTAAACTGTGTCTTCATCAAGTTTTGAACTTACTGCGAGTGTAGCTTTAATTGCAAGTGCTGGAGTATCCTCGTCTGTTCCTTTATAAGTACCACCAGGAATTGTTGTATATGTATAGAAGCCATATTTGTTGCAGATTACATCAGCTGCAGCCTGATCGATAGGAATAAGGATGAGTCCTGCTGTAAATGCGAGCTCCTGAAGTGCAGAGTTTGGAACACCGGCTGTTACGAAACATCCGTCCAAAGTTCCGTTCTGAATACCTTCAGCTGATTCCTTGAATGAAAGGTTACTCTTTTTGATATCATCAAATGTAAGACCATAGCCTTCGAGAATCTGTTTAGCGTTGAATTCAACTCCAGATCCTGCATCTCCAACAGAAATGCGCTTTCCTCTGAAATCAGATACAGATTTAATTCCACTTGCTTTAGAAACTGCAATCTGTACAACTTCAGGATACATAGTTCCAATAGTCATGATGTTTGAAAGTTTTTCACCTGCAAACATATCAGTTCCATGGTAAGCATAGTCCATAACATCGTTCTGAACTGTTCCGAACTCTGCTTCTCCCTTGTTGATAAGTCTGAGGTTTTCTGCAGAAGCACCAGTTGCCTGAGCCGTAACGTTCATATTGGCAATTTTAGTGTTCCAGATGTTTGCAATTGCACCACCGAACGGATAGTAAGTTCCGCTGGTTCCGCCTGTTGCAAGAATGTAGTCCTTCTTAGCGTTTGCATTAGATTTAGTACATCCGCTGAAAATGAGGGCAGCTGCGAGCAGTGCCAATGAAGCCTTAAATACTTTCTTCATATCTTCCTCCAATTATATTATCAATATTTTACTATATATAAGCATCGGTTTCAATGAGACTAGTGTTGCGTGGAAATGTTTTTTTTTGTAAATTATGAATGGAGTTGCGGATATGAATCCAGGTGGAAAATATAAGCCCTTTATTTCTGTCCCATTAAAAGACAGAAAATGGCCTTCAAACACAATTACTAAAGCCCCTGTCTGGTGCTCAGTAGATTTACGCGATGGAAATCAGGCTCTTATAAATCCAATGGGAATTGAGCAGAAAATCGAATTTTTTAATCTGCTTGTTAAGATTGGTTTTAAGGAGATTGAAGTTGGTTTCCCTTCTGCGTCTGATACTGAGTTTGAATTTGTCCGCCGTCTTATTGAAAAGAAACTTATTCCGGATGATGTCTGCATTCAGGTTTTGTGTCAGGCTCGTGAACATCTGATTGCGCGAACCTTTGAAGCTATTGATGGTGCTAAAAATGTAATCTTCCATATCTATAATGCAACTTCTCCTTCTCAGCGAAAATACAATTTTGGAAAATCAAAAGAAGAACTTATTGATTTAGCTGTAAGCGGTGTAAAGTGTGTAAAAAAATACATATCTGCTGTTACAAAAGAAGCTGAAGCCGAAGGCCGTACACCAACAAACTTCCGTTTTGAATATTCTCCGGAAAACTTTACTCAGACAGAAACTGATTTTGCAATGGAAATCTGTGGCGCTGTTTTAAAAGCCTGGGGTGCTACACCGGATAATAAGATGATTTTGAATCTTCCTGCTACTGTTGAATGTAATCTTCCAAATCAGTTTGCAGATCAGATTGAATATTTCTGCCGGAATTTCCCTGGTCGTGAAAACTGTATAATTTCCCTTCATAATCATAATGATCGCGGCGAGGGAATTGCTCAGTGTGAGCTTGGACTTCTCGCCGGAGCAGAGCGCGTTGAGGGCTGTCTTTTTGGAAACGGCGAGCGCACCGGAAATCTGGATATAGTAACCGTTGCACTTAATATGTATACCCAGGGCGTAGATCCTGAACTTGATTTTTCTGATCTCGATTTTATTTCTTCCGAGTTCACAAGATTAACAGGAATGACAATGCATCCGCGTTCTCCTTATGCTGGCGAACTTGTATTTACTGCATTCAGCGGTTCTCATCAGGATGCAATCAGAAAGGCAATCAATGCACGCATGGAAGGAACTTCAAGCCTGTTATGGGATGTTCCTTATCTTTCCATTGACCCTCATGATATTGGTCGTGAATACAATGGCATTATCCGCATCAACAGTCAGAGTGGAAAGGGTGGTGCAGCATATATTCTCGAAACTATGTTTGGTATTGCAGCACCAAAAGCAATGCATCCGGTTATTGGTTCGGTTATCAAAGCTCGTGCAGACGAACTTCAGCGCGAACTTAGTCCGGACGAGGTTTATGATATTTTTGCTGAAGCCTGGCTTTATACAAAATCTCCTCTTAACGTTCTCGAAATTACAGAGCGCCATATAGAAGGTGAAAGAGGTTCAGATCTTCCTGAGCAGGTTGCCGGTATGGCTACTGTTGAATGGGAAGGAACACGCTATGCAATTGCTGCAAATGGAAACGGACCTCTTGATGCCTTTGTAAGTGCCATGAAGCAGACTCCGGCTCCAGCTTTTAATATCACAAGCTTCCACGAGCACTCTATTGGTCTTGGTTCAGATACCCAGGCTATGGCTTATGTTCAGATTACAAAGGATAACGGCGAACAGGTATGGGGTGTCGGAAAGAGTTCCAACGTTGGTCGTGCCGGTATTGCTGCAGTAGTCTCAGCCCTGAACTTCAAATAAAATTTGCATTTTTCTCAAACCTAATAGATAATTTAATAATATAGTAGCTTATAGAATTATTATCTAAAAATTGTTTTTTGCTGATTTGACTTATAGGAGAGCATATATGGCAAAAGAGTTAGATAGGTTTGACCCAAATCCGAAGAAGAATATTTCATTAAAATTTAAACTTATTGCAATGATTGTCGGTGCAAGTATCATTGGTGTATTTGTTTCTGGAGCAGTTTCTCTGGCTACTTTTGACCGTGGTCTTATGTCAAAGACAGTTGAAGAACTTGAAGATACAACTGGTGGTGTGCAGTGGATTCTTGATGACTGGCTTGATACTCTCAGTTGTTATGCCGATATGCTTGCTTCGACAGACCATATTAAAGGTTATCTTGATGGTTCATATACAGATGATGCAAATGCTTATCTAAAAGAAAAAGGTGAAATTTGTAATGTCGATCTTCTGGCAATAACTGATACAAATGGAAAAATTACTGCGGGCTGGGAGATTACTGCGGGACAAACTCTTGATCTTCCTATAGTGGCAACAGCAATAAGGGGAAGAAAGACTTATTGTTATACTCAGCTTGGAACATTGAAATTTGGAATTGTAGTTGCAACGCCGGTTATAAAAAATGGAGTTACTCTGGGTAGTCTGCTGATTGCTTATGATATAGCAACAATGGGAACTGATGGTTATGTAAGTATTGTACATGATTTTCATACAGTTGAGTGTTCAATATTTTATGGTAAAAAATATATGGCAACTACACTTGGTTTTCATCTGATTGATCTTGATTTGGATAATGAGGAAATTGTGCAGCAGGTTCTTTATAATGGTGAAAAATATGTAGGAAAAAATATAATTGCTCACACAGAATATTATACAGTTTACGCTCCATTATATAATGACGATGAAACAATTGCCGGTATGGTCTTTGTTGCAAAGTCAATGAAGGTTATTGATTCTGTAAGAAACAGTACACTTTCTATGGTAATTCCTGTTGCAATACTTTTGTTCCTTGTTCTTGCGACAATCGGTTACTTCTTTGTTCGCTGGATTATGAAGCGAATTAAAAACGTAACTGTATTCCTTGAAGGACTTAAGACTGGTGATGCAGATTTGACAAAACGCTGTTCTCTTTATGTCCGTGATGAAATTGGAGCAATGATTATCAATTTTGATGAGTTCCTGGATAAACTTCAGGATATTGTAAAAAATCTTAAGGAATCAAAAGCAGATTTGGGAACCAGTGGTGAAAATCTTGATGCCGGTACAGAAGATACAGCAAGTTCAATTACAGAAATTATTGCAAATATAGACAGTATTCATACTCAGATTGTAAATCAGGATAAGAGTGTTCGTGAAACAAGCGATTCTGTTCAGCATATTTCAAATGCTATTATTGATCTTGATGCACTTATTGAAGATCAGTCTTCCAGTGTAACTCAGGCTTCTGCTGCAGTAGAAGAGATGATAGGAAATATCAATTCTGTAAACAAGTCTGTTGAAAAGATGTCATCTTCATTTAAGTCTCTTGAAGACAATGCTGAAATCGGATTCTCTAAACAGGAAGATGTAAACGAGCGTATCCGCCAGATTGAAGGTCAGTCAGAAATGCTTCAGGAAGCAAATACTGCTATTTCTGATATTGCAGAACAGACAAACCTTCTTGCTATGAATGCGGCGATTGAGGCGGCTCATGCTGGTGAAGCAGGTAAGGGCTTTGCTGTCGTTGCAGATGAAATCCGTAAACTTTCAGAAACCTCTTCTGAACAGTCAAAGAAGATTGGTGAACAGCTTAATAAGATTATGAATTCTATTATTGAAGTTGTAGGCTCTTCAAATGAAGCAAGTACAGCCCTTACTGAAGTATCAAACCGCATTAAGGAAACAGATGAACTTGTCATTCAGATTCAGGCTGCAATGGAAGAACAGAATGAAGGTTCTAAGCAGATTCTTGATGCTCTTCGTCATTTGAATTCTTCAACAAGTGAAGTTCGTAATTCTTCGCAGGAAATGTCTGGAAGAAACGAACAGATTGTAAAGGATATGACTATTCTTAAGGAATCTACAGATTTGATGAACACCAGTATGGATGAGATGGCTGTGGGGGCCCGAAAGATTAATGAAACCGGAACGACCCTCAGTGAGATTTCTATTCAGGTTAAGAACTCAATTCAGCAGATTGGTGAACAGGTAGATCTGTTTAAGGTTTAAAAGATTTCTTTGACTGCGGCCATATATTTGTTGCCGCGGTCAAATTCGTTGCTGAACATTCCGAATGATGTAGCGCCAGGGGAGAAGACAAATACATCTTCCCCGGCGTTTTCTTTATATTCTTTCAGCAGCGGTTCCAGTCCGTTATACGGTCCGTGATATTTTATTCCTGCCTTATCCAGTTCCGGAACAAGCTTATCAGTTGCAGTTCCTGCAAGAAGATAAATATCTTTTACCTTAATTGTATCTGCGTCAGGCGCGGTAAGAGTTTTGATTAGCGGAGTAAGTTCGAGTCCTTTTTCTGTACCACCAGTCATAAGAATTACAGGTTTTCCAAATGCCTGTGTTGCAGCAGCGGCTGCCTCAGGAACTGTTGCACAGGAATCATTGTAAAACTTTACAGTTGTGCCTGCATCATTTTTCCAGCTGTGGAAATACTGAAGGCGATGATCGATTCCTGGCCAGCGCTGTAAAATCTCTTTGATTCGTTCATCTGGAATTCCCATAAGGTGCATAACTGTTGCTGCATTCTGAGCGTTTGTTTTCATGTGAACACCAGGAACTAAAAGTTCTCCAAGCTCAATAGACCAGGTTGCTTTTGAACCATAGCGGAGAACAGTTGCCTTTGTTTCATTCGCAAAACGGTCTCCCCAGTCATCAGAATCAAAAATAGAATAATCACCCTTTGTCTGATCTGCATAAATAAGGCGCTTATCTGCAACATAAGATTCCATGTCGCCATACCAGTTCTGATGATCCGGAACAATCTTTGTGATGACTGCGATATGAGGACGGAGTACTCCACGACCGCGGAGGTCAGCGAGCTGCCAGCTTGAGAATTCTATAACTACTGGAGTGTCATTATTTACTTCATCAAAGAATGTGAGCGGACTAACTGTGATGTTACCGCCAAGGAAGGTTGTGTAGCCAGCCTGTGACAAACCATAATAAATTGCACTTACTGTAGAAGATTTACCTTTGCTTCCTGTAACGGCAATAATAGGGCAGTCTGTAAAACGAAGGAAAATACTGAGGTCTGTTTCAATTGCGCGTGCTGCTGCAAGATATTTATTGCCTTCGAATTTAACACCAGGATTTTTAATAACACAGTCTGCATTTTCAAAGTCTTCTATTTTGTGTTCACCGAGACGGTAGGTAAGGCGGCTGAGATCAAGGCTTTCATCGGAGCTCAGTTTATCAATTGTAGCCTTGAGCTGCTTTTCGGTTTTCATGTCAGTAACAGTTACATAGGCACCTTTTTTCAAGAAGAAACGCACCGCAGCTTCGCCGCCGCCGTTGAGACCAAGGCCCATAATGGTAACCTTTTTTCCTTTAATGTCTTCAACTGATTTGAATGCGCACTGGCGCGGATAAACGTGTGGTGTCATTTTTTTCTCCATAAAAAAAGCCTCCCTGTTTCCAAGGAGGCCTTCCTGCCGGGAACCGGGGTCGAACCGGCACGCTGATTGCTCAGCACAGGATTTTAAGTCCTGGGCGTCTACCAGTTCCGCCATCCCGGCAAGTGAATATCATCATATATTAAAAGCAGGATATTTTCAAGACGGTTAGATTTTATTATAATCTGCGTATGTTTAAGAATTATATCTGGATTTTTTTGATTTCTATGGTGCCGTTAATTGAGTTGCGTGGTGCCATTCCGGTTTCGCAGGCAATGCAGCTTCCTATTATTCCTTCTTATATAGTTTGTATCGTTGGAAATATGATTCCTGTTCCAATTATCTATCTTTTTGCACGTAAATTTCTGGAATGGGGACAGAATAAAAAAATTATCGGTGGAATATGTCGTTTCTTCCTTGTAAAAGGTACAGCCGCTGGTGAAAAAATGCAGGCAAAAGCAGGCCGGGGAATCTTTATTGCTCTTCTTCTTTTTGTAGGCATTCCTCTGCCGGGAACAGGAGCCTGGACGGGAACTCTTGCAGCAAGTCTTTTAGATATGCGCTTCCGTGATACAGTAATTGCAGTAACTCTTGGAGTATTGCTTGCCGGTCTTATCATGATGGCAGGAAGTTTGGGGTTATTTACAGCAATTTTTGCAGCGCTGGGAAAATAATATGTATTTATTAGTAATGAAACAATTGATCACTATGGCATTGATTGCTCTTAGTGGATTTATTTTTGCAAAGATTTTTAAGGTTGAAGAATTGCAGCAGAAGTTTTTGAGTAAGCTTCTTTTGTATTTTATCAATCCTTTTATGGTTGTAAAATCTTTCAACCTTGAGTTTGATGCAGATAAACTTGCTCAGCTTGGTTTTGTTTTTGTAATTGCCCTGATTCTTCATGGGGTTATGATTCTGCTCGGTTATTTTTCAAGTAAAGAACAGGTAGACCGTCTTTCTGTTTGTTTTACAAATTGCGGCTTCATCGGAATTCCTTTGATTCGCGGTGTTTTTGGAGATATCGGTGTTTTCTATCTGATGGGTTATCTTGTAGTTTTCAATATTTTGATCTGGACCTACGGCTACTATATTATGAGCGGTTCAATCAATCTGAAAAAAATCATTACAAATCCAAATATAATTGCTGTTATTCTTGGTGTTGCAATTTTCTGCAGTCCATGGACTCTGCCGGAATTTATTGCCCGTCCTGTTACAATGATTGGCGATTTGAATACTGCTGTAAGTATGATTCTGATAGGTATTCTTCTTGCAAACTTTAAGCCAGCAGACGGCAAAAAATACGCACTCAAAATTGTGAAGGTAAGTCTCTTGCGTCACGTTGCCTGTGCTGTTTTGAACATTTGCATTCTTTTCATTGTATGGAAGCTCTTTCCGAATGTTCCGGACTGCCGTATTCTGCTTTTCGTTGCTTTAATCTGTTCAATGTGTCCTGCGGCAACAACCATTCCAGGTTTTGCAGTAATCTTTAATCGTGACGAAACTTATGCAAGTTTAATCATTTCGTTTACAAGTATTCTGTGCATTTTCTTTTTACCAAGCTTTGTAGCTCTTGCAGAACTTATAATAAAATAAGTTTTGATGTTATAATGAAGATATGAATGTTATCACCATTATTCCACCTCTTGTACAGCTGAATGCACCGTATCCTTCTGGGGCTTATCTTACTTCATTTTTTAAGAAAGAAGGACAAGATGCACAGTGGGCTGATTTAAGCATAGAGCTGTTTTATGAGATTTTCAGTCGAAGTGGTCTGGAAAAGCTTTTTTCTCTTTCTGAAAAAACTGCACTTTCAATGGCAGATAAAGCAGAAAAAAATGGTGATGATAACACTGCTTTTAATATACGCCGTTATATAAGCCAGAAAGAAAACTGGATTGAATGGATTGATTTTATAACTGCAGTTCTCAGCGGTGGCGGTGCGCGCGAGAAAGAACATCAGTTTTTGTATTCTCCATTTGCTCCCCGTGGTCAGCGAATGGAAAACTTCCTTGAACAACTTGCACAGGACGGCCGCGAACCTTCTGTAGATGATGTCCGCTTTTTGTGTTCCTATGCACTTGCAGATTTAGCAGATTATATAACCGCAGTTTTTGATAAAGAGTTTTCACTTATCAGATATGCAGAAGCCCTGACAGTTGATGAACGAACTTTTGCTGAAGTAGAGAAGGGGCTTGATTCTCCGATACTGGAACACTTTTACAAACCCGTGTTGGAAAGATGGGGTACCACTGTCATTGCCGGACTTGACCCGGCAATCTTTTCAAAAACGCTCATCTGTATCTCTATTCCTTTTGCCGGAACTTTTATTCCTGCTTTGTATACAGCCCGCTTTCTGAAATCGCAATATGGGCAGAAGGTTTTTATCTGCATCGGCGGCGGCTTTGTAAATACAGAACTCCGTGAACTACGCGATGCCTCTCTCGGAAAATACATCGACGCAATTTCCTATGACAGAGGTTATGGCTCTTACAAAGCTTTATTTGATAATACGGTGGTTGAGTCTGTTGAAACTGCCGCAGAGTCGATGATTGCTAATCCTCTCTACAAACTCCGTCTTTTCCAAAACGGCAAAGTTATTGAACCTGTCTGGCAGGATGAAAAACTTGAAAAATATGAAACAGAAATCACTGCACAGATTATTCCAGATTATTCAGATATAGATTTTTCACGATACCTTCGCATGTGTGATGATAAAAATGCAATGCATAGAATCTGGACAGACGGTTCGTGGATAAAAGCTTATCTTGCACATGGCTGTTACTGGCACCGCTGTGCTTTCTGTGATACTCAGCTTGATTATGTTTGTGCATATCGCCCGGTAGAAGTTCGAAATCTTTATGAAGGACTTTTAAAAACTGCCCGCGAAAAAAATGTTTATGGCATTCATTTTGTTGATGAAGCCATGCCTCCTGTTGCTCTGAAAAAGTTCGCTCTGGAAAATGCAAGACACGGAAATCCTCTTTACTTCTGGGGCAATATCCGTTTTGAAAAAACATTTACAAAAGATCTTGCTGCGTTCTTAAGTTACTGTGGCCTTGGTGGTGTTTCTGCAGGGCTTGAAGTAGCAGCTGAAAGTGGACTTGAAAATATCAATAAAGGAACTGATATTTCTTCAATCGTTAGTGCGTGTGCGGCTCTTAAAGAAGCGGGTGTACTTGTTCATGCGTATATGATTTTTGGTTTCTGGTATGATACAGCTCAGACAATCATTGATTCCATGGAAACTCTCCGCCAGTTTTACAGTGCAGGCTTGCTGGACAGCTGCTTCTGGCATAAGTTTGTACTTACAAAAAATTCTACAGTTTATACAGAATGGAAAGAAGGCAAGCAGAAAAAACTGCAGCCTGTAGAGCCAAAATCAGATAAAAAGGGCGGGCTCTTTGCAGGAAACAATATTCACTTTAAGGATGAAAATCAATATGACAAATTTCAACTTCCTTTGGAAAACTCCCTCAACTGCTGGATGCATGGCGATGGATTAGAAAAGAAAGTTCAGAAATGGTTTGATTTTCCTGTTCCACCGCCAACCGTTGGAAGAGACTTCATTGAAAAGAAAATTGAAGAATATGAAGAAAAGAACCGTAAGAGGGGGGCTGGCCTTAATGAGAAAACAGCGCAGAACCTCTGGTGGCTTGGAGGCACACCAGTGCTTTGCGGATTATCAAATTCATCTGCTTCAGAATATCGCTGGCTTTATCTTATGGAAGAACAGACTGCTCCATCAAAGTTTATAGATGTTGATATTCTTCTTGCATTACGTCCGGAAGTGACTGAAGATGTACGTGTGGCTGCGTTAAATAAAATAACCGCGTCTCCTTCTGTTATTTCAAATCTGAAAAAACTTCTGGGCCGCGGTCTTGTTTTGTTAGATTTTTAGAGAGCCGGTAAGCGATTTATTCAATCTCAACAGTTTCTATATGAGCGCCCAGTTTTTTCAACTGACCAACTAAATCCTCATAGCCTCTTTCAATCTGATAAACATTACTGATCCGGCTTGTTCCGTGTGCACACATTGCTGCAATTACCATTGCCATACCGGCACGAATATCAGGAGATACAAGATGGTCACCATGCAACATACTAGGTCCGCAGACAACAGCGCGGTGCGGATCACACAAAGTAATTTTGGCGCCCATCGAAATCAGCTTATCAACAAAGAACATTCGGCTTTCGAACATCTTTTCAAAAATCAAAACTGTACCATCAACCTGAGTTGCAGTTACAGTCATAATTGATGTAAGGTCAGCAGGGAATCCAGGCCAAGGCATATCATCAATTTTTGGAATTGCATTTCCAAGGTCGTCGTTTACCTTAAGATTCTGAGTGTTTGGAACTGTAAGTTCGTCGCCATCAATACTCCAGGTAATTCCAAGTTTTGCAAAACTGTATTTGAGCGGACGCATTTCTTCTGCGCGTACACCCTTAATTGTGATTTTTCCTTTTGTAGCGGCTGCCATACCGATGTATGAACCAATTTCAATATAATCAGGTCCGATTGTAAATTCACAGCCGTGAAGCTTTTTAACACCAGTGATGCGGAGAATGTTACTACCAATGCCTGTGATTTTAGCACCCATAGCAACGAGCATCTTACAGATGTCCTGAACATGAGGTTCGCTCGCACAGTTCTGAAGAATTGTTTCACCTTCAGAAAGGGCAGCAGCCATAACGGCGTTTTCTGTTGCAGTAACTGATGCTTCATCAAGGAAGATGTCTGCACCAACAAGTTTTGTTGCAGAAAATTCAAAGCGTCCGTTTACATGGATGTTTGCACCAAGTGCTTTAAGGGCCAGAAAGTGAGTGTCTACACGGCGGCGACCGATTACATCACCACCAGGAGGTGTCATTTCACATTTTCCTTTGCTTGCAAGAAGAGGTCCTGCAAATACAATTGAACCGCGAACCTTTTTTGTAAGGTCACTAGGAAGTTCAGTTGTATTTATTTTATCACACTGGACTTTCCAGTTGTGTTTACTTAACTTTTCTACTTTTGCACCAAGAGATTTAAGAATTTCAAACATAACGTTTGTGTCCTGAATCTCCGGGATATTGTGAAGGATAACCGGCTCATCTGTCATAAGAGTTGCCGCAATACAAGGCAAGGCTGCATTTTTGTTGCCGCTTGCTGTAACTGTTCCCTGAATAGGATATCCACCCTCAATTACATATTCGTGCATTATTTCACCTTTTGTGTTAATAAGTTAATTAATACATCGGCAGCTTTTGCACACTGGTTTAGAGAAAGCCATTCATTTCTTGAATGAAATTCATGAGCTCCTGTAAAGATATTTGGAGTTGGAATTCCAAGTTCAGTAAGGCGAGAACCGTCAGTTCCACCACGAATTGGTTGTTTGATTGGTTTTACACCGGCATCAGCGAAGGCTTTTTCCAGACGTTCCATAATTTCCGGGCGTTCATCGAGTTTTGCCTTCATATTCAGATATTGCTGTTTGAATTCAACTTCATAACTACCGCCGAATTTTGAAATAACCTTTTCTGCAGCAGTCTTGATGATTTCTTTTTCTTTTTCAATTTCATCTGTATAAAATGAACGGAGAAGCATTTCTACACTTGAGCTCTCAATAGTTCCGTTGATCTCCATTGGAGCAATAAAACCTTCAAAGCCTTCTGTTGTTTCTGGTGCCATATCATGAGGAAGATTAGCTGCAAATTCTCCGGCAAGTGTTACGGCGTTAATCATGCCATCTGCCTTTCCGTTTCCTGTATGGCAGGTTTTTCCCGTAAAGCGTACGGTAGCGCTCCAGGCATTAAAACATTCTGACTCGAGCTCGCCTTCATCTCCTGCATCAACAGTCACTGCATAATCTGCCTTAAGGATATTGAGCGGAACCTTATCCATTCCGTGTCCTGTTTCTTCATCTGGAGAGAACATTACTTCAATCGGTCCATGCTGAAGACCTTCATCTTCATAATGATTCATTAGATATTCAACAGCAGCCATAATGGCAGAAATTCCGGCCTTGTCATCAGCTCCAAGAAGTGTAGTTCCATCTGATTTTACGATTGTATCATCCTGACCTGTTGGAGATTCTGAGGCCGAGAGCATAGAGATTACAGGTTTTACATTTTCGCCGGAAACATCATCTACAGTATCCATGTGTGCCATCAAAAGGATGGTAGGATATTTTTTGCGCTCTTCTGGTTCTACGATATTTGAATCAATTTTTGCAACTACATAGCAGTTGTCAGTAAGGTAAACATTTCGTGTCCCGAGATTTCGGAGTTCTTTTACAAGAACTTTTGCGATGTCCCATTGACGTTCTGTTGATGGGAACACTCCGGCATCTGCAGCTTTGCCGTCGCTTTCAGACCAGATTTTTACATATCTGCAGAAACGGTCCAATAATTTATTTTCTTCTTCTTTATTATTGTAAATATAATTCATAGCGTCCGCCATTATATCGATTTTCCGCTGGGGATTCTAGATTTATATAATCTATTGAGATCTCCACCTACACGTTAATATTTGTGTTTTCTTTCACATACAGAAATCTCTTCCAGAACTCCGTGCATGCGCCAGAAAATGAGCGGAGCGGAAAAAGGGCAGAGACTGCATTGAGCCGATACTGAGGCCGCCGGTTCGGCAGAAGATACGAGCGGAGCGACGAGGCTCACCGCAGTCTCTGTACTTTTTCAGCGGGAGCTCATTTTGTGGTGATATGAGCCGGAAAACTGTGAGAATACTGCAGAAAAAAAGTTACAAAAAAATATAAAAAAAGTGAAAAAAACACAAAAAAAAACGGGATGAGCTATTGACAGTTTTCAGGGAAAGATATATATTCATTTTCACCGTCGCAACACTGAGTTGCGACACAGAACAAACAAAAAGTTCTTTGACAGATCAGGGAAGGAAATAACTGACTAAATAATTTTTTTATGTTTTTTATATCAACGAACAAAAACATACCCGCGAGTTTTAGTTCTTAAAACTCGATTGTAAATCAATTCAGCAAATAGATAAAAGCTGGTTTGAACTGTTTATGAAGATCATTAGCCTTCGGGCTATTGAAATAATCATGGAGAGTTTGATCCTGGCTCAGAACGAACGCTGGCGGCGCGTCTTAAGCATGCAAGTCGAGCGGTAAGATTGGTGCTTGCACTAATCCTAGAGCGGCGGACTGGTGAGTAACGCGTGGGTGACGTACCTTTGTGACGGGGACAGCTCCTAGAAATAGGAGATAATACCGGATACGCTGCATGTTGTCAGAGGACATGCAGGAAAGGATCTTTTGATTCGCACGAAGAGCGGCCCGCGTACTATTAGCTAGTTGGTGAGGTAACGGCCCACCAAGGCAACGATAGTTACCCGGCCTAAGAGGGTGATCGGGCACATTGGGACTGAGATACGGCCCAGACTCCTACGGGAGGCAGCAGCTAAGAATATTCCGCAATGGACGAAAGTCTGACGGAGCGACGCCGCGTGGATGATGAAGGCCGGAAGGTTGTAAAATCCTTTTATGACTGAGGAATAAGCAGAGTGAGAGAAACGCTTTGTGGTGACTGTAGGTCATGAATAAGCAACGGCTAATTACGTGCCAGCAGCCGCGGTAACACGTAAGTTGCGAGCGTTGTTCGGAATTATTGGGCGTAAAGGGCATGTAGGCGGTTCTGCAAGTCTGGTGTGAAATGCCGGGGCTCAACCCCGGAACTGCGTTGGAAACTGCAGAACTTGAGTCGCTGAGGGGCAGCCAGAATTCCAGGTGTAGGGGTGAAATCTGTAGATATCTGGAAGAATACCAATGGCGAAGGCAGGCTGCCAGCAGATGACTGACGCTGAGGTGCGAAGGTGCGGGGAGCAAACAGGATTAGATACCCTGGTAGTCCGCACAGTCAACTATGTACACTGGGTGTCCGTTCATGAGAATGGGTGCCGAAGCAAACGCGATAAGTGTACCGCCTGGGGAGTATGCCCGCAAGGGTGAAACTCAAAGGAATTGACGGGGGCCCGCACAAGCGGTGGAGCATGTGGTTTAATTCGATGGTACGCGAGGAACCTTACCTGGGTTTGACATACACAGGAATTATTTAGAGATAAGTAAGCGCAGCAATGCGCCTGTGAACAGGTGCTGCATGGCTGTCGTCAGCTCGTGCCGTGAGGTGTTGGGTTAAGTCCCGCAACGAGCGCAACCCCTACTGCCAGTTACTAGCAGGTAAAGCTGAGGACTCTGGCGGAACTGCCGGTGACAAACCGGAGGAAGGTGGGGATGACGTCAAGTCATCATGGCCCTTATGTCCAGGGCTACACACGTGCTACAATGGCAGGTACAGAGTGAAGCGAAGCAGTGATGTGGAGCAAAACGCAGAAAGCCTGCCTCAGTCCGGATAGGAGTCTGAAACCCGACTCCTTGAAGTTGGAATCGCTAGTAATCGCACATCAGCACGGTGCGGTGAATACGTTCCCGGGCCTTGTACACACCGCCCGTCACACCATCCGAGTGGGGGGTACCCGAAGTCGTGAGTCTAACCGCAAGGAGGACCATGCCGAAGGTACGTTCCGTGAGGGGGGTGAAGTCGTAACAAGGTAGTCGTACCGGAAGGTGCGGCTGGATCACCTCCTTTTAAGAAAAGGAATCAAAAGTGTTTGTGTACACACAAAACAATCGGTCAGTTATTTCTTTCTCTGGTATGTTAAAGAACATACAAAAGGTACTGAAGGATGTGAAAGTCTGGATGTACGAAGTTTTTTGAAATTACGAAGGAAGGACGGAAGTTAATGCGGGAATATCTTCAGACGCATTAACGAGAAGAAACGCTTGTAAGCGAGGGATTGTGTACTGCTTGGTTAGAAAATGTACACACACGAAAATCCCGGTTTAAGTTTAAGAGCGGAAAAGATGATATGGCCAAGCGAATACAGGTCTATGGCGGATGCCTGGGAGCTGTCAGGCGAAGAAGGACGTGATAAGCTGCGATAAGCCGGGGACAGGAGCACATATCCGTTTACCCCCGGATTTCCGAATGGAGTAATCCGGTATCAGCGATGATATCACCTGAATGTCTGAATATATAGGACACAGGAGCAATACTGAGTGAAGTGAACCATCTAAGTAACTCGGGAACAGAAATCAACAGAGATTCCCCAAGTAGCGGCGAGCGAACGGGGAGAAGCCCAAACCACTTAAGTGGGGTTGTAGGACCGCATACGAAGTTTAGAGAAAACTTTTTTATAGGAGAAGCTTCTGGGAAGGAGCGTCAGAGAGTGTGAAAGCCACGTATCCGAAATGAAAGAGTCTTCAGCGGTATCCTGAGTATGGCGGGGCACGTGAAACCCTGTCAGAATCCGGGTCGACCACGATCCAAGGCTAAATACTGAACAGCTACCGATAGCGGACAAGTACCGTGAGGGAAAGGCGAAAAGAACCCCGGTAAGGGGAGTGAAAGAGAACCTGAAACCATAGACTGACAAGATGTCACAGCCCGCAAGGGTAGTGGCGTGTCTTTTGTAGAATAAACCTGCGAGTTGCGTTATGCAGCGAGGCTAAAGAATAGAAGTTCTGGAGCCGGAGCGAAAGCGAGTGTGAACAGCGCGAAAAGTTGCATGACGCAGACCCGAAGCCAAGGTGATCTTGTCATGGGCAGGCTGAAGGCAGGGTGAAACCTGTTGGAGGGCCGAACAGTAATCTGTTAAAAAAGGTAGTGATGACCTGTGACACGGAGTGAAAGGCTAAACAAACCTGGAGATAGCTGGCTCTCCCCGAAATGCCTTTAGGGACAGCCTCATACAAAAATGCCGGAGGTAGAGCACTGGATGGAAAAGGGGGAGTCAAATCCTACCGATTTCAATCAAACTGCGAATGCCGGTATTCAGCGTATGGGAGTGAGACTGCGTGCGCCAAGGTTCGTAGTCGAGAGGGAAACAGCCCGGACCGGCAATTAAGGTCCCAAATTCATGCTGAGTGTGAAATGAAGTGCGGATGCACAGACAGCCAGGAGGTTGGCTTAGAAGCAGCCATTCCTTAAAAGAGTGCGTAACAGCTCACTGGTCGAGCATCCGTGCGCAGACAATGTAACGGGGCTAAGCATGAAACCGAAATTCCGGAATCATTACATAGGTAATGATTGGTAGGGGAGCATTGAATTAACTGATGAAGGAATACCTGTGAGGGGTTCTGGAGGAGATTCAAGAGAGAATGCAGGCATAAGTAACGAAAAAGCGGGTGCGATCCCCGCTCGCCGAAAACCTAAGGTTTCCAGGGTAAAGGCAATCTGCCCTGGGTAAGTCGGCCCCTAAGGCGAGGACGAAAGTCGTAGTCGATGGGAAATTGGTTTATAATCCAATACTTAATTAGTTTTTATGGAATGACGCATGAGGTGAAATCCGGCCGGGCGACGGTTGTCCCGGTCAAAGCGACGAGTTGCTGAGGAGCTGGTTAAAAGAAGCTCTGAGATGAGTCGTTACAGCGAGGAAGCAGAAAGTGCAACTGAAGCGGACGTAATCAAGGTGCCGGGAAATAATTCCTAAGTGTGGCTAATTAAACCGTACCGGAAACCGACACAGGTAGGAAGGATGAGTAATCTAAGGCGCACGAGCGAACTCGCGTTAAGGAACTCGGCAAAATGCGCACGTAACTTCGGAAGAAGTGTGGCTCACGTTAGAAATGATAGTGAGCGGCAGAAAGCAGGCCCAGGCGACTGTTTATCAAAAACACAGCCATCTGCGAACCAGCAATGGGACGTATAGGTGGTGACACCTGCCCGGTGCAGGAAGGTTAAGAGGAGATGTCAAGAGCAATCTGACGCATTGAATCGAAGCCCCTGTAAACGGCGGCCGTAACTATAACGGTCCTAAGGTAGCGAAATTCCTTGTCGGGTAAGTTCCGACCCGCACGAATGGTGTAACGATTCTGGGCACTGTCTCAACGCGAGACTCGGTGAAATTTATATTCCGGTAAAGAAGCCGGATACCCATAATTAGACGGAAAGACCCCGTGAACCTTCACCGTAACTTAATATTGGGATCCTGTTTATCATGTGTAGGATAGCTGGGAGACTGTGAGGCGTGGCCGTCAGGTTGCGCGGAGTCAATGGTGAAATACCAGCCTTGATGAACAGGATTTCTAACCTTATCCTTGAAGCAGGATTGGGGACAATGTTAGGCAGGCGGTTTGACTGGGGCGGTCGCCTCCCAAAGAGTAACGGAGGTGCGCGAAGGTCTCCTCACTCCGGTTGGAAATCGGAGCACGAGTGTAAAGGCACAAGGAGGCTTGACTGCGAGAGTGACAATTCGAGCAGGTACGAAAGTAGGTCTTAGTGATCTGATGGTGCTGAGTGGAAAGGCCATCACTTAACGGACAAAAGGTACTCCGGGGATAACAGGCTGATTTTCCCCAAGAGTTCACATCGACGGGAAAGTTTGGCACCTCGATGTCGGCTCATCACATCCTGGGGCTGGAGCAGGTCCCAAGGGTTTGGCTGTTCGCCAATTAAAGTGGTACGTGAGCTGGGTTCAGAACGTCGCGAGACAGTTCGGTCCCTATCTGTTATGGGCGATGGAAGTTTGAGAGGAGCTGCTTTTAGTACGAGAGGACCGAAGTGGACGAACCTCTGGTTTACCAGTTATCCTGCCAAGGGTAAGTGCTGGGTATCTAAGTCCGGAAGGGATAACCGCTGAAAGCATCTAAGCGGGAAGCCCACCTCAAGATTAGACTTCCCTGGAACTTTAAGTTCCCTGAAGACTCCTGGGAGACTACCAGGTTGATAGGATGCAGGTGTAAGCGTCGTGAGGCGTTCAGCCGAGCATTACTAATAAGTCGTGAGACTTGGCCATATCATCGTTTCCGTTCAAAACGAACACTTCTAAATAATCCGTCCTGTGTGCACGAGAAATCGTCCAACACTCTTCGTAACTTTGTATTGTTAATAATGCCGGTGGCCATAGTGGAGAGGTAATACCCGTTCCCATTCCGAACACGGAAGTCAAGCTCTCTTACGTCGATGATACTGGATTCGTTCCGGGAAAGTAGATAGCTGCCGGCTTTTTTTTGTCTAAAATCTTTTAAGAAATCCTTACATTAATTAATCCTCGGAAGATCTTTCCCGGAACGAACGAACTCGGGAAGTTTTATATCATGATGTAAAGTTTTGAGAGTTCAGAAAATAAATGGGCTTGTTTGAGAGCAAAGCTCTCAAACAAGGTAAGGTCGGTGAAACCGACCGACATAGTAGACCGTAAATCTGAGAGCCGTTAAAAACGACGCTCCGGTGGAGCGTTGTTTAGGCTCATCCGATAGTCCGGACAGGAAAGCTATGCTTTCCAAGCCGCCGGCTTTTTTATTTTAAAAATTCTTAAAATAATACGATGGTTGAGTGCTCGCGAAGCGAGTGTATCGAAACCATTGGGCTGAGATCTCATAACTGAGGTTTCAATATGGCTTTGCCTACTCAACCACCAAAGAAAAAAGTACAAAATCATAAAAAATCTTGCTAATTAAACGTTTAATATTTACTTAAAAAACAAATTAAACTTGCTTTAAAAACAATTAATGATACACTTAAAATAACTTAAAACATTAAAAGTTTATTAGGAGGATATTTTAATGAAAAAGTTAGTTAAAGTTGTGTCAGCTATTATGGCTGTGACATTTGTTTTATGGTTTTCTGGATGTTCAAAAAAAAGTCCTTCCTCTAGTAGTAATGAAGGAAAATCATTTAAGTATGCAGATGTTGAGCTTGGTAAAACGGGTTCTGATATTTCGGCTACATTAAAATTGCTGACTCATCGAACCGATATGCTTCAGGATTCGTATTCTGGTGTGACATTTGCAAAATATCTTGCAGAATTCAATAAGCTTTATCCCAACATCAAAGTAGAAATTGAAGGCATTACTGATTATGCAAGTACAGCACTTCTACGTTTGCAGGGTGGTGATTGGGGCGACATTATGATGATTCCTGCAATAGATAAAAAAGAACTCAAGAATTACTTTGTTTCTTTTGGTGACCTTGCAACTATGGAAAAGCAGATTAAGTTTGCTACAAACTGGGAATATGAGAAGGAAGTTTATGGAGTTCCTTCAACAGGAAATGCTCAGGGTGTTCTTTATAACAAAAAAGTGTTTAAGCAGGCAGGAATCACTCAGCTTCCAAAAACAACTGAAGAATTTATTGCAGATCTTAAGTTAATCAAAGAAAAAACAAATGCTATTCCTCTTTACACAAATTATGCTGCAGGCTGGACAATGGGTGCCTGGGATGCTTATGTTGGTGGTTCAGCGACAGGTGATGCAGACTACATGAATAATGTTCTTCTTCACACAAAGAATCCATTTAAGAATTATGGTGATGGTACTCATGCTTATGCAGTTTATAAGGTTCTCTATGATGCAGCTGCCAGTAAATACATTGAGAATGATTATACCACTACAGACTGGGAAGGTTGTAAGGGTATGATTAACCGTGGAGAAATCGGAACTATGGTGCTTGGTTCATGGGCATTTACTCAGATGCAGGGTGCTGGTCCTAATCCTGATGATATTGGATATATGTCTTTCCCAATCACAATTAATGGTAAACAGTATGCATCAGCTGGTCCAGATTACTGTTTTGGTATTAATGCTAAGGCTTCTGAGAATAACAGAAATGCTGCTATGATTTTTGTAAAGTGGTTTACAGAAAAGTCTGGATTTGCTTATAACGAAGGCGGTATTCCTATTGCAGCTGGTGACAATAATTATCCTGCAGCTTATGCAGCCTTCTCTGAAAATAATGTTGCGTTTGTATCAGATAATCCTGCGGTAGATGGAGAATCAGATTTATTCAATACACTTAACTCTGAGTCAGAACTTAATATTAATGCTGGTGGAAATCTTAAGGTTCAGCAGATTATTGAACATGCTGCAAACAAAACAAAAACCTTTGATGCCATTATGGATGAATGGAATAAGGCCTGGTCTGATGCTCAGGTAAGCGAAGGAGTTGAAATTAAATACTAATTCTTTTGTAAAAAGTAAACATAACTAAAAGAAAACTGGACTGCAGTGGTTTTAGCGATGACTGCTGCAGTCCTCCTTCTGGGAAATATTATGAAAAAAATTCTAATAAATATGCGTTATTCAAAATGGCTTGTCATTTCTGCCTTTATTACAATTCCGCTGCTTCTTCTTTTTACTTTTACTTATCTGCCTTTTGGCGAAATGGTATCCTACAGCTTTTATAAAATGAAATATATTGGAGAACGGACTTTTGTAGGACTTAAAAACTATAAGGATTTATTTACAAGAGATGATATTTTTAATTCTTTGAAGATTTCTCTCTATTATATGGCCGGTTCTGTTGTTCAGCTTGTTTTTGCTCTTTTACTGGCGACTCTGCTTAGTTTTAAAACTAAACTTGGAAATTTGTTTAAGGGAATTCTATTTTTCCCATTTCTGATAAATGGTATTGCAATCGGTTTTATTTTTAAATTCTTCTTTACACATGGTTTTGTTTTGGATACTGTTCTTGGCTGGATAGGATTTCCATTGGAAAGTCTTCCTTACTGGCTTAAAACTCAGGGGCTTAATAATGTTTCTCTGGTAGGAACTTCAATCTGGAGATATCTTGGTCAAAATATGGTTCTTTTTATTGGGGCTATTATGTCGGTTGATGCAGAACTTTATGAGGCTGCTGAATTGGATGGAGCTTCAAAGGTTCAGCAATTCTTCCATATAATACTTCCAAGTATTAAAACAATTGTAACTCTTAATATCATTCTTTCTATTACAGGTTCTCTTAGTGCTTTTGAGCCACCTTTTGTAATTACAAAAGGTGCGAATGGAACGGGAACTTTCTTTATCATAATGGATCAGGTTGCACATACGAGCCAAAAAGTTGGACTCGCATCTGCTATGGCTGTATTCCTTTTACTCATCATTTTTATTGTGACTATTATTCAGAAGCTGGTACTTAAATATGCATTTCGTAATGCAGATACAGGAAACGGAAAGGGGGATATTATATGATGATTAATGAAAAAGCAAAATATCAATCAATTATTCAACAGTTTTTGAAATATTTTGTCCTTGCTTTTTTTGCCTTCTGGACTATTCTTCCTTTGGTTTCATGTATCATTACTTCTCTTAAGAATGCAGACGAATACCAGTCTACGTCTGTAATGGTATTGCCAAAGCTTTTATATTTTAGAAATTTTCTTGATGCTTTTAAGCTTGCAAATATGGGCAGGGCTTTTCTTAATTCACTGATTGTTCTTGTGTTTGTTCTTGCAGGTTCAATCCTTATTAGTTCCCAGCTGGCTTATATATTAAACCGATTCCGTTTTCCGGGAAATAAGTTGATTCGTCGTTTATTTCTTTTTGCCACTCTTTTGCCAGGAGTTGCCATGCAGGTTTCGGTTTATTCGATTATGGGAAAACTGGGATTAATAAATCATCTTTATGGCTATATCATTATGATGATGGGAACAGATGTTATTTCCATCTATATATTTATTCAATTTATGGAAAATATTTCTGTTTCACTGGATGAGTCTGCAATTATTGACGGAGCATCTTATTTTAAAATTTACTGGAGTATTATTCTTCCTCTGCTTAAGCCAGCTACGGTAACAAGCCTAATTTTGAAAGGTGTTAGTTGTTATAATGAATATTATTGTGCGAATCTTTATCTGCAGGATTTAAAGATTCGTACGGTTGCAATTTCCTTATATACATTTACTGGGCCACTGGGAAATAAATATAATCTTATTTGCGCAGGAGTAATTATTTCTATGGTACCGGCATTTATTGTGTTTATAATATGCCAGAAACAAATATATTCAGGAATTACAAGCGGGGCTGTTAAGGGGTAGTAATTTATATAGACAGTAGTGTGAAGTTGAGTTTTAATTCATTTCATTTATATAGTTAGATTAAGTATTGAAAAAAACACGTATAAATTATATTCTATTTTAACTATTCTTTTGAGGTGTGTTATGTCTGAAGAAAAATTCGATTTCACAATTGATAATCTGGGACCTTGTACTATTCCGTCTCCGATTAAGCTTTCTACTGTTCACGGTGACTACACTGCTAACTATGTAAGCGACGATTCTTATGTTATTTCTAACGTAAACGTTTTCGATAAAACTAAACCTGTTGTGCTTGATTCATCTAATCTTATGGAGAAGGCTGGTCCTCGTGAGAAGATTTATTTTGATCCTACTCACGCTAAGGCTGGTATCTGTACTTGTGGTGGTCTCTGCCCAGGTTTGAACGATGTTATCCGTGCTATTGTTCGCTGTTTGAATACACGCTACGGTGTTAAGACTATTAAGGGATATCAGTACGGTTTCCGCGGATTCTTCCCTGAGAGCGGCTATGAGCCACTTGAGCTTGACCGCTATCTTATTGACGAAATCCACAAGATTGGTGGTACATACCTCGGAACTAGCCGTGGTGGCGGTCAGCGCGTTGGTGAAATTGTAGACTGTATTGAACGCGACGGTATCAACATGCTTTTCATTCTTGGTGGTGATGGTACTCAGCGCGGTTCTTATGATATCGCATGCGAAGTTGAAAAACGTGGTCTTAAGTGCGCTGTTGTTGGTGTTCCTAAGACTGTAGATAATGACCTTATGTTTATTGACCGTTCTTTCGGTTTTGAAACTGCTGTTCAGCGCGCTAAGGAAACTGTTGCTGCTGTTCACATGGAAGCAGCTTCTCAGATCAATGGTATTGGTCTTGTAAAGCTTATGGGACGCGAGGCTGGTTTTATTGCCGCTGCTGCAGCTCTTTCAAGCCACGAGACTAACTTCTGTCTTATTCCTGAAGTTCCTTTTGAAATGGAAGGTGAGAACGGCTTCCTTGCTTGTCTTGAGCGCCGTCTTGCTAAGCGTGGTCACGCTGTAATCGTTGTTTCTGAAGGTGCTGGTCAGGATCTTCTTCAGGCTACTGGTGCTACTGATGCTTCTGGAAACAAGAAGCTTTCTGACATTGGTGTATTCTTGAAGAGCGAAATTGAAAAATACTTCAAGGCTAAGAATATCGAAATCAACCTTAAATATATCGATCCTTCATATCAGGTTCGTGCTTCTGTTACAACTGCAAGTGACTCTATTTACTGTGAGCGTCTTGGTAACAATGCGGTTCACGCTGCTATGGCCGGAAAGACAAAGTGTGTAATTGGTCTTGTTCATGACAAGTTCGTTCACCTTCCAATTAAGGCTGTAACTGCTCATCGTAACGCTGTTGATCCTGAAGGATCTCTCTGGCGCGATACTCTGGATGCTACTGGACAGCCAATTCTTATGGTTAATGATAAGGATAAGGCCCTCGAAAAGATGGCTGCTGCTGTTGCTGGTGCTAAGTCTAAGCCAAGCGAACAGAAAAAAGCAAAATAGTTAAAGTCACCCCGAACTCGTTTCGGGGTCTTTTTTTTCTATATAGATAATAAGAATTTCCCTTTATGGACGGCCGGACTTTTCGGGTATATGCTTTTAATTATGAAAAGTATATTGGAAGAATTCGGCTTTTCTAAATTTGATATAGAAAACCGTGTAATTGAATGCTGGAATAATATTTTTGACCAGAAGAATCCAAATCATTTTTATTTTGAAGCAGAAGACAATACCGGCTATATGGAAGATACCGGTAATGATGACGCACGTACTGAAGGTATGTCTTATGGCATGATGATGGCCGTACAGATGAACCGTAAGGATATTTTTGACCGGATCTGGAAATGGTCGAAAAAGAATATGTATATGGAAACTGGACCTAATGCAGGATATTTCTGCTGGTCTAACAAACCTGACGGCACTAAAAATGCTGATGGTCCGGCTCCGGATGGTGAAGAATATTTTGCAATGGCTCTTTTCTTTGCTGCACGCCGCTGGGGTAATGGTGAAGGTATCTTCAATTATACTGAAGAGGGACGTTCTATTCTTCGTGTTGCCATTCATAGTGAAAATAAAATGTGGTTTGAAGAAAATCACCACATCCGTTTTGTTCCAAACTGTCCGTTTACAGACCCTTCTTACCACCTTCCTCATTTCTATGAGCTTTTTGCTGAATATGCTGATCCTTGTGATAAGGATTACTGGAAGGCTGCTGCAAAAGCCAGTCGAAAATATCTTGTGAAGGCATGTCATCCGGAAACAGGTCTTGCTTCTGAATATGCAAATGATGATGGTGAACCGCTTCCTCCTAAGTATCACGGAACTTTCTTTAGTGATTCTTACCGCGTTGCTGCAAATGTTGGTCTTGATGCACTGTGGTTTGGCGGTAATGCAGCACTTTCTAAGATTGCGGCTAATATAATCAATTTCTTTGATGGTAAGGAAGCTGATGATCTTAAAGATTATCTGATTGATGGAACTGAATTGAAGAAAAACGCAAGGCATCCTATCGGTTTAATTGCTACTGTGGCCGAGGCTGCGGCGGCGGTTAAGAGTGATGATAAAGAATCCAGAGCTGCTGCTGAACGTGCGGTTAGACGTCTGTGGAATACACCGATGCGCACTGGCCGCCGCCGCTACTACGATAACTGTCTGTATTTTTTTGCAATTCTGGCATTAAGTGGTAAATATTTGGTATACTAGTGTGTAACCTTGTGATATAATATTACTTGTGTTATTGCCCGGCTCGCAAAAGTTTTGCTGCGAATAGACCGGGCATTATTATTTTAGAGGTATATATGTTAAAAATTGATGGAAGGAATGTTTTTGTTTTTGATGAATGTGAATATTCCGGTGTAAAAAAAATTGCTTGCAAAGTCTGTCTTGATGTGGAGAGGGTGACAGGAAAAAAGCCTTCTCTATCGGTGGGTGATGGCGATGTATATTTTGCAACACTCGGGAAGTCTCCACTCGCAGAAAAACTTGCTGAAGAACACAGACTTTCTGCAGAATTCTCAAAAATCACAGGTAAACGCGAATCTTACATTTTTGCTGTTCGTAACGATAAATTGATTATTATCGGTAGTGACAAGCGCGGTACTATTTACGGACTTTTTCATCTTTCGGAGCTTATGGGAGTATCTCCTCTTGTTGACTGGGCTGGTGTGCTTCCTTCTCACCGCGAAGCTGTAGAGCTGGAAGAAGGTGTAACTGTTTCAAAAGAGCCTTCTGTAAAGTTCCGTGGTTTCTTCATTAATGACGAATGGCCTGCTTACGGTAATTTTACAAATCATAACTTTGGCGGTTTTAATGCCAAAATGTACGAGCATATTTTTGAGCTGCTACTTCGCTTAAAAGGAAACTATCTCTGGCCGGCTATGTGGTCTGCACAGTTCAGTTTAGACGGTCCAGGACTTGCAAATGCCGAACTTGCAGATGAAATGGGTGTAATTATGGGAGCAAGTCATCACGAACCTTGCTGTCGTAATGGTGAGGAATACCGTTATGTTCGTGGTCCTGATTCAATTTATGGTGATGCCTGGAACTTCTGGAAAAACAGAGAAGGAATCACAAAGTTCTGGGAAGACGGCTTAAAGCGCAACGGTAAGTTTGAAAACGTTATTACTGTTGGTATGCGTGGTGAATCTGATACTGCTATCATGCAGAATGCTACTCTTGCGGATAATATCAATCTTCTTCGCGATGTTATAAAAACTCAAAACCGCCTTATCCGGGAAAATGTAAATGAAGATATAATGAAAGTTCCTCGTATGCTGGCTCTCTACAAAGAGGTTGAGCCATATTTCTATGGTGATAAGCACACAAAGGGGCTTATGGATGATCCTGAGCTTGAGGGTGTAACTCTTATGCTCTGCGATGATAATCATGGAAATCTCCGTACTGTTCCAACAGAACATATGCGTTCTCATAACGGCGGCTATGGTATGTATTATCATTTTGATTATCATGGTTCGCCTTATAGCTACGAATGGTTTAATACAAACTATCTGCAAAAAGTTAAAGAGCAGATGACTGCGGCTTATGAGTTTGGTATCCGTGAACTTTGGATTGTTAATATGGGAGATGTTCTTACAAATGAATTCCCTCTTTCATATTTCTTAAATCTTGCTTATGACTACGAGACTTACAGTAAGCCTGAGTTTACAACTGTTGAATATACCCGTCAGTGGGTTAATGCCCAGTTCAATTATTTTAATGATGAACAGAAAGCAGAGGTTGCTGATATCCTTATTAATGCAACAAAGATAGCTAATATGCGCCGTACAGAGTGCATTCAGCCGGATACTTTTGCAGCAGAAAACTTTAGTGAAGGAAACCGAATGCTTACTGCTGCAAACAATTTGATTTCACGTACAGAAGCCCTGCTAAAAGCAGTCCCTGCAGAACAGGAGGCTGGCTTTTACAGTCAGGTTTATCTCCCTGTTTGTGGTGACCTGAATGTTCTAAGAATGCAGCTTTACAGTGGAAAGAACCGTTTCTTTGCAGAACGTAATGCACTTGTTGCAAATAATTATGCAGATAAAATGAAGGAATGTTTTGCCTACGATATGGCTATCGTTGATGCCTGTGATAAGGTAGGAGGCGGACGCTTCTATGGAATGGGATGGTCTGAGCACTTCGGTTTCCGTAACTGGTGTGAGGCTAATAACCAGTATCCGGTTTATATGTATGTTGAACCTACACGAAAAAAGCGTGCTGTAGTATGGGTAGAAGGCAGTTCATTCTATACAACAGGTCAGGATTGGACTATACGAGACCTTCAGCTTACAGCCTTCAGAAATCCTGATGTGAATGAAGCCTGTGTAAAGATTGCCTGCTGTAATTCTGAAGGTATTGAACTTAATACTTCTACAGAATGTAACTGGCTGTCGTTTACTGTTGAGCATGATGTTGAAAAACTGACTGCAGACGGTAAGAGTGGACTTAATACAATCAAAATTAAAATTGACCGCGAAAAACTTTCTGCTTCCGCTGATAAAAAAGCAATAGTCAAAATAGAAGGAAATGACGGTCATGGAGCCCGTATTCTTGTAAATATTCATGTTGATGCTTCTGTTCCTGACTGTAATTTCCCTGCAGGTACTTTTGTTCAGACTGAAGATTATATCAGTATTGAAGCACCTCATTTTGTTCGTTCTGCTGATTTTGATGTTCTGGATGGATATGGTAAAACACTTGGTGCTGTAAAGGCTAAAGCTGTTACAGAAAGTTTTGCTCCAGGCTCTGATGCAGCTCCATTTGTAGAGTATGCTTTTGCTTTGGATAAGGATTTTGCTGAAAAAACAGGTGGACTTATGGCATTTGATTTTTATCTGAATCCTTCAAATCCTGCTTATAAAGATAATAAACTGCAGTTTGTCGCTGAGATAAATGGTGAAAAATTTTTGAAGGATGTAGTAGATTCAGAAAAGTTTGCTGTAGGTGATAATCAGGAACCATGGAGTACAGATATTACAAATCATATTCGTATTGCAACTGTTTATGCTGATTGCCATGCAGGTCTGAATTCTCTTAAGGTAAGTCCTGTGACTCCAAATATTGTTCTTGAGAAGATTGTTATTCATGAGGCAAACAAAGCTATGCCTAAGTCTTATCTTGGTGCGCCTGAAACTTTCTTCTTAAAATAATATTATTGGACATTTTCATTAAGTCAGTATAAACTTAACGGGAATTCAGTTTTTATACCGATAATTGAATTATACGAGGAGGTGTATTATGAAAAAATTGCTTTTGTGTATTATTCTGTGTGCAGCATTTATACCATCACTCTTTGCAAATTCAGATGATTTTGATGAGCCAAAATCAGAAAAGATTTTTGCTGTTGTGCCAGGTGTAAGAATATCCATTCTGGGGCTTGAACCAACTATTGGATTTAATATCTATAATCTGGATGCTGAACTTGGTGTTGCTATTTCTACTGGTTTTACTGGTGAAGGATTTGGAGTTGCTCCTGCAATTTCTGTAGGTTATTGTACAAATCCTTTTGATAAAGGTCCGGTAGCAACCTTTGGTTTAGAGTATTTAATTCTAACTTCTTCTTATGTTAATCTTTTGAATAAGGTTGCTGATGAAGCGGCTTATATGGATATTCCGGCGATTCATACACTATCTTTATATTACCGTGGAGGCTTTAATTTCAATAATGTGTTTGGGCTGACATGGCGGGTTAGACTTCCATTGTTTATGGGAGGTGGGGGAGAATACTTTAATATTACAAACTATCAGGGAGCATTAATTTGTACCCTTGCAGGCATTTGTACTATTTCTGTTGGTGTTAAATTCACAATTTAATAGTATTTTCTGGTTGATATGATCTGAAAAAGAGACAGCCTTTTAAGGTTGTCTCTTTTTTTGTTTCAAATTTTAATGGTTCTGCGATTTTTGCCTTGTAACGTATGAAGTTTTTTATTATTTTATAAGTATGAGCAACTATTATGAGATACTAGGCGTTTCTAAAAATGCTACAGCTGATGAAATTAAAAAGGCGTATAGAACTCTTGCATTTAAATACCATCCGGATAGAAATCCAGGAAATACTGCTGCAGAAGAAAAATTCAAGCAGATAAGTGCTGCTTATGATGTTCTTGGAGACGAAGCAAAACGTCGTAATTATGATCTTGGTGGTTATTCCTCAGAAAATGCTTACAGCAACAGTTCTACTCAACAGCAGTATCAGAGACAATATCAGTATACTTATTCAAATCCTTTTGGTGATGATAATTTCTGGGAATGGTTTAATGGTGCTCAGAGACGCAGCTATAATCAGCAGGCTCAGAATTCAAGAGGAAATTATTCTCAATATAATTATTCACATGATGAAGAAAATCAGACCAGAAGTTCATATTTTTCAAACTTTGTTTTAAAGGTACTTCAAACTTTAGTTGGTATGATGTTCTTTAGATTTTCATGGTTTATTATACCATTCGGCCCGATTATCTGTATTGGTGTGATTGTTAATGGTATAACTGGAATAATAAGATCTTTGAAAGGATTATTTAAGACATCCAGATAATCCCCAGTACAATAAAAAAAGGTTGCGAATTTCGCAACCTTTTTTTAAGAACTAGATAAGTCCTATATAATACTTCTTTTTACCTCTTCTGAAGATAATTATCTTTCCTTCAAGTGCCATATCTTTAGTGATAATCTTTGTTTCATCATTTACAGTTTCACCATTGATAGAGATAGCATTATTCTTTATGAATTCGCGTGCTTCGCGTTTTGAACTTGCCATACCGTTGTTTACGAGTACGTCTACGAGTGGAAGTTCTTCCTTAAAGTCAAAGTTTGGAACTCCCTTAAGTCCCATCAAAATATCATTTACAGAAAGGCCTTTGAACTCGCCTTTGAAGAGCTTTTCAGAAACCATAACTGCATTGTCTGCTTCTTCTTTTCCGTGGAGGTCTTTAACAACTTCCCATGCAAGAGTTTTCTGTGCAATACGGGTTTCTGGAGCAGCCTGCTGCTGAGCGTAAACTTCTTCAATCTGTTCCTTTGCAAGGAATGTGAACACCTTGAGGTAATCAAGAACCAGGTTATCATCAGCGTTGATGAGGTACTGGTAGATTGCGTATGGAGAAGTTTTGTCCTTGTTGAGCCAGAGAGCATTTCCTTCTGACTTACCGAACTTCTTTCCTGTTGCGTCAAGAATCAGTGGCATTGTGAAGGCATATGCCTGTCCGTCGAGCATTTTGCGGATAAGGTCTACACCAGTTGTGATGTTTCCCCACTGGTCAGAACCTGCAACCTGCATGATACATTTCTTTTCCTGGAAGAGGTGAACAAAGTCAAAGCCCTGGAGAAGCATGTATGAGAACTCTGCAAAGGTAATTCCAGTTTCAAGACGGCGGCGGATGATATCCTTGTCGAGCATGTAGTTCAGGCTGATATATTTACCAATGTCGCGAAGTGTGTCGAGGAATGAACGGTCTTTCCACCAGTCATAGTTATCTACGAGTTCTGCAGTTGGAACGAGGCGCTTAATCTGCTCTCGGATTCCACCGATATTTGCGTTTACAGCTTCTTCTGAAATAATTTCGCGTTCTGCTGTAGGGCGTGGGTCACCAATGCGGCCTGTGGCACCACCGCACAAAAGAACCGGGTGATGTCCTGCATTAGCGAGGCGTTTTGCCATACAAAGAGAAGAATAGTGGCCGAGGTGAAGGGAATCGGCAGTTGGGTCTGTTCCCCAGTAAAAAGCGAATGGAGCTCCGTCCAAAACTTTCTGCAAATCAGCTTCTTCGCCTGCAACGTCTTTAATAAGACCTCGCCATTTTAGATCTTCGAATAATGTCATAGTAGTATAATCTCCTTATTTACAAAATCGTGATATACGTCTGGTCAAGGCACGCTTCGCTTAAAGCCTTGACTCAGCCGTTTTGCAGGTTGATAAAAATATTATCAACCTGCAATAAAAAAAGGCTTTCCTTTTTACGGAAAGCCTTGTAATTACCTTAATCAGTAAAACACAATCACACTAGCGTGCTGTTTCCGCATAAGTAGAGAGAAAATCATAGCTATAATAAAGGTAAGCCAACGTAGAGGAATTGATTTTCTGTGCCCAACGGACAATGTGTTTCATAGTGTGTAAACCTTATCAGATATTGTTTTATCTGTCAACAAAGGCTGACAGCAGTTTATTAGCGCTCGCGGAAAACGATACGTCCCTTGTTCAAATCATATGGAGAAAGCTCAACTTTTACACTGTCGCCAGGAACGATTCTGATGTAGTGCTTTCTCATTTTTCCAGAAAGGTGTGCGAGAATAATGTGTCCGCCTTCAAGTTCTACGCGGAAAGTTGTGTTAGGAAGGGCCTCTTTTACTACGCCCTGTACTTCAATAGCTTCTTCTTTTGCCATAGGTTCCCTTTATAATAAAAATTTTAAAAAAAATCGCAAAAAAGAATTTGTCTTTTTGCCGATTTGCATTTATATTAGTTATTATATACAAAACAGCATAACTTGACAACACAAGTAAAAAATGGTTTTGGGAGGATTTATAAATATGGACAAAGCTTTTCTTAAAAAAATGAAGGAATATTTACTTGAACAGAGAAAAACTCTTCTTGCTTCATTAGCTGATCAGAGTGAAGATATGCGTGGCCTTATTAAAACCGTTGAATCTGGAGATGAAGCAGATGTTGCTGCTGATGTAATTGATAGAACTCTTCTTACTGCTCTTGGAACTCAGGATGCAAATAGACTTCAGCAGATTGACAGTGCTCTCGACAGAATCAATCAGGGAACTTACGGCCGCTGTGTAAAATGTGGTAAAGAAATTCCTCAGGAAAGACTTGAAGTTCTTCCTTATGCACTTATGTGTATTAACTGCGCAAGTGCACAGGAGAGAAAGAACCGCTAACCTATAGTTTAATAACAATGTTCTGTGGGTAAACTAGTTCTGAGTAGCCGGCGCGGCGGGCATTGTCTGCTGCGCGGTCAAAGGCTGCATCCAGATTACTTACAGTGTGGGCATCAGAATTGATACATACTGGTACCCCGTTATTATGTAAAAGTTCCAGAAAATACTGGGACGGATATGTATCATCCATATTACCGCGGGCAATTGCCCCGGTATTTATTTCTGTAATAACACCAGCCTTTGCAATAACCTTCGCAGTAGCTTTTAATTCATCTTTATACCAGGTATCTTCTTCATCAAAGAAATGTAAAACTGTATTTCTTATACGAATCAAATCTGAATGTGCAAGAATATCAAAGTTACCTTTCTGAAGCATTTCTCGTTCAGCTGCAAAATAATCACAAACTACCTGTTTTCCATCAATTGAGCCGTCAGCCTTTGTATAAAAGCGTTCGATATTTTCTTTTACTATTTCTGTTTTGTGATCAACTGTGAAAAAGCCTTTGTCTGTATTGATGTAATGCACGGCTCCAATCAGGTAATCTGGCGAGAACTCAGCGTATTTTGCTTTGTCTGGAATTGCAGTTCCATATATCGGAGAATCAAAATAATCAGCTTCAAAGCCAAGAAAAATCTTAATCTGATCTGCATATTTTGCTTTGAGGCGATTTATTTCCTCTGCATAGCTTTTTATGTTTTCAGAAGGAATGTGCCAGATACTGTCTACTGATTTATAAAAATCAGGATTTAACGGATGAAAACAATGACTTGAAAAGCCAAGCGCTGTAAAACCTTTTTCAATGGCTGAAATTACATGCTCTTCTGCGGTGTTTTTTCCATCGCAGAAAGTGCAATGAGTATGAAAATTAACTTTTTGTAAAGACACAACTTATTCCTTTGTTTTAAGAATTGAAAGACATTTCTGTATAAGAACATTTGGCTTTTGAGGTTTTACCAGATAGCTTGCAGCTCCGGCACTCAAAACCTTTACAATGATATCCTTCTGAAGACTCTGAGAATAAATAACAATTGGAGGCGAATGAGGCATTCCATGAAGTCTCTGTAAAAGAGAAAGCCCTGTCTGATCATTTAAAAGTACATCAAGCAGAATAAGATCAAACTTTCCATCGTCATAGTCATTTATGAATTCCTGACCTTTTGTATATGTAAAGCAGGCTGCACCGGCCTGTTCAAAATAATTCTTTGTGATTTCCAGGCTGGATTCATCGCTGTCAATAATTGCAATTGTAAGAACGGTTCCAGTTTCTTTAGGTTTTCCTGAATATTCAAGGCCATCTGAAGAAAAGCGTGTTGCAATAGATGCTGAATCTTCAGTTTCGTAAGAAGGGGTAAGGAAGCGGTTTGTAATAAGGTCTGAAATATCTGAAGTAACAGAGGTATCTACAAGGTCATTAAGAATTCTTGAAAGATTAGAAGAAATTTCTACGCCGGCATAATTTGTATGTCCGTTTACAAGTTCCTTTACAAAATTACTTAGAGAAAGAATCTTAACATTTTTTGCATGAATTTTTGAACTGGCAAGAACATTATCAATCAGGAATTCGAGGTTATAGCCGTCTACAAAAGTAAGCTCAAGGTTTGTAAGCATGATGATTACCTTAGGATTTTCCAGCTTTTCACGTTCAATCATTTCTGAAAGCTTAAACTGAAGAAGTGCTATCTTTTCACGGTTGAGTCCAAGTGCAAGTTCAATAAAGATAATATTATTATTTCGGTGAAGGTCCAGAATACAAGGTGTTGTATCCATTGAGAGTGGAACACGTACAACAAGGCCTATTGATTTAAAGAACATGTCAAACTGAACAGGTTTTTCAAAGTATTTAATTACACCGTATTTTGCATAGGCTGCGATATTTGAGCGATCCTGTTTTGGACCGGTAATGATGACAGGAATATCTGCACAGTTTGTATCGTGCATCTTCTTTTCAAGAAACTCCATTTCCATAGAGTTATCTTCTTCCATATCCAGAATAATCAGGTTTGGAAGTGAGGTAATAACCTTTGTATAAATATCGCGGTTTTCCTGGGTTGTAATAACTTCAATCTGGTCTTCCGAAAGCTTCTGTTTAAGAAAATCACGGAATAACGGATGACTGTCTGCAATCAATACCTTTTTCATACTTATATAATAACATAGATTTTTCTAAACGAAAAGTGAGATTTTTTTTGATTCATGTTATAATAAATTTGATTTTCGTGTAGGATATACTAACCATGAAACCGTTTGTGAAAAACATCCTTTTTTGTGTAATTGCAATACTTGGAGATCTTTTTACATCATTTATGGCTTATAAATTGCAGTTGCCATGTTTTCTTGATACAGAATTTGCTGTTGCAATAACACTTTATATGGGACTTATTCCCGGTCTTATAGTTGCTGCGAGTTTTAATCCGCTGATGATTGTCTTGCTGTGCCGATATACAGGTACTCCTTTTTCTTTTTATGATTGCCTTTATGCAATTTGTGGAATGCTGATTGTATTTGTTACCTGGTTATTTTCCAGAAATAAAAGAGAATTCCTGTACAGCCGTATTATGACTGTTTTATATCTTTTGATTATTGTTGTAGTCTCTTCTGTTTTCAGTTTTACATCTGCAAGTTTACTGGATACCTTTGTGCTTCCGCTTTTCCAGACTTCAACAGGCTTTTCTGCTTTTGATAATTTTTCAGAGGTTATGCGTCAGTTGAAAATGGGAACTTTCTTTTCATATCTGGTTCCCCGAATTCCTTTAACTGTAAATGACCGTCTTATCTGTACTTTCGCTGGCTTTGGACTTTACCGCCTGCTTGTAAAACTTGACGATTTTCAGTTTGCAAAGTTCCGACAGACTAATATTACAGCAGAAGAATAAGAATACGAATTTCCTTGCCGTTTGGCGGAAATTTCTATATTTTATACTATAAGATTAAATTTTAAACTAATAAAAGAGGTATATAGAAATGGCAAAACAGTTATTGTTTAGTGAAGATGCTAGAAAAAAGCTTTTGAGTGGCGTTGAGCAGATTTCAAAGGCTGTAAAAACAACACTTGGTCCTTGTGGACGTATGGTTATGATGGATAAGAAATACGGTTCACCAGTAATCACAAAGGACGGTGTATCTGTTGCTAAGGAAATTGAACTCCAGGATCCATATGAAAACATGGGAGCTCAGTTCGTTCGCGAAGTAGCAAGCAAAACTAACGATGATGCCGGTGATGGTACAACTACTGCAACTGTACTTTCTTACGCACTTGTTCGCGAAGGAATTAAATCTGTAGCTGCTGGTATGAGACCAATTGAAATTAAACGCGGTATGGATAAGGCTGTAAAGCTTGCCGTTGACGAAATCAAAAAGAATGCAAAGCCTGTAAAGGGTGCTGATGATATTACAAACATCGCTACAATTTCTGCAAACAACGATCCTGAAATTGGTAAGATGCTTGCTGACGCTATCGAAAAGGTAGGAAAAGACGGTGTTATTACTGTAGAAGAATCAAAGAACATGGAAATGACTGTTGATACAGTTGAAGGTATGCAGTTTGACCGCGGATACATTTCTTCTTACTTTGTAACAGACCGTGAGCGCATGGAAGCTGATTTTGATGACGCTTACGTTTTGATTTACGACAAAAAGATTTCTGCTATGAAAGATCTTCTCCCAATTCTTGAGAAGGTTGCAAATGCAGGTAAGGCTCTCGTAATCATCTGTGAAGATGTTGAAGGTGAAGCTCTTACAACTCTCGTTTTGAACACAATCCGTGGAACAATCAAAGTTTGTGCTGTTAAGGCTCCAGGCTTTGGTGACAGACGTAAGGATATGCTTCAGGATATCGCTATTTTGACAGGAGCTACTGTAGTATCAGAAGAAGTTGGTCTTAAACTTGAAACTTCTGGAACAGAAGTTCTTGGTAAGGCTAAGTCTATTAAGATTGACAAGGACAACACAACAATCGTTGGTGGTGCAGGATCTTCTAAGGCTATCAAAGACCGTGTTGCAGAAATCAAGACTGCTATCGAAAAGTCTACATCATCTTATGACAAGGAACAGCTCCAGAAGAGACTTGCTAAGCTCGCTGGTGGTGTTGCTGTAATCAACGTTGGTGCTAACACAGAAACAGAAATGAAGGAAATGAAGTTCCGCGTAGAAGATACAATTGCTGCTACACGTGCTGCTCTTGAAGAAGGTATCGTTTCTGGTGGTGGACTTGCACTCATCGAAGCTTCTAAGGCTTTGAACGAAATCCCAGCTGACCTTACAGAAGATGAAAAGGTTGGATTTAAGATTGTACGCCGCGCTCTCGAAGAGCCAATGCGCCAGATTGCAGAAAATGCTGGTCTTGACGGAAGCGTAATTGCAGAACGTGCTAAATCAGAAAAGAAGGGTATTGGTTACAATGCTCGTACTGGTGAATGGGTAAATATGCTTGAGGCCGGAATTATCGACCCAGCTAAGGTTACTTGTTCAGCTTTGAAGAACGCTGCATCTGTAGCAGGAACTCTCCTCACAACAGAATGTGCAATTACTGATATTCCTGAACCTAAGGCTCCTGCTGCCCCAGCTCCTGATATGGGCGGTATGTATTAGTAGATTGCTTCGCCTTCGGCTCGCAATGACGAAGGTGCTAACGGCAGATTTTAATACCTGCCGAAATAATCATTGCCTGTGCGGAACCGTCGCTTATGAGACCTCCCGCAGGCAGATAAATATTCAATGTTGGCCCCGCCTTTAGCTGCGGGGTCAAATTATATAGCCAGCTACCACCCAAAGTAAGGTAGAGCCAGCGCATATTTCCCCAGAAATAACTGTTTATCTTTTTTACATCACTGCCGGCACTTCCTGACCAGCCGGAATCTCCTTCCTTCACACCAGGTGAAAGAATCCCGAATCTCATGAAAATTCCAAGTCCTGCAGTAATTTGAAAATTGCTGTTGGAAAGATAAATTGAATAAACTGCCGGAATGTTCAGCATGAATGAAAGGGTTGTTGTAGTACGGTTTTCTATTTCAGCAGGCAGAGCCTTATCTTCATATAAAAGATGATGCATCATAAAAAAGCTTAAGGTTGGCTGAATGGCAAACACTGAATGTTCCGGCCAGAGAAAACCTACAGAAATAGGATAAACTACAGGAGAAGGTGCACTTACAAGTTTGCTTTCTGTATTTATATAAATGCCAGGTTCAAATTGAAGAACAAAATCTGCAGGTTGAATGGATTTTGCAGTTTCTTCTGAAGAAGAAATATCTGCCGGAATTTCTGACTCTTCTTGAGCAGAAATTGAAGACAGCAGAAATAAACTTGCAAAAATCAAAAGGATTTTTCTAATAGGTTTCACAAATACCTCTAAATCATTCTGCTGTAAAGGGTTCTTTCAAGATTTACCTGAAGGAAGCCGGCACGTCCTGTTTTATAGAACGAAGATTCTTCCCATGCTGCATAAAGAGTTGTTCCTGAAATTACAAAATCAGAATATATAAAACCTACAGGAAGCTTTGGAAGCCGAATTGCAACAGCTTTCCCACTGCGAAGAATATGTTTTCCTGGAAGTGCGCCCTCTAGGAAAAGAGTTCCATCTTCAAACAAAGCAGCGCTCCAGTTTGCAGAAAGAATAGCCTTTGCGTTAAGTTCTTTTTCTTTTGAGTTTGCTACTGTATTTTCATAAATACGAGGTGAACTGCCGCCTGCATTTTTTACTTCGATTATAAAAGGAAGTTTTGTATCAAAACCTGAAAGCAGTTTTTTAATTCTATCTGGAGCATCAGTATAATTGTGATGTACTCTGCAGCTTCTGAAAAAATCAGCATCGCATTCTTCAATATCAATCTTACCTTCTGCAGTTGAAGGTGAAAGGGCAAGAAGTGGGATTAAAGGTTTGAATCTGATATAAGAAAATTCATTTTTAATATCTGAAATAGTTTTTATACTGCAGCACCATTCAAGTCCATTCCAGTAAAAATCTGTTACTTCAGAGTTTGTTTTGTCTGTGATGTTATTACAGTTCAGAATAGGATATGAAATCTTTGCATGTGAATCAAACTGTAAAAGGAAAAGATGTGATGAACTGTCGTTCTTATAATCCGGTGCAAGAATTGTATCATTGAAAAAGGCACTTTTATAAACTGAGTAAACCGGAACATTGTTCAGAAAAACAAGATTTCCTGCAGTTCGGTCTGTAAATAAACTTGCATCCTGTGAAAGAGTAATTGCTTCATCATTAAAGGAAAGAATACCAAGGCGGTTTACGACAGCAAAGGCTTTTGATTCAGAATATTGTGTACATGCCTCGTTATTTGCAGAAGAGATTCTTATGCTTTCTGTCCAGGGCTTTTGAGCCTGCAGAGGTGCATTCTGCGGTCGGTCTACAAAATGGTAAGTATAGTTAGAAAAATAATACCATGCATGATTTGTTTTTGTGATTTCAACAGTGATTGTATTCTGAACTGGAATCTGAGCAGTTTTTTTCTTACAGCCACAGACAAAAAGAGAAACAGAGAAAATGGTGAACAATAATGCCAGTTTAAAAATTTTCATATATCTTCAATGTATATCGGCAGATAAATAAGCTCAAGTGATATATTTTTTGCGCTTTTACAGATGATGTAAAGTGCGTATTTATTGCCGTCGCCTATTATTATGGGGGAATTTTTCATAACAGTAAACTGATTTTTTTGCTCTATACAGAAATTTTCAGGAATAAAAGAGGAAAGAAGGGGAGAATCTGAGGCTATAAAAGAATTTTTAAGCTGATCGGTCGTTATAGAAAGTATTCCCGCAGGTGTAAGCAGAGAGGATTTAAAACTATGTGAACTGACAGCTTCAAGAACAGGCGACTCTGGAATAAGCCAGGGATTATAAAAGATTTCTGAGTCGCTATGGATTTTCTGTTCGATGGCTGTCTGTGCTTTTCTCCAATTAAAGGTGCTTATGAGATATTCAGTATCAATTTGAGACAATCCTTCTGCGTTACAGCGCTTAAAAAGTTTTTGCATAAGGTTTGCAAGGTATCCCTGTTCCCAATTTAATGTGGGCGTGGTGTTTGATGAGGAGTCTTCTGAAAAAGGATACATATAGCCGGCCGGCTTAAAATAGTCACTCTCGCTTCCGTCATAAAGCAGTGTTATCGGCTTTGCGGTTATGCAGAGTGGACGGTTCTTTTTGATTTGAACAGATATTTGTGATTGCGCTGAATAAAAATATTTCTGAAACCCGGCCCCGGCAATCTGGATGTACCAGCGGGAGAGTTGAGGATAGTGGTCAGTGTAACAGCCATCTGGAGGCCAGGCGGGTAAACTGATTTCCAGAGTTTCTTCCGCCGGTTGTGTCATTGCCTGTGAACAGGAACTGGTTGCGAGCACCAGAGTGAAAATCATAGTATAAAAAATCAAATTTCTCATACTATATAAATAGTATCAGATAGAACTTTTTAGGAAGTTTTTAGAGAGAAAAATGATTTTTTTTGAGATTTTACGGCTATTCGAATTTAGCGATTTCTGACTGACAAAGCTGATCACAGATTTCGTTGTATTCGATTCCTGCATGGCCTTTTACCCAGTTCCAGGTTACATTGAGACCAGCGTTGAGACTGTCGAGCTGTATCCACAGGTCCTGATTTTTTACAGGCTTTTTATCGGCAGTTTTCCAGCCCTTTGCTTTCCAGCTTTTTATCCAGGTGGTGATTCCGTTTTTTACATACTGACTGTCGATGTTTACAGTAACATGGCTGCCTGCAAAATCGGGAGTGTTGTGAACTACGGTGAGAGCTGTAATTGCTGCCATAAGTTCCATGCGGTTGTTTGTTGTCATTTTTTCACCGCCGGAAAGCTGCTTTGCAACTCCGTCTGCAATTACAACAATTCCCCAGCCACCAGGGCCAGGATTTCCGTGGCATCCGCCATCTGTGTATATAGTTATTTCTTTCATTAGAATTCCTTTTTTACTTCTGACAGGAATTTAATCCAGGCATCTGCAAGAAGTTCATAGCCTTTTTCATTCGGATGAATTCCGTCATAGCACATAAGTTCTTTGTGACCTTCAAAGATTTTCCATGGATCTAAGAACTGAACATTATTTTTATTTACAAAGTCTGCCTGTGCATTTTTATAGGCAAGCTGATTTTTACCGAGTGTTTCTGGAGTGCCACCGAGGAACTTCAGAATGTTTTCTTCATCCTGGCCCTTTATGATTGTTTTGAACCAGTCGTCGCATACATAAGGTATGAGTCCCATCATAAGAGGGGTTACCTTATTGGCGCGGCAGAGATTTACCATCTGAGAAAGGTTTTCCAGATACTCTGCCAATGGAACCTTTTGCACAAAAGTTCCCCAGTCATAGTCGCAGTCGTTTGAGCCGAACTCAATTATACAAAAATCTGCTTCTCCGCCTTTTTCAAAAAACTTCTGGAGTTTGAGGAGGCCCTTGCTTGTGATGTTGCCGTAGATTGAACGGTTATCCAGCTCGAATCCAAGCTTTTTCTGTGCAAGGGTAAGTGAATCATTCTCGGTTACGTCAAAGAGTTTTCCGGAACCGGGAATTGTGATTACGCCTTTTAGGATAGAATCGCCGAAGACTACGAGTTTCATGGGGACCTTCTGCGTTTTAAAGCTTAAACAATAACGCCTTTTGTGCTTGGAACTGTGCCGCCGCGGCGGGCATCTATTTCTGTTGCGCTGCGAATGGCGCGGCTTACAGCTTTAAAGCAGGCTTCAATTTTGTGGTGATCACTGCGTCCACGGATAACGTCGATGTGTAAGTTGCAGAGTGCAGCATTAGCAAAGCCCTGCCAGAAGTCTTCAAAGCAGTCTGTCTGGAAAGAACCTTCTTTGCCATTCTGTATGCTTACAAGCGGCATACCTGTGAGCTGTGAGTTGCAAACGAGGTAAGGACGTCCTCCAAAGTCTACTGCGGCCTGAGCGAGAGTTTCGTCCATAGGGTAAATAAAGAAACCGCTGCGAAAAATACCTGCACAGTCGCCGAGTGCTCTTTTGAAACATTCGCCGAGTACAATTCCGGTATCTTCAATTGTGTGGTGCTGGTCTACGTTGAGGTCGCCCTTGATTGTTCCGCTCAGATCAAAAAGTCCGTGCTTGCAGAAACTGCGGAGCATGTGGTCGAAAAATCCGATTGGGTTTTCAACATCGTATTTACCTGTACCGTCGAGGTTCAGGGTGAGTTCAATCTGTGTTTCACCGGTAGTTCTTTTTATAGTAGCAGTTCTCATATAAATAAATTCCTCACAGAGTACACAGAGCAAAAGAGGATATTAGTTTAGATATCCATTCATTACTCTGATTATTCCATTCTTTAATAATACTTCGTTAAAGTTTATAAGTAAACCACAAGGTTTATCAGCTAACTTTAAATAAGTCCCAAGTTGTTTTTTGAATAAATCTGAATTTTTTGATGCAGATTTCAATTCTAAAACGACTATATTTTCAACTAATAAATCGATTCTGTATGCTTCATCTGAAATTTTTTGACCATGAAAGATAACTTCAACAGGAACTTCTGATTCAACGTTAAGACCGTTTTCTTCCAGTGCAATCATTAGACATTTTTGATAAACCTTTTCAAGAAGTCCAGGTCCCAGTTCTTTATGTACTGAAATTGCAATTCCAATAATCTTTTCAGTTAATTCATCAAGTTCCTTTTTCGTCAAAAAAATCTTCCTCCGAAAAAACTGTTAAAATCCTCTGTGTCCTCTTTGGCTCTGTGAGGAATTTTATCTTAAAGCATTACCTTTCTAAGTTCATATTCAACGATGTCTGTGGCACCGAGGCTCTGGAGCTTTGGCAGGAGAGTTGGTACTTCAGACTTCTTAACTGCAATTTTGATTGCGTAGCCGTTGCCGCCGAAAAGTGGGGAAACGGTTGGACTCTTCATGCTTGGGATTCCCTTGATGAGGGTGTCGAACTTGTCTTCTGCGCAGTTCATTTCGAGCATTACGCGGTTGCGTGCGTTCAAAACTGTTTCGAAGAGCATTTTGAGCTCCATGATTTTCTGCTTCTTTGCAGGATCTTCCATTGCAGCCTTGCTTGCATACATTCTTGTAGAAGATTCCATAAGAGTGTCTACAATCTTGAGGCGGTTTGCTTTGAGTGAAGAACCTGTTGAAGTGTTGTCGATAAGAATCTGTGCGATTGAATCATCTGTGTCCTGAACGAAACCTTCTGAAGTTCCCCAGGTGCGGAAGATTGTTCCGTCGATTTTTTTGTTTTCAACCCATTTGCGGCTCAGAACCTGATATTCTGTTGCAATTGTAACCTGTCCTTTAAGAAGCTTGTCAAAATCGCGTGCTTCAGGAATTGCAGCTACAATGCGTACAGGGTCAAAGCCCAGATCCATAATTTCTACAACGTCGTTTTCTACCTGATTTTCATAAACCCAGTCTTTTCCAGAAAATCCAACATCTGCCTTGTTATTTGCAAGAAGAAGGCTTGTAATCTGTGGCTTTACTACCTGGAATGCGAGGTCTTCCTGATTTGTTGTCGGGAAGTATGTGCGGTCAGGAAGATGGATTGAAATACCTACGTCACTTAAAAGTTCATAAACTGACTCGTAGATGCGGCCTTTAGCCAATAAGATTTTTAGTTTGTCCATTTTCCATTCTCCTGTGTGCGAAGCTTTTTTAGCATCACCACTTTTTTTTAGTATAACTTAAGTATATAGAAGTATTTAGGTTAATTCAAGAATTTGCTAAATCAATACCCACATGTTATACTTTTCTTATGCCGATTACCGAAGAAGACTCATTTTTTACAGAGAATATTGTAAATATCAATAAGAAAATCTATACAATTCTTTTTTGCGCTCTTATAGTTCCAATTTCATTTGTTGTTCTTACTTATGTGGGTGTATGGTATGTACCAACACCTTATGCGTTTATGATTTTGATATACACTCTGGTAATGGCTTTTACGTGCTTTATACTGAATAAAACCTGGAATAAGAAACTTCAGTATGTTTCCATGTACCTTGGACTTTTAGCTATTTCCGGATTTGTGTTCCTGCTGGGTATGAAAGGTGTAATTGTTCTTACTATTTCATGGGCTTTTGCTCCGTTTATCAGCTGTCTTTATTATAACCGCAAGCTTACTCGAATCACTACAACTATCAATTTTTTTCTTACAATAATTGCTTATTGGCTTCGTTCTTCGGCTGTAACTCTGGTTCTCAGCGGTGTAAAAACTCAGGAGCGCTGGTTTATAGAAAATGTTCCTGGTGTAATTGTTGAATTTATATTTGTTTTTCTGGTTACTGACTTGCTTTCAAAGAGAACTTATGAAACATTCCGTCGTCTTATGTCTATAAATGCAGATAAAGATTGTGCTTATAAACGCCTGAATGAAAAAACTCTTGAGCAGTTTAATACTAATAAAGAACTTCAGGAAAAGAATGAGTACATTGAAAAGCTGAATAACGAACTAAAATCACGTAACGTAAATCTTAATGAAAATCAGCATAAGATTATTGAATTTGTTGGCGGCAGTTTTGGTGCTTTTGATATATTTGGAGTTACTCATAATTATCATACCGGCAAGTATGTTCAGGAAATCTGTAAGCAGTTGAGGTCAAATGGCTATTATGCGCAGGAGTTAACTGATGCAAAGATAGATGAGTTTATGTTAGCAGCCCTTTTACATGATGCTGGTAAAATCAGGATTCCTCAGGATATTGTAAATAAGTTTGGAAAGTATACTGATGAAGAATATGAAATTATGAAAACTCATCCAATGGAAGGTAGAAAGATTCTTGAAGGTATGCCTCCTATAGATGATGGAACTTTTAATGTAACGGCAAAAGAAATGGCACTTTATCATCATGAAAGATGGGACGGAAGCGGTTATCCATATGGGGTTACCGGAGATACAATTCCTCTTTGTGCACGGATTCTTGGGGCAGCTGATGTTCTTGATGCTCTGATTAGTCCGAGATTATATAAAGAACCTATGTCTATTGCTGATGCTGTTAAGGTTTTTGAAGCGGAGAAGGGTAAAGCTTTTGAACCTTGTATTGCAGATGCGGTAGTGAGTTTGAAAGATGAGATTATCAAAATAGACCGCGACTTTAAAACCTTTGAGGGCGCAAAATTTGATGATGAACTTGCAAGATGGAAAAAATACCATCCTGAATTAAAAAACTTTGGGAAGGCAGGAAAATGAGTACTGGAATTAGTGTAATTTTATGTATTGTTGCAGGAGTTTTACTTCTGGTCGGTTTTTTGGGAACTTTTGTGCCGGTTCTTCCTGGTGCACCGCTTGCCTGGGCAGGGCTGCTGGCGGCTTATTTTTCTGAATACAATTCGATTTCGCTTTTGTGTCTTGTGATAACGGGAATTATTGCGGTTGTTGTTTCAATTGCTGATAATTTCTTCCCGGTTACGATGACTAAGAAATTTGGCGGCAGTAAATATGCTACTACGGGAGCTACAATTGGTCTTATCGTAGGATTCTTTACAGGCCCATGGGGAATTATTCTTGGTCCTTTCTTTGGTGCTTTGATTGGTGAGTTTATTAATAAAGAGGGCAGAAGCGAAGGTGTGTTTAAGGCTGCCTTTGGTGCTTTTATGGGATTTCTGCTTGGTACGGGCCTTAAGATGATTACAGTACTTGGCTTTATCTGGGTATTTGTAATTAGCTTTTTCCGATAAAAAAAGAGCGTTTCTTTCGAAACGCTCTTTCCCCCTAATTTATATAAATCAAAAAGATTTATTTCTATTCTATGATGAACTTGTCTTTTCCAGCACCACATTCAGGACACTTATAATCAGCTGGTACATCAGCCCATGCTGTTCCTGGGGCTACATTGTTCTTTGGATCGCCTTCGTCTTTATCGTAAACGTGTCCGCAGTTATCGCATTGCATTCTTTCCATGTCTCCACCTCATCTAACAAGTTTTATATTTATAAATTATAACACCGAATTTCTAAATGTAAAGAAAAATAGATGAGATTTTCCACTTTTATTTTTCAACTTTATCCTTTATAATTTTCTTAACTATTTATAAAAGATCCTGAAGTATGTTCAGGATGACGTTAGAGGTAAAAACTATGCCAATCACCAAATATCTTGAAAGCAACGCAGAAAAGTATGCAAATGACTGCGCGCTTGTAGAATTAAACCCGGAAGTAAAAGACACCCGCCGCATGACCTGGAAGGAATTTGACCTTACCCAGCCGGAGCCTAATCTTCCTTACCGCCGCGAAATCAGCTGGCGCATTTTTAACGAAAAGGCTAACCGCTGTGCTCACTATTTGCTTGAGCGCGGTGTTCGTAAAGGCGACAAAGTAGGTATTCTTCTTATGAACTGCCTTGAGTGGCTTCCTATTTATTTTGGTATTTTGAAGACAGGTGCCCTCGCTGTTCCTCTCAACTTCCGCTATGCATCTGATGAAATTGACTACTGTCTGAATCTTGCTGATATTTCTGTACTTTTCTTTGGCCCTGAATTTATTGGCCGTCTTGAAACAATTTCAGAAAAAATCATGAACCGCCGCCTTCTCATTTATGTTGGCGAAGGTCTTACTCCAACTTTCTCAGAAAACTATATTTCTTCTGTAATGAACTATTCTTCTGAAAATCTGGACATTGAACTTACAGATGATGATGAAGCTGCAATTTACTTCAGCTCGGGAACAACTGGTTTCCCTAAGGCTATCCTTCATAAGCACCGTGCCCTTATGCACTCTGCTGCAGTTGAACAGCAGCACCACGGTCAGAAAAAGGATGATGTATTCCTTTGTATTCCGCCGCTCTACCACACAGGTGCCAAGATGCACTGGTTTGGGTCTTTGATTTCCGGAAGTAAAGCTGTGCTTCTTCGCGGTACAAAGCCGGAAACAGTTCTTAAAGCTGTATCTGATGAACTTTGTACTATTGTATGGCTTCTTGTTCCTTGGGCTCAGGATATTCTCGACAGCCTTGACCGAGGTGACCTTAAGATTTCTGACTTCCATCTTGATCAGTGGCGCCTTATGCACATTGGTGCTCAGCCTGTTCCAAAGAAGCTTATTGAAGACTGGAAAAAATATTTCCCACATCACGACTACGATACAAACTACGGACTTTCAGAAAGTATTGGACCTGGTTGTGTTCACCTTGGTGTTGGCAACGACAACAAAATTGGTGCAATCGGAATTCCTGGTTATGGCTGGAAGGTTAAGATTGTTGATGAAAACCGCAAGGAAGTTAAGCATGGTGATGTAGGTGAGCTTGCTGTATTCGGACCTGGCGTTATGGTTTGCTACTACAAGAATCCAGAGGCTACTGCTGAGGTTATGGATGACGAAGGCTGGCTTTACACTGGTGACATGGCAATGATGGATCCTGACGGATTTATCTACCTCGTAGACCGCAAGAAGGACGTTATCATTACTGGTGGTGAAAACCTTTATCCTGTTCAGATTGAAGACTTCCTCCACAAGATGGAAGCAATTAAGGACGTTGCTGTTATTGGTCTTGCTGATAAGCGTCTTGGAGAAATTGCGGCAGCAATCATCGAAGTAAAGCAGGGCTACACCTGTACTGAAGAAGATGTAAACAATTTCTGTATGGAGCTTCCAAAGTACAAGAGACCTCGCAAGATTATTTTTGCGCCGGTTCCTCGTAATCCTACAGGAAAAATCGAAAAGCCTAAGCTGCGTGAAATGTACCGCACAGAAGACCCATTCAAGGTTATGCAGGCTGATTCCTAGTAAGAAAACTTATAAAAACAGGGCGGCTTTGTGCCGCCTTTTGTATTTTAAACTGGTGATATTCAAAAAATATTGACAGAAATAACTTCCTGTTATATATTACAAACTGTTATTTGTTTCTCTAAAAAGAAACACACGATTTTCTCAAAAAAAAGTGCCAACGGAGGTTATATTATGGCAAAGGAAATTCCTTATAAAATTTATCTTGAAGAATCGGAGATGCCTAAGGCCTGGTATAACGTCCGCGCAGATATGAAAAAGAAACCGGCTCCACTCTTGAATCCTCAGACTCACAAGCCTTGTACTGCAGAAGAACTGGAAAAGGTTTTCTGTAAGGAGCTGGTGGCCCAGGAACTCAACGAAACTGACGCTTATATCGAAATCCCGGAAGAAATCAGAAACTTCTATAAAATGTACCGCCCGGCACCTCTTGTCCGCGCTTACTGTCTGGAAAAGAAGCTTGGAACTCCGGCTCACATTTACTACAAGTTTGAAGGCAATAATACTTCGGGCAGCCATAAACTGAACTCTGCCATTGCCCAGGCTTACTACGCAAAAAAACAGGGCCTCAAGGGTGTGACAACCGAGACCGGTGCCGGCCAGTGGGGAACTGCCCTTTCTATGGCAAGCTCTTACTTTGGTCTGGACTGCGTTGTTTATATGGTAAAGTGCTCTTATGAGCAGAAGCCTTTCCGCCGTGAGGTAATCCGCACTTATGGTGCAAATGTAACTCCTTCTCCTTCCATGAATACAGAGGTTGGTCGCCGCATAAATGCCGAGTTCCCGGGAACTAACGGCTCACTAGGCTGTGCAATTTCCGAGGCTGTTGAACACGCAATGACCCACGAAGGTTACCGCTATGTGCTTGGTTCTGTTTTGAACCAGGTTCTCCTGCACCAAAGTGTGATTGGTCTTGAAACTAAGGCCGCCCTGGACAAGTACGGCGTAAAAGCTGATATCATCATTGGCTGTGCGGGCGGTGGAAGTAACCTCGGTGGTTTGATTTCTCCATTTGCCGGTGAAATGCTCCGCGGTGAGGCTGATTATAAGATTATCGCGGTTGAACCTGCAAGTTGTCCTAGCCTGACCCGGGGTGTTTACGCTTATGACTATTGCGATACCGGTAAGGTTTGCCCGCTTCAGAAAATGTACACTCTTGGAAGCGGTTTTATGCCTTCTGCAAGCCATGCCGGAGGACTGCGCTACCACGGAATGAGCAGCATTGTAAGTGAGCTTTACGACCAGGGCTTGCTTGAGGCACGCTCTGTAGAACAGACTTCTGTTTTCCAGGCCGCAGAAGATTTTGCCCGCATTGAAGGTATTTTGCCGGCTCCGGAAAGCAGCCACGCAATCCGTGTTGCAATTGATGAGGCAATGAAGTGTAAGGAGACTGGCGAGGCAAAGAACATTGTCTTTGGTCTTACAGGAACCGGCTATTTTGATATGTATGCTTACAAGGCCTTCAACGACGGAGAAATGGGAGATTACATTCCAAGCGACGCAGAAATCAAAAAAGCCACAGATATGATTCCTCGTTTCCCTGGAAATGAGTTTTAAGCTTCAAACCAGTTTTCAATCAGCAGGTCGCTGACCTGCTGAATGGCGGTGAAGTGCTTAGTATTTCGGGTGACTAAAACCATGTGGTTTGCAAGTGCGATGGCGGCAATCATGCTGTCTTCTTTTTGAGTTGGGGCGCCTGTTTTTTCGAGTTTTGCCCTCAAGTCAGCCTGAATTGCAGCGGCCTTTTCCGTAAAATTCTTAATCTTGAAATTTTCATGAACATCATCATTGATAAAGTTATCAAGATATTTTTTGTTCATTCCTTCCGGCATTCGATATAATCCATATAGAATTTCCTGCCATACTGGCGTACAGATTGCACAATCAGAATTATGTTCTGCAATTTTGGAAATAACATTAAAGTCTGGTTCCGGTTTAATAATTTCGGAAATTATATTTGAGTCTAACAGGTAATGAGGTTCTTCTTCATAAATCATTCGGCGTCAAATACTCCATCAAAAACATGGCTTTCATAAGAGTCAGGAGTATGATCCCTAACATCAAAAATCTTATCGATATCTTCATTTGTTAATGTGCCGGCGGTTTTTCTGCGGAATTCTTCTGCAGCTTCAAGAATTGTTTTTTTGGGCTGCTTTGAAAGCAGTTTGTTGTAATCATCAATAGAAAGGATAACACCTGCAATTTTATTTCTGCGGGTGACAAAAACCGGGCCCGATTCTTCTGCCTGATGCATAAATAGCGGCAATTTGTTTTTTGCTTCGTACATAGGAACTGTATTCATGATAGCCTCCTTTGCAAGGTTATTATAAATTCAGATAGCTATAAAATCAAGTTTAAATAGCTATATAGACAGGGTAGTCGACTATTTACCATTCTTTAAAATCGCTGTAAAATTACATTCTCACTTAAAAAAAATATTTTATAAGGGAATACAATGAAACAACTGATGTTAGGAAATGCCGCAGCTGCGCGTGGTTTGTTTGAAGCGGGCTGTGAAGTTATTTCAAGTTATCCGGGAACTCCAAGTACGGAGATTACTGAAGAAGCAGCAAGATTTAAGGAAATCTATTGTGAATGGGCACCGAATGAAAAGGTTGCTCTTGAGTCGGCTTTTGGTGCGTGTCTGGCTGGACGCCGCGCATTCTGTGGTATGAAGCACGTTGGTTTGAACGTTGCTGCCGATCCTCTTTACACAATGAGCTATACTGGCGTTAATGCCGGTCTTGTTATTGGTGTTGCAGATGACCCTGGAATGCATTCTTCTCAGAATGAGCAGGACAGCCGCCATCACGCTATTGCATCTAAGGTTCCTATGATTGAGCCAAGTGATGCCGATGAGGCACGCCGCTTTGCCGCTATGGCTTTTGAAATCAGTGAAAAATTTGATACTCCTGTTTTGTACAAGATGTGTACACGCGTTGCTCACAGCCAGAGTATTACTGAGCCAGCTGAACGTGTTGTTCCTGAGCACAAGACTTATGAAAAGAATATCAGCAAGTACGTTATGGCTCCTGCAAATGCTATCCGCCGCCATCCTTTTGTTGAGCAGAGAATGGCTGATCTTGCCAAGTGGAGTGAGACTTCTGGTATTAATAAGATAGAAGATGTTGGTGCTAAAACTGGTATCATCACTTCATCAACTTCATATCAGTATGTAAAGGAAGTTCTTGGTGACAGCGTAAATATTTTGAAGCTTGGAATGGTAAATCCTCTTCCTGGAGATATGATCCGCAAGTTCGCAGAAGGTCTTGAAAAGCTGATTGTTGTTGAAGAACTTGATCCTGTTATTGAAACATTTGTTCGTGGTCTTGGACTTTCAGTTGAGATTCATGGAAAAGATATGTTCCCGATCTGCGGCGAATTCAGCCAGAATCTTGTTGCTGCTGCATTTGGAAAAGAAGTTCCACAGGGAACAAAACTTGATACTGCAATTCCTGTTCGCCCGCCTATTATGTGTGCAGGTTGTCCACACCGCGGTATGTTCTACGCTTTGAACAAGCTTAAGGTAACTGTATTTGGTGATATCGGATGTTATACTTTGGGTTCAGTTGCACCGCTCAGCGCAATGGATGTTACTCTTTGTATGGGTGCAAGCTTCAGTGGACTTCACGGCTGGAACAAGGCTGGTGGAGCAGAGAATGAAAAGAAATCTGTTGCTGTAATTGGTGACTCAACATTCATGCACTCTGGTATGACAGGTCTTGCAACAATTGCTTATAATCAGTCTAAATCTACAGTAATTGTTCTTGATAACTCAATTACAGGTATGACAGGACATCAGCAGAATCCTACAACTGGAAAGAACCTTTATGGTGACCCTGCCGGCCGCGTAGATCTCGAAGCGTTGGCTAAGGCAATGGGAATTAACCGTGTTCGCGTAGTAGACCCATATAACATTGCTGAGTGTGAAGCTGCTGTTAAGGAAGAACTCGAAGTTGAAGAGCCAAGCCTTATTATCAGCCGCCGTCCATGTGCACTGCTCAAAGAAGTTAAGCACAATCCACCGCTCAAGGTTGATGAAGCAAAATGTAAGAGCTGCAAGATGTGTATGAAGATTGGATGTCCTGCCATCGCAATGAAGGGCGGCAAGGCAAAGATTGATACAACATTATGTGTTGGCTGTGGTGTTTGTTCACAGATGTGTAAGTTTGGAGCGTTGTAATGAAAAAGATTATTTTGATTTTGATCGCTGTACTTTGTATGGCGTTTATTGGTTGTAATAATACTATTGGCAGTGGTAATCCAGAAACTGTAACACCTAACGAGATTTTGAAAAATCTTCCTGTTACAGCAGCTGATTTTGCTGAGATGCTCGGAACAGACAACAGAAGCCTTACACGGGCAGCTGAACCTGTACTTGTAAATTTAGCAGAACAGGATAGCATTTCTGTTAGTGAGTCTAAAATATCTACAAACTCAGATCTTCTGTTGTTTATATTGAAATACTGTATTTCGCAAACAGAAGACTTTGAATTTGGAAAGAACATAAGAATTGGTGTTATTGGAGATACCCTTAAGAGTGCAAGAGATGACTTCCTGACAATGTATTCATCTGATGATGTAGACATTTTTCTGGAAATGTATGCAACACGAGATTTTGGTACTGTTCGAGTTGTTTTGGAAGATTCTAAAGCTGTTATCTTCTGGCATCTTGCAAGCTGGTCGGATAGAGGCAGAAACTTCCCTGAAGCTTATCTTTATATAACCGGTACTTATAAAAATGGAAAATATGAGAATCTTGCAGTTTATGGAGAAGGTGTTTGCTATCGATATAATACAGCGGATTGGACTATTGAAAAGGCTGTTCCTGTATTCGAAAAGACTTATGTTAGTGACAATAAAGTAATTGTAGCTGGGCAGTCTTTGGATGATTTGGATACAATTGGAAATAATAATCTTTATAGAATAGACTACGCATCTGATTCTTATTCCGGATATTCTACTTCTCTAGATCATAATGTAACAGTTGTTTATAAAGATGCTTCTTATATTACAGATGGAAGACTTGAAGACAATGATTACGAGTGTTATGTTATAAATCCAGATGGAACTCTTGTTCTTGAACTGAGAAAAAGAGATAACGAATATACAAGCTATATTCCCTTAAAATATCTTTCCCTCCCTGATGGTGCAGTTCTTTATAAGGAAGGTTCTAGTTATAAACTTGAATATGGCGATTATTCGGGGGATGTTTCAATTATCAATTACAATTATAATGCGAATAGAAATCCTGCATATAGCAATACTAGTACATCAAACACAGAGTATGTAAAAGAACCATTCACTTTTACAAAGGAAGAAGCTTGTAAAGCTTATGTGTCAAAGTTTATAGAAATGAGAGAGAAAGGTCTTGCAGCAGGATCGTATGCGACTGAATTTCTTCCAAAAACAGAACGTGAAGAATATCAGAAGTCGCTTGCTGAATGGAAAAAAACTTTAAGTGAATAAAATGAACTCTGCTGTTTACTGGGGGCGTTGCGGGGTGTCCCCGCAGAGAGGGTAGCCCGCAACGTAGTGCGGGCGCAGGGGGAGACTTCCCCCTCCTTAATGATGGAGATTATTATGGTAAAAAATATAATGATAGTTGGCGTGGGCGGCCAGGGTGCTTTGCTTGCGTCTAAAACTTTGGGACAGGTTCTGCTTGATGCAGGCTTCGATGTAAAGGTTAGCGAGGTTCATGGTATGAGCCAGCGCGGCGGTTCGGTTGTAACTTATGTACGCTATGGCGACAAGGTTTATTCACCAATCGTTGATAAGGGCGAGGCAGATTTTATTGTTTCTTTTGAATTGCTTGAGGCTGCGCGCTACACTGAATATCTTCGCAAGGGCGGACAGATTGTTGTGAATACTCAGAAGATTGACCCGATGCCAGTTATTACCGGCGCGGCAGAATATCCTGAAGACCTGGTTGGAAAAATGACAGCAGCAGGTCTTAAGGTTGATGCTCTGGATTGTCTTACTCTCGCTGAGCAGGCAGGAACTGCAAAGTCTGTAAACATTGTTCTGATGGGACTTCTTTCTAAATATATGGACTTCCCGGAGGACGCATGGCTTGCTGCAATTGAAAAGCTGGTTAAGCCTCAGTTCCTTGAAATGAACAAAAAGGCATTTAAGCTTGGACGCGGTGAGTAACGCAGCCTAAAAAAATATTGCAGAATAAAAGAACTGTGCTATAATTAATGAAAACGTTGTAGGGGAAAACTCTGATGGAAGAAGAAGTTATAGACAGTTCTTTTTTTTCTGAGGATTTAGAAGAAAAAAGTTCAGTAGACGTTAAAAAAACAGGTTTTGAAAATAGTTTTAATGAGAGACAGGTCGGTTCAATTGCAATGGCGAT